>CAIWCL010000072.1 GCA_903911205.1 uncultured bacterium
CCTCGCGCAAGGTCGACGTCGCCGAACTTCGCGATGCCGCGAATGCCGGCGACGCACAAGCGATGTTCATTCTCGGGAAGATGCACGCGCAGGGGCGAGTTGTTGCAGAGAATGACGCGGTCGCCGTCGATTGGTTCACCCGCGCAGCGGCAACCGGTCACGCGCAGGCGCTCACCGCGCTCGGTGCCCACCACGCGAATGGCGAAGGCATCACTTCCGACGACGCGAAGGCGATCGGCTACTACCGAGAAGCCGCCGATGCCGGCGACGCGGCGGCGATGACGCTCCTCGGCGCTCGATACGCGCAAGGCGCGGGTGTTTCGAAGGATTTGGGTGCATCGTTCCGCTGGTATCTGCGCGCGGCCGAAGCTAGCAACACGCGTGCGATGCACCTCGTCGCAAACGCATACCTCGAAGGTGGGCGTGGTGTTGGGCGCGACGACGCCCGTGCTGCCGCATGGCAGCGGCGCGCCGCAGAAGCGGGCAACGCACAGGCGATGGCTGCGCTCGGCACGATGTACGCAAAGGGCCGCGCGGTCGGACGCAACGAACGCGAGGCGTTCACGTGGTTTGAGCGCGGCGCCAACGCAGGTGACGCAACGGCGATGGCAAACCTCGGTGTCGCCTACTTCGACGGCATCGGCTGTGAAGCGAATGAAACGGAAGGCGTGCGTTGGCTTCGTGCGGCCGCTGAGTGTGGCGATGCGCGCGCGATGGTCGCGCTCGGCGACTACTTCGCCGGTCGCGGCGGAGCTGAACCTGATCATGGCACAGCGCTTGGTTGGTACGTGCGCGCTGCGACGCTTGGTCATGCGGGTGCGCTAACGAGCCTTGGCGTCCATCACGCAGAAGGTCGCGGTACCGCGCAAGACGCGGAGGAAGCCGTGCGGATTTTCCAGATTGCGGCGGATGCGGGTGTACCCGAAGCGATGCTCAATCTTGCGGGGCTCTACCGCGAAGGTCGCGGCGTCGAGAAGGACACGACGGAAGCGGCGTACTGGGCGTTGAACGGCGCGTCGATCGCACCGAATGACATTCGCAAGGGTGCGAAGGCGTTTGCCCGCGATCTCGTGAAAGCGCTGCCGACTGCAGAGCGACGCGACGTCGAAGAACGCCATGCGCGCTGGCGCGAGCGGGAAGTTCCAAAGCTTCGCGAGAAGATGGAGAGTTCTCCGCGTGCCCTCGCGCAGGAAATCGCCCGCGCCTACACCGCTGGCCCGATGCACGCGACCGCGCGCGACGAGTGAATTGCGAACGTACTGTCGCGCCGCCGAAGTATGCTGCGGGCATGACCTTCGCCTCCAATGATTCGACCTTCGATCGTGCTCGCGCGGCGTGCTGTTTCGTCGCGCTCTCGTCGACCGTACTTCTCGCGACGTCGCCCGCATTTGCGTTGCCACAAGCAGAAAGCGCGGAACTTGCCGCGGCGCTCGCGCCGACCGTTCTCACGGTCGATGCGCCCATCGATGCGGTCACGCTCTACTCCGATGCGGCACAAGTCACGCGGCGCATCGAACTCCCTGCGGGCGTTGGCACGTTCGAACTGCGCGTCAGCGGTATGCCGAGCATTCTCGAGGAGTACATGTCTGCACGCGTCGAAGGCGCACGACTCCTCGACGTCCGCTACGAATCGGTGGTCACGGCGGTCGATGCCTCGACCAATCCAGAATTGCGCGAAACACTCGCGCAACTCGAAGGAGCGCGGCGGACGAGCGAACTGGTCGCGCTTCGTTTGGCAAAGTTGAACGACCAGAATGTGCTGTTGAATTCGATCGCGCAGAAGACCGCAACCGAAAGTGCGCGTGAGTTTGGCTCGAAGTCGCTCGATCCCGAGGCGCTTGCGAAGCAGGTTGCGTTCCTTGATGAAGCGCGTGAGAAACTCATCGGGGAGAGCATGCGCCTCAACCAAGAAGCACGAGAAAACAAGGCACAATTGGCGGCGCTCGAAGCGCGGGCGAAGTCCATTGGAGGTCGCTCGCGCACCGAACACACGGCGGTCGTCACCATCGGAAAGAGCGCGGCCGGCGCGGGCGTCGCGTGGCTTTCCTATCGCGTGACCGATGCGAGCTGGACGCCCGTCTACACCGTGCGCGCGACCGATGTCGGCGATGACGCGGCCGACGCGCTTTCCATCGAGTTCGACGCGCGCGTCACGCAAGTGACGGGCGAGGATTGGAAAAACGTCACGCTCACGCTCTCGACTGCCGAGCCGTCGAGCCTGCCGTATCCACCGATGGTTCCGACGAAGGCGTTCGAGATCGTGCCGCCGCGTGATCTCACGCGGGATGCGAAGGACGCGGCCGGGATGGATCGCGACGGCGCAATTGCCAATCGCGCCGACCCGCGATCGACTGGTGAACCTGCAGCAGGAAAGCCCGGCATGCCTGGCCGGCCCGGCGGTGGCGGCGGCGGGTTTGGGGGCGGGGGTTCTGGAGGCGGGGGTTCTGGAGGCGGGGGTTCTGGAGGCTTGACCGGCGGCATCATCGGCGACCCTGGTGAGGATCCAAATCGCCTTGGCGTCGAACTCGACGCGGCGTACGAAGAGAGCGAGGAATCGGGCAGCGCCTTCGCGACGTACGTCGTCCAGCGTCGCGTGACGATCCCGAGCGATCAATCGCGCGAGACGACGCAGCGCGTTGCCGCGTTCACACTCAAGCCCGAGTTCTCGTACATCGCACGGCCCGTCGTGACGCCGCTTGTCTATCTGAAAGGAAAGGCGCGCAACGATTCCGGCTTCCGCATCCTTGCGGGCGAGGCGCGGCTTTTCGTCGGCGACGATTCGGTGGGAGCAGCGGAGATCCCAGCAATTCCAGAAGGTGCCGAGGCTACGTTCTGGTTCGGCGCCGATGCGCGCGTCACTGCGCGGCGAACGCTCGTTTCTGAGGAGACAAAGGACGACGGACTGTTCACGAAGTCGGACGTGACGACGTGGCGATGGCGCGTCGATCTCTCGTCGAGCCTCGCGCACGCGACATCCATCGTCGTCGAGGATTTCATTCCCGTGTCGCGCAGCGAGCCGTTGAAGTTTGAACTGCGCGATCTGTCGTCGCCGCTCTCGACCGACGCCGACTACCTCAAGTACGACCGCCCCGAGGGAGTCCTTCGATGGACGGTGGCGCTCTCGGGTCGCGCAGCCGATGGAAAGCCGGGCGCCGCAACACTCTCGTGGACCGCGCGCCGCGTGGTGCCGAAGGGGGCAGAGATTCGCGAAGTCGATCCCTTCCTCCCGTGATGGCTTGCGAAAGGGCGCCTTTCCCGATTCAGTTGTTTTTCTGGCCACACCTCAAACCCCCGCGAAACCTGCGGGGGTTTTTGGTTGAATGCGCTCCATGAGCCTCACCCGACGCCAGTTCGTCTTTACCACGCTTGCCACGCCCGTCGCTGCCGGACTCGCGCAGCAGATCGCCTCAGCGACTGCGCCCGCGTTCCTCACACGGGGCCTCAACCAGAACTCGAAGCTGCGCCTTCTGAAAGTCGGTTGCGGCGGTATGGGACAGAGCGACCTGAGTGAATTGGTCGGCCACAAGATGATCGAGGTGGTTGGCCTCTGCGACGTCGATCAGCGCCAACTTGATGGTTGGACGATGGACTCGAAGAACGACAAGGGCGAAGTCCGCAAGGCGCGCTTGCCCGGCGTTGCGACCTTCCGCGATTGGCGCGAGGCGTACACCAAGCTCGATAAGGGCTTTGACGCGATGTGCTGCTCGACCGCCGACCACATGCACGCGCCCATCTCGATGGCCGCGATGAACATGGGGAAGCACATCTACTGCCAGAAGCCGCTCGCCCGCGGCGCGTGGGAGAACCGCGCCCTCGCCGAGGCGGCCGCGCGCATGCCGAACGTTGTCACGCAGATGGGCACGCAGCGCATTGCGACCAAGTTCCGACAGTACGGCGGCATGCTGCTCCGGCAGGGCGTGATCGGCCCGGTGAAGGAGGTCTACGCGTGGACCAATCGTCCGGCCGGTTGGTGGCCGCAGGGCAATCCGCGCCCCGAAGGCACCGACCCGATTCCAGAGTGGCTCTCGTGGGATCTCTTCCTCGGCAC
>CAIWCL010000073.1 GCA_903911205.1 uncultured bacterium
CGGCGAAACCGCACCGCAGGCCAGTTGCGAGCGCTCAAACATGACTTACAAACGGCAACTTCGCAACAACCGCTGGCGTCGTGCCCTTGCCTGCAAGGTCGAGCTCGAGTGCCGTACCTTCCGCGGCGAGCGATGACGGCACATACGCCATCGCGATTGCACGATCGAGAGACGGCGAGATACAACCGCTCGTCACTTCGCCAACGACCTGACCGCCCGACAGAATGTGCATCCCCTGCCGCGGCGATCGACGACCTTCAATGGACAGCCCCACAAGCCGTTTGGCAGGGCCGTCGGCCTTGATCTTCCGAAGTGCTTCCTGACCGATGAACGTGCCGGTGCGCTCGTCATCCGGGCCACCAGTCATGCCCTTGTCGAACTTGATGGCAAACTCAAGCCCTGCAGAAACCGGATCGATTTCTTCGGTGATTTCGTGTCCGTAGAGCGGCATGCCCGCTTCCATGCGCAGCGTGTCACGCGCGCCGAGGCCGACCGGCTTCACCACGCTCGAGTCGCCGCCCATGTCCTTGAGCACCATGCCGAGCGCGAGTTTCGCCATGCTCGACGGGAGAATCACTTCAACGCCATCCTCGCCCGTGTAACCAGTGCGCGAGACAAGCAATTTGATGACGACGAGATTCTTCACGAGGAAGCGGTAGCGCTTCATCGAGGGAATCGTGCTTGACATCCTCGAAATCAGCTCCATCGCCTTTGGTCCTTGGATCGCGACCATCGCGGTCGAGTCGGTTTCGTCTTCGAGTTTGAAGGCGAATTGACCCTTGCGCTCAGCGAAATGCTGCAAGAGTTTGTGACGGTTCGCTGCGTTGCAGACCATGAGGTACTCGTCTTCGTCGACGCAGTAGACAAGGACGTCATCGCGGACACCGCCCTGGTCATTGCACACGAGTGAGTAACGCACCATGCCAGCCTGCATGCCGCAGATCTGGCGCGTGCACACGTGGTCGAGGAACTTCCGCGCATGACGACCGCTGAAGCGGAGGCGCCCCATGTGTGAGACGTCGAAAAAGCCTGCACTGGCGCGGCACCACTTGTGCTCGTCGATGATCGATCCGTACGAGATGGGCATGTCGTAGCCCGCGTACTCCACCATCTTGGCCTTGTGGTCGAGGTGCAGGGCATGGAACGGCGTGCGCTTGAGCGCGATGGCAGTCGTCATGGCGCGGAGAGTACCCATCTCGAACCGCCCCCGCCACCGCGCATCGCGGCAACTCTCCGCGCGTACATCGCGGATTCGCTATTCTGCGCGGAATGCCGGATGGCGGCCGAACATCCACCGACGCGACTCACTTCGGGGCCGAGGCCCCGCGAAAGATTTCGCGTGCGCACTGCTCGTTCGCACATCACGCTCCAGCACGTTCACCGCGACCACTTCGCCTCCTCGCTTCGTTTGCCATTGCCATCGCACTCGCCAGCGGCATCGCGCAACCCGCGCGCGCGCAGACCGCGATCGATGACGAAACACTCGCCGACCGTCCGATCTCGAAGGTTGTCTTCACCGGCCTCGACCGCGTCACTGAGCGCGAGATCCTCAACAACATTCGTGTTGCCGCAGGGCAGCCGTTTGAGGCCCAAGCCGTCCGCAACGACGTGTCGACGCTCTATCGACTTGGCCAGTTCGACACCGTGGACGCCGTCGCCAAGGTGCTACCCGATGGCTCGGTGGAACTCACGTACGTGCTCACCGAGCAACCGATCGTGCGCGATCTGCAGGTTGTCGGCAACAAGCTGATTTCGGACCAAGACCTCCGCAAGGCGATCCCGCTCTACGCGGGCGGCCCGCGCGACGACTTCCTTCTTGAACAATCGGTTACGCGCATCAAAGAGCTCTATCGCCAACGCGGCCACTACCTCGCCGAAGTGACGGTCGATGAGAATCTCTTGAAGGACTCCGGGATCCTCATCCTCCGGATCGTAGAGGGACCTCGCGTCAAGGTGAAGGAAATCCTCTTCGTCGGAAACGAGACCTTCAACGCGGATGAACTGTCCGCAGAGATCAAGTCGCGCACAGCATTTCCGCTCTTTGGCAAGGGCGAACTCGATGAAGAGCGACTGATCGACGACGTTGCGAAACTCGATAAGTTCTACAAGGATCGCGGTTTCGTCGATGTGCGCGTCGATCGTCGCATTGAGATCTCAGCAGACTCGAAAGAAGCGAAGATCGTTTTCGTGGTCAGCGAAGGACGCCGCTATCGCCTGCGAAACGTGGTGATCGAAGGCCTCGGCGCAGAAGGCCCTAAACCGCTGGGAGTTCTCACGCCGGATCAAATTGAGGCGTTGCTCTTCATCCACGAAGGCGACATCTACTCTCGGTACAAGATTGAGAAGAGCCTCGCGAGTGTTCGCGATGCGTACTTCCTGCTCGGACATGTTGACGCCGCGCTCAATGATCGGACCGTGCGCGTCGGCGAAGAACCTCTCGTCGACCTCTTGGTGAGCATCCGCGAAGGCCCACGCACGATCACGGGGCTGGTGAACATCCAAGGCAACTTCCTGACGAAAGACAAGGTTGTTCGCCGACTCGTGCGCATCCAACCGGGCCGTGTGCTCGATGGCCGCGAAATCGAGAACTCAGAGCGCCGGGTCCGAATGTCGCAACTCTTCAACGATGTGCGCGTCACCGTCCAGCGCGCGCGTCCAGAAGAGCAGGATGCGCTCGATACGCCCGATGCCACGGGGACGGCTGAATCCACCTCGAACGCAACTGGAGCGCAGGCGGCGGCCGATGCCTCCAACGCGGCAACCGGGCAAGCTCGTGCCGCGGACGCAAAGACCGTCGCAACCGACGCCATTGTTCGCAGTGAAGTGCGCGACGTGCTCACCGAGGTGAAAGAGCGCAACACGGGTAGCGTGAATTTCGGCGTCGGCCTCGGCACCGACTCCGGCGTGTTCGGTCAGTTCAGCGTTTCGCAGCGCAACTTCGACATCGCCGACACGCCGGAAACGTTCGATGAACTCGTCGCGGGCCGCGCCTTCCGCGGTGCGGGCCAGCAGTTCACGATGTCGATCGCGCCCGGCAACGAGGTCTCGAACTTCAGCCTCGACTTCCTCGAGCCGCATCTTTTCGAAACCGACTACGCCTTCCGCGTCTCGCCGTTCTACCGCTATCGCATCTACGAGGACTACGACGAGAACCGCGCATCGACTCCGCTTTCGATTTCGCGCAAACTCGGCGACTTCTGGAGCGTCGGCGTCACGGGCGCTTACACCTGGGTTGAACTCACCGGGTTCGATCCAGACACGCCAGTGGAGGTGGCCGATGACGCTGGCCCGGCGAACTACATCTCGGGTGGAATGTTCGTCAAGCGCACCGACGTCGATCGCCAGTTCCGACCGAGTCGCGGCGGCGCGTTTGAATTCGCCGCAACCCAATTCGTGAGTTTCGAGGACATCGACCCCTTCACGGTGTTCCGCGGCGGATACACGCACTTCTTCACGGTGAGCGAAGACTTCCTCGGCCGCCGCTCGACCCTGCGACTTTCAACCGACCTCGGATACATCCTGGGCGACGACGCACCGGTCTACGAGCGTTTCTACCTTGGTGGCCGTACGTTCCGCGGCTTTGAATTCCGCACCGTGAGCCCGAAAGCCACCGCGAACATCGATCCGGACACAGACCCAACCGACCCGGTCGGTGGCCTCTGGATGTTCTTCGCGGGCGCGCAGTACGAGCAACCAATTTTCCAAAACTCGTTCTCGGGAGTCGCGTTCGTCGACTCGGGTACGGTCACCGACGATGTCGGCCTCGATCAATACCGTGTCTCGGTGGGCGTCGGAGTTCGGCTCTACATCCCGCAGTTTGGGCCGGCCCCGTTGGCATTCGACTTTGCGATCCCGCTGGTGAAGCAAGAAACCGACGAAACGCAGGTTTTCTCGTTCTCTGCGGAGATTCCGTTCTAGGTTCTGTCTGATGGATCCGCTGGGCTTCAATCCGCCCAGCATCTCGGCTGGCGGTGTCGGGTTCAACTCGCTGTATCGCTGCGGATACAGCTTCGTTTCCCCTCCTTGCCATCCGCGCGCCGAGGCGGATTTCGGGC
>CAIWCL010000074.1 GCA_903911205.1 uncultured bacterium
ACCGTCGCCGCGAGCGTCGGTGGACCAAACACGATCGGCGGCGAGAGCGATCGTTTGACCGATCGTCTCGACGCAGCATTCACGCATCCCATTCTCGGTGCGATCGTCTTCGTCCTCGCGATGGCGGCGGTCTTCTTCACGATTTATCGCTTGGCCGAACTGCCGATGACGTTGATCGAGGATGCATGCGCGTGGCTTGGCACTTCGCTTGCCGCAGTGCTTCCCGAAGGCGATCTTTCGAGTTTGCTCGTCGATGGCGTGATTGGTGGCGTCGCGGGAACCGTCGTGTTTCTTCCGCAAATCTGCCTCTTGTTCTTTCTTCTCGCGCTCCTTGAAGATACGGGCTATCTCGCGCGCGCGGCGTTCGTGATGGATCGCATCATGTGCCGCTTTGGCCTGCCGGGACAGGCATTCGTTCCCCTGCTTTCGAGCCATGCGTGCGCGTTGCCAGGCATCATGTCAACGCGCCTGATTCCTGATCCGAAAGATCGACTCGCGACCATTCTCGTCGCGCCGTTCATGAGTTGCTCTGCGCGCGTTGGTGTGTACGTGTTGCTCGTTTCGATTCTGTTCCCGCACTCGGCGTTCCTCGCAGGGCTTGCGTTTGCTGGTTGTTACGCGCTCGGCGCGATCGCCGCGCTGCTGACCGCCGCACTGTTTCGCAAGACGGTGCTCAGAGGCAAGAGTCGGCCGATGGTGCTCGAGTTGCCGCCTTATCGACTGCCCGATCTGCGTGCAGCCTTGCTCACGACATGGGATCGAGGAATCGTCTTCTTGAAGAATGCAGGAACGGTGATTCTTGCGATCTGTGTCGTGCTCTGGTGGATGAGCGCGTATCCGAAGGCTGAGACGCCAGAAGCGGCGCTCGCGCTTGAAGCGCGCGCAGCTCTCATCGAAGCGAACGTCAGCGCCCCCGCCACACTCGACGAAACGCAGCAAGGAGAGATCGAAACGCTGCAGCAAGAGATCGAATCGCTGCGCAACGACGCGGATGTCCTCACGCAGCGCGCGCAGCAGGAATCTTCGTTCGCCGGACAACTCGGCGGTGCGGTTCAACCGCTGTTCGCGCCCCTCGGTTTTGACGATCGACTCACCATCGCCGTACTCACCAGTTTCCTTGCGCGCGAAGTCTTTCGGAGCACGATGACCGTGCTCGTTGGGCGTGGCGATTCCGACGACGACGCGCGCGTCGCCGACGAACTCTCGCAAGCGACCCGCGCGGATGGCACGAAACTCTTCGATCCTGCGACGAGTGCGGGCCTTCTTGTGTTCTACGTCCTCGCGCTGCAATGCCTGCCAACGCTCGCGGTCACGCGACGCGAAACTGGTTCATGGAAGTGGCCAGCGATTCAGTTTGCGTGGATGTCGGGCGTTGCGTATCTCTTTGCTTTCCTCACGCGCGAACTCGTCATCCTTGCGGGGGTCGTTGGATGATGGATGCACGTTGGCCGTCGCTCGTCGGCACGCTGCCCCTCAACGACTGGCAATTCTGGATTGCCACGCTCCTCGCGCTCGGCGCTGTGGCGTTGGTTGTGCGCCCGTTGATTCCGCGCAAGAAGTCGACGAAGAGTGCATGCCCCGGCTGTCCGAGTGGAGAAGCCGCGTCGAAGCCGCCGCGTCCGAAGCACGTCGATCTCACGATCGGCGGCAAGCGCGTGCGAAACGGTCGATGATTTTTCGCAACGAAAAGTCGCGGGTATTTTTCTGCCAAATTTCTCGAAGCCTTTCGACGCGTGATTACACTGCGCCGATGCTTCAGGTTTTCACGCGCTTTCACACCTTCCTCGCGCTCACGTTGATCGCGGCGATCGCATCGCTGCTGGCCGCTCCTCGCGCCAATGCACAAGTCTTTGCCGACGATTTCGCCGATGGCGTGATCAGCGCCTACTGGCAGCAAGTGTCGGCGTCGCCGGCACTCTCGTTTGTCGAGCGGAACGGACGCGCAGAGTTCGCAACGACCGCAGACAGCGCGCAGGCGGCTCGCAAGTTTGCGGGCTTCCTCGCAAAGGGATGGTCGATTCGTTCGACCTCAAACTGGGCCGCACGTGTCGTCATCGCGAGCGCACCTCGGTCGAATGGCGCGGCCGGAACCGCGGAGTACGTGACATTCGGCACGTTCCGTCCAGGCTCACCGCTGAGCGCGAACGGAATTCCCACGCAATCGAAACTGTGGAGCGTCGGAACGTCGTATACGACCCCGCAAAACGGATCGTTCAATCGCTGGATTGAGTACAAGGCGTACGACCAATTCGGCGGCGACAGCCAGATCGTCTCTCCGTGGGTCGCATCGTCGCAGTATCCGTTCGAGTTCTACCGAACCTCCGATGGCCAGTACGAGTTTGACTTCACCTACACAGAGACGCTCTACGTTCAGTACGTCGCTGCGTCAGACACCCTGTACGTCAGCACCTACGCGTACGGAGATCCCGAAGCATTCTTCTTCACGAACTGGACGAGCGGCCAGCGATACCCGGTTGCGATCACGATCGGCGGCTCGGCGAATCGCCCAGGTGTGCTGAGCGGCGCGACCACATGGATTGATTCTGTGCGCGTCGATGCAGGTGTGCTCGACACTGCGCCAGGAAATGTTGCGGCCTCCGACGGCACGTTCGGTGGCAAAGTGCGCATCACATGGACCGCCGCCGCGAATGCGACGGGCTACAAGGTGCTGCGCCAAGCTCCCGGCGGAAGCGTTGAACAGATCGCACAGCTTGCCTCAACCGCGCTCGCCTACGACGACACGACTGCCGCGGCGCTCGTGGAGTACACCTACTTTGTTCGCACCATCAACGCACAGGGTGACGGCTTCGAGTTTTCCGACACTGGTTGGCGCAACGTCGCGGTTCCTGCTGGTGTTGCGGCATCGGACGGCACCTTTACCGACAAAGTTCGCGTGACCTGGACTGCCTCACCTGGCGCGGTTGGGTACAGCGTGTGGCGCGCGATTGGTACGGCTACGCCCACGCTGCTCGGTCAAACAAGCGGCAGCGATGCGACGACCTACGACGACACCACCGCGGCCATCGCCACCACCTACTCGTACAGCGTGAAGGCCGTGTCCGTCCTCGGGTCAACCGGTCTTTCGACCGCGGACACCGGCGTGCGTGCACCAGCACCGCCAGCGAACGTCGCTGCGGGTGAAGGCGTCGCGGCGAAGGTTCGCGTCTCTTGGACCGCGCTCAACGGAGCGACGGGCTACCGCATCTATCGCCGCACCGAGGGCGGAGTTCCCGCGCAGATCGCCGTTGTGACGAGCGGCACCACGACGTTCTACGACGACACGACCGCGACTCCGCTTGTCCCCTATCTCTACAGCGTCAAAGCAACGACGACGTCGGTTGATAGCGCGGCAAGCCCTGAAGATGCAGGGTGGCGCAATATCGCGGGCCCCGTGCTCACAGCGTCACAAGGTACGAGCCAAGACGGCGTCGTCTTGACGTGGCCATCCATCGCCGCGGCAACAGGCTTCCAGCTTTTCCGCACGGCTCCAGGCGGCAGCAGTGAACTCCTCGCGGAACTCGACCCAGTCACAACCTA
>CAIWCL010000075.1 GCA_903911205.1 uncultured bacterium
ACACCGCGCACGGATTCCTTTCGATTCCGGCTCTCATTCCTGAGGGCCACGCCTTCCGGCACTCTCCTCGAAAGGACTTCCAACATGAAGACGCTCATTGCTCACACGCGCGAGTGTGGTTTCGCATCGACAACGCTCGTGACGAATGCTCGCGAAAGAGCTGCGATCGCCCCCGTCGCCTCCATCGCCGCCGTCGCCCTCGCCGCCTCTGCATTCCTCACGACGAGCGACGCCTCGGCGAACATCCTCAGTAACCCAGGATTCGAGAGCCTCTCGTTCACGACTGCGGCCAATGTCCTCAACAACTTCACGGGCTTTCAGAATGTTTGGGGGATCGAAGTTGGCAGCATCACCGGCCCCGCACTCGGTGTGACGCCCGCCTCCGGCGCGCGCATGCTCGGCATGACCGACGACGGCCTCACCTACACGCAGACTTTCCAAGCCGTCGATGTGTCGTCGTACTCCGCGCTCATCAATGCGGGCAACGCGAACGTCAACGCCAGCGCGCTCTTCAACACGAACGGCGGCTACATCGGCGCCTTCGCGATCGTGAACGTGATGTTCTTCAGCGGTTCGACCTTCGGTTCGATGCTTGGAAACTCGGGGAACGGCGCGCTCAACCTCGATGCGAATCCGAACACGTGGGAATCGGCCTCGGTCACCGCGGCAATTCCAGTCAACACCACTTGGGTTGTCTATCAAGTCGCCTACCAGAACGCCTCGATCGGCAACAACACGGGCTTCGTCGACCAAGCGTACATGGATATCACCGCGGTGCCAGCTCCGGGCGCGCTCGCGTTGCTCGGCCTCGCAGGACTCACGGCGCGCCGGCGTCGTTGATCCTCGGTCGAACCTCGATCGCAACGCATCACATCAAGTCAAAGCAAGTCAAATCAAAGCAAGTCAAATCACGGCACGTGCCAAGCGGTGCCAAGCACTGTCTGGCACGTGCCGTGTATTGCCTGCCTCACTGCTGACTGCCCCCTCTGCGCCTCCGCCACTTCTCCGCCGCCCTCCCCCATCCGGCGTCTTCCCCAGAGCACATAGATCGTTGAGAGATCGCCTACGCAGTCGCGGAGTCCTTTCGGTTCCACAACGCGGCGAGGCATTCGCTTCACGCGCTTCCGAAAGGACTTCCCTCATGCAAACGAATCGTCGCACCGCATCGGGCGCACTTCGTGCGCTTCTCACACTTTCCGCAACGACCGACCGAGAATCGGTGATCTGAATTCAAAAATCGACACCTACGGCGTTGTATCTCGACATATTGCTTTCAAACTGGTGATCCGCCAAGTACATTTTGTTTCCCGTGCACACTTGCCGCAGGCGGCAAGTGTTGGCACATCTCAACTCTGACCCGAGGAGAAACATGAGCAAGAACGCGATGGCAGGAGCGGTCACGCTGTGCGGCGTCGGACTGTGCATGATCGGCGGCGCGATGTTGATGCAGAACGGGCAGCAGGCCCATGCTGCGGCGGGTTCGATGCCGGCTGCTGCGGCGGCGGTCGCCGCAACGGCGAATGCGCAGGCTGGCGGAGAGCCTACGGTGGTGTGGTATGGGGTTGCCTCTACAGGAACCTCGTGGAGTAGTAACGGAGGCATTGCAAACAACTCAGTCGAACGCTTCGTCGTAGTCGCGAGGGCCTGGTCCGACGGGCGCGTTGAGGCCAAGACGCTTTACGCTGGCCCGTGCGGAATCGCAGAGTGCAATCCCTCCGCGGGCTGGCAGACGGTCAGCACCCCCACCCAAGGCTACCGCGCTTTTGCCGACATCAATGCCGACGAACTCGTTGACGGCGCCGACCTCGCCTCCGTTCTCAGCAACTGGGGCGATGCACCGCGCGTGCCGTTCCCGCCTTCGGACTGCCCGCTGAACCTCATCAACCCGTGAACCACAGGAGAAGAACGTCATGAAGAACATCTCTACCGGCGCAGGCCTCGCCATCCTCGGCCTTGGCATCGCCGTGCATCCCTTACTCTCTGGTCTCGCATCGTCAGCTACGGCGTCGGCATCGCCTGCAACCGCTGCGGCACTTGCCGCCGCGTCAAGTGCGCAGGCTGGCGGAGAGCCGACGGTGGTGTGGATGGGTGTGACACGAAGCGAGATTCGCCTCGACCGCACATATGATTTGATTACATACCACCGACTGTGGTCTGACGGTCGGCAGGAGATAAGGCACGTGGAGGTTGATCCGCGCGACGTCCCAGGGTGCGAGTTCCAGTACACGCTCGGGTTTGACGAGTGCGCTTTGGCCGCCTCAAACTGGATCGAAGTCCCCCCACCCCCGGCCGGCAACGGCTTCGCCTGCCGTACCGACATCAACGGAGACCGCAAGGTCGATGGCGCCGACCTCTCCTTCGTGCTGAACGCATGGGGGCAGGAAGGCGGATGCGAGCCCGAAGCCACCTACCCCTGCCTCGACCTCGGCAACCTCGCCGGCGGCGTTGCGCTGAAGTGAACGAACTGCGAGAAGCATCATGAAGATCGCCACCATGCTCAACAAACTCCCCGACCTCATCGCCGGAATGCTGCTCGCCGTCATCGCCGCGATGCCCACGCCCGCCGTGCATGCCCAGGGATGCAGTGGCGACCTCAACGGCGACGGCCGCATCGATGGCGCAGACCTCGCAACACTGCTTGTCAACTGGGGCACCTGCCCGGCCGCAGTCTCGTCAGTCTCTCCGGCTCAGGGCAGCGTGCTCGGCGGAACCGCGATCACGATCACGGGAACCAGCCTTGCTGCAACCAGCGCGGTCACGGTCGGCGGTGCGCCATGCACGAACCTGCAGGTGCTCTCCGCGACGCAACTCCGCGCAACCACCCCACCAGGCGCATCCGGGCCGGCTGCAGTCGGGATCACGACACCAGCAGGCACGAGCCTCGCGCCGACGCCTTTCACGTATGTAGTGCAGTCGGTGGCCTCGATCATTCCGTCGAGTGGTTTGTACCAAGGCGGCACGCCAATCACGATCACTGGACAGTATCTCGCGGGCACGACTGCGGTGACCATCGGCGGGGTACCTGCGACGAATGTCATCGCCGTCAACTCGACAACGGTGACGGCCCTGACGCCCGCGGGGTCGATTGGGGCTGCGGACGTCGTGGTAACTGGACCGAAGGGATCGGTCACGCTGCCGAGTGGATTCACCTATCTCTCGGTCATCGTTCCAGCATGGGCAACGATGATCGAAGCGCTACCGGATCCGGCGGTTGTCACAAGCGCGACACTTCGAAACGCCATCAGTGCGACTGGCTATGCATGGCGCGTACGCGATAATGGGACGGGTATCGAGATGGTGCTGATTCCGCCGGGGACGTTCAACATGGGGTGCTCGGCGTCTTTCACCTTCCCCTGCACAACTGTCGAACTGCCCATTCACCAAGTCACGATGTCAGCGGCGTTCTACTTGGGGAGATTTGAAGTTACACAGGCGCAGTGGATGGAGAGGATGGGCACAAACCCGAGCTACTTTCAAAGCCCGAGTGCTCAAGTCCCAACGGATCAAGTGCCTAACCGTCCTGTAGATTCGGTGTCGTGGAACGTGGTCGCGGGGACTGGTGGGTTCCTTAATCTGACCGGCCTGCGACTTCCTACCGAAGCGGAGTGGGAATACGCATATCGCGCTGGGACGCTCACTGCATTTCACGGCTTTGAGGGACAACCGTCAGGGACCGACGACGATAGCCTCATCGGGATTATCGCTTGGTACTCCGGAAACTCTGAGGGGCAGACACATCCGGTTGGCCGCAAGGCTGCAAATGGATTCGGAATCTCCGACATGGCAGGCAACGCAAAAGAGTGGGTGAATGAC
This sequence comes from uncultured bacterium, assembly GCA_903911205.1. Classification (GTDB taxonomy): domain Bacteria; phylum Planctomycetota; class Phycisphaerae; order Phycisphaerales; family SM1A02; genus QWPT01. The sequence goes on from CAIWCL010000075.1 coordinate 3,814, forward strand.
TGGTATTCGAGTACGTACTACCAGTCAAGTCCTGCGTTGGATCCATCAGGCCCTACATCAGGAACACTACGGGTGCTGCGGGGTGGATCATGGGCCGACAGTAGTACGCTGCGCGCGTCAAGGCGCAGTTACCACTCGCCGTCCGACGGCACTGGGCCTCTCGCCGGCTTCCGCGTCGCGAGGAACCCATGATGCGCACCGTCACCGTCACGACTGCGCTGTTGGCCGTCATGCTCACAAGCACGACGAATGCCGACACCACGCTCGCCACCACGCCCCTGCCCGGCGGCACCTCGGCCGTGGGTGCCTACACGCTGGCGAGTGTGTACGGCCAAGCATCGACGCTCGGAGCGGCCGAGGCGAGCGCCGCAAGGCTTGACCCCGGTTTCCTCTGCGTCGAGGCTGATGACCTCCCGATCCCGGGCGACCTCAACAACGACGGGCTCGTCAACGGCATTGACCTTGCGGTC
>CAIWCL010000076.1 GCA_903911205.1 uncultured bacterium
GCTCGCGACTCGCTTCGCTTTCGCTCGCTCTGGCACGCCTCGGCGCGAGTGCATCGCGCCGAGCTGATCCTCGCCCGAGCGAGCGAGAGCGGGCACCTGAAGCGAAGCTTCAGCAGCCCGCCAGTCGCGAGCGTTCAACCGGCCCCGCGCATCGCAGGCGTCATCACGCAGCGAAATCCGAGATGCTCCATCGCGGAATCGGGCGTCGATGCCATCCGCGCGCTCGGGCGGTAGCTCGCGCAGTAACTGTCGTTACACAAGAAACTGCCACCGCGATGGACGCGCGAGACCGGTGCATGCGGATTTCGTGGATCACGCGTTTTCTTCGGGCCGGTTGGGTTCGTGATGATGTTGTCCGCGCCCGCTACTGCCACACGCTCGGCATACGCGCGGTCGCTGTAGAGATCGAGACACCATTCCCACACGTTGCCCGCGACTTGATAGAGCCCGTATCCGTTCGGCGGGTACGTGCGCACAGGAGACGTCTTCACGAATCCGTCGAAGGCAAGATTCCGCCACGGAAAATCTCCCTGCCAGATGTTGCAACGCCACGGCTTTCCCGCGCCTGGATCGACGGGCTCATCGCCCCACGCATTGACACGACCATCGAGCCCGCCGCGCGCCGCAAACTCCCATTCAGCCTCGGTGGGCAGGCGTTTCCCGGCCCACTTGCAGTAGGCGATCGCATCATCGAACGCGATGTGAACCACGGGGTGTTCGTCCTTCCCCTCAATGGAACTCTCGGGCCCCTGCGGATGCTTCCAACATGCGCCCGGTGTCCAACGCCACCATTGCACGTATTCGCGCTGATCGACGGGCCCGTCGGTCTGATGAAACACGAGCGAACCCGGCAGCAGCATCTCGTCGGGCGGCTTCGGTGTGCCTTCAGGCACTTGCTTCTTCAACTCTTCCCAATCAACCGGGCGCTCTGCGATCGTTTTGTAGCCCGTTGCCTCGACGAACTTGCGGAATGCCGCGTTGGTGACCTCGGTCGTATCCATCCAGAAGCCGTCGACCCGCACCCGGTGCACGGGGCTTTCGTCGGGGCGAGCGAGCGGATCGATCGAGCCCATCGAAAACTCACCGCCCGGAATCCACACCATGCCTGGCGGCGGAGACAACTTCGTCGGTTCGCTGGCCGTGACGCTGCTTTCAGGAGGTGGGCTGACGCTCGACCTCTCCGACTTCTCGGTCGAAACGGCCTGCAAACGCGACGCGGCAGACGTTGTCTGCGTGATCTGCGTCGCGATCGATACAACGACGATGAGGGAAATGAACGGGCTCACGGACATCGAGTGTATAGAGAACGCACGGTACGCTCTCCACATGCGGGAATTCTTCCGGAACGCCTTCGCGCTTGATGACGGAAAGCCGTGTGCGCCGTCGCCGGAGCAGCGCGCCATTCTCGAACGCGTCGCCGATGAAATCGCTCGTCGACGCATGACTTCGACTGCGGTCGCGTTCCTTGAAATGTCGCGTCCGTTGCACACGCTCGGGAGCGCCGCCGTGCACTTCATGACGCCGATTGCGTCGAGCCTCGCGAATCCCATTGCGCTCAAGCATTTCGCAGAGTTCTTGGAGAAGCCAGGTTCGGTGGATGTTCTCGCGAACATGCTCGAGGAGGCTGAAAAGCGGCTTGATCGAGGTTGCTGCGAAGGCGATGCGGGGGCGGAAGCAGACGTCGCGGGCGACGCCGCCGCAGACAACCACCCGCGCAGCGATGGAGCGAGTTCCTCAAAGTAAAGCGCGCATGATGCGCCGCAACACACAGTCGTCGTGCGTCCATTACCCTTCGCAATCCGTGCTTTCACTTCGCGACATCCACCGCCGCTTCGGCCACACGATCGCTGTCGACGGCCTCACACTTGAGGTCCGCGCGGGCGAAGTGTTCGGGCTGCTCGGCCCGAACGGCGCAGGCAAATCAACGACGATCGCGATCGCGACGGGCTTACTCGCACCCGATGCAGGCGCGGTGGATCTGCTCGGTCTTGGCTCACCAGCCAATCCAAAAGTGCGCATGCACCTTGGCCTCGCACCGCAAGAGATCACGCTCTACGCCGAACTCACCGCGCGCGAGAATTTGCGCTTCTTCGCCGATCTCTACGGCGTTTCAAATGCGCGCGCGCGCGTCGATGATTTACTCGCGCTCGTCGAACTTGATGCGCGCGCGACCGATCGCGTCGCAACCTTCTCGGGCGGCATGAAGCGACGCCTGAATCTCGCAGCGGCACTCGTGCACGATCCGAAACTTGTGCTGTTGGATGAGCCCACTGCGGGCGTCGATCCACAATCGCGCAATCGCATTCTCGAACTCGTGCGTCGTCTCGCAAGTGAGGGAAAGACGATTCTCTATACGACGCACTACATGGAAGAAGCAGCGAAAATCTGCGACCGCGTGGGTATCGTCGATCACGGTCGCATGCTTGATGTCGGCACTGTCGCCGATCTCATCGCGCGGCACGGCGGACAATCGGCGGTCACGGTTGAGCGCGATGGCGCCGAAGAGCGCATTCTCACGGCGGATCCCGTTGCCGAAGTCGCCCGGCAGTTTGCGCGCGCGAACTCCGATCGCGAGCGCGGCGAAGTCGGTCGCGAGGTGACGGGGCTTCGCATCGAACGGCCCGATCTCGAAACCGTATTCCTCTCGCTCACCGGCAGGAGCCTGCGCGAATGAGGGCGATTTTCGCCATTGCTCGCAAAGACTTGCGCTTGCTCCTACGAGACAAGGGTGATGTCTTTTTCACCTTTGTTTTCCCCGTCGTCATCGCGATTCTTTTTGGATTCGTCTTCGGCGGCGGAAGCAATAGCGGAAGCAAACTCGAACTCGCGGTGGTGCGCGAGAGCGACTCCGTGCTTGCACTCGGAATCGAAGAAGATCTCGCGAACGACGCCGCCTTCGAAACAACAGCGTTTCCTACCCGCGACGCTGCCGCCGACGCGGTGCGCGCAGGGAAAGTGACAGCGGCCGTGATCCTGCCGAAATCGCTTGATTCCGGCCTCGAAGGCCTCTTTTCAGGGCAAGGCATTGCGATCGATGCCGTCGTTGATCCTTCACGACGCGCGGAAGCTGGCCTCATCCAAGGCAAACTCAACGAACTCGCGTTCCGGCAGTTTCCGAAACTCTTCGCCAATGGCGACGAGATGAAGCGGGCGTTCTCTGCAGCGCGCACATCGATCGCGAGCGCGCGCGGCATGTCGCCGACACAGAAACTCTTGGGCGCGGGCATGATCACCGCTGCGGAGAGTTTCACTTCGTCGATCGGCGACGAAGACGCGAGTACAAATGCGAGCGGTGGCGGTGCGAATGGCGCTGCGGGAAACACTGCCGATTTCACGCCTATTCGGGTGAAGGTCGAAGAGCTCGCGCCACGCGCAGGACGACCACGCGCTTCGTTCGACGTGACGTTTCCGCAGGGAATCGTGTGGGGGCTCGCCGGTTGTTTCGGCGCGTTTGCGTCGAGCCTCGTGACCGAGCGCGCGCGTGGCACACTCGATCGATTGCGCCTCGCCCCGATCACGGCGTTTCACTTGATTTCAGGCAAAGCGATCGCGTGCCTTGTCGCTGGACTCCTTGTCCAAGCGCTGGTGTTCGCCGTCGCGCTGACATTCTTCGGCTCGCAGATCGCGCAACCAGCGATGCTCGTTGTCGCGTGCTTCGCGGCTGCGTTTGCGTTCGCGGGTCTCGCGATGGCGCTCGCCGCCTTCTGCCGCACCGAGGCAGAAGCAAACGGCGCCGGCCGCGGCGCGATCCTGATTCTCGCTTTGATCGGCGGCGGCACGATTCCGCTCTTCTTTATGCCGCCGTTCCTGCGCACACTGAGTTACGGCAGCCCGTTCCGTTGGGCGGTCGCCGCGATCGAAGGCCCGTTCTGGCGCGACACGCCCGTGTCGGAGCAGGTCGTGCCACTGGTGGTTCTGATCGCAATCGGCTTCCTTGGTTGGATCATCGGCGCGCGCGCACTGTGGCGGCCGTTCGCGCGATGACGCGTTCCGTCAAGAAGATCGTTCATCGATGCAGCGGCAGCCCACGCTTCATGCGTGCGCGAACGGATGACAGATCGCCATCCGCAACCGAACGCGTTCGCAGAAGGTAGGATCGCGCCACGTTGCGGGCTTCGGTGAGAAGATCGTGGGCAGGCGCCTGCGTTTCGTCCGGCGGCCGATGGAGACGAGATTTATGGCGAGTCACACGGATAGAAAAGCTCCGCGCATCGAGGCTGTGAAACTCGAGAAGCGCTTCGGTCACATTCATGCCGTGCGCGGGATCGACCTCGAAGTACCCGCGGGCCAAGTGCTTGGATTTCTCGGGCCAAACGGCGCAGGCAAGTCGACCACGATGCGCATGATCACGGGCTTTCTCGAGCCTTCCGGCGGACGCGTGAAACTCGAGGGCATCGACATCGCCGAAGACCCGATCGCGGCGAAGCGCACGTTTGGATATCTCCCTGAAGGCGCGCCCGCGTATCCCGACATGACGGTCGAAGAGTTCCTCTCGTTCATCGCCGCCGCGCGCGGGTTCCGCGGCGCGGACGCGAAAGCGCGCGTGGAACGGGCAATTGGCCGCGTGAACTTGCAAGGCGTGCGGAAGCAAGCCTTCGAAACGCTCTCGAAAGGCTACAAGCGGCGCACAGGTCTCGCGCAGGCGCTGTTGCACGATCCGGGCATCCTGATTCTCGACGAACCAACCGACGGCCTCGACCCGAACCAGAAGTTCGAAGTGCGCGAACTCATCAAAGAGCTCGGCGGCGATCGCGCGATCGTGCTCTCGACACACATCTTGGAAGAAGTCGAAGCGGTGTGTACACGCGCGGTTGTGATCAACAAGGGCGGAATCGTCTTCGACGGCACTCCTGCCGAGATGGAGTCGCGTGCGCCGCGCGATGTAACAAAAAATCGCATGGACGCGGCGTTCCGCGCGATGACGACCGGTGACGTCGTGGGCGACAGCGATGCCAACACCGCATCGCGTACGAAAGGAGCACGGCGATGAGCACGATTCCCGCACTCACCGCGCTTCAACGCATCACCGTCGTCTTCCGACGCGAGTTCCGCTCGTACTTCCAGACACCGCTTGCGGCTGTTTTCCTCGTCATCTTCCTGTTCCTCGCGGGCCTCTTCACCTTCAACATCGGCGGCTTCTACGAGCGCAACCAGTCCGATCTGCGGCCGTTCTTCCAATTTCATCCGTGGCTTTATGTGTTCCTCGTGCCCGCCGTGTCCATGCGGCTTTGGGCCGAAGAGCGCCGCACGGGCACGATCGAACTCATCATGACGCTGCCCTTTGGTGTGGCGGATCTTGTGATCGGAAAGTTCCTCGCCGCGTGTGCGTTCACGACAGTTGCGCTCTGCCTCACTTTCCCAATGTGGATCACAGTGTCGTGGCTCGGGAACCCCGATCACGGCACGATCTTCGTCGCGTATCTCGCAAGCGCGCTTCTCGCGGGCGCGTTCCTCGCCGTCGGTGCGTTTCTTTCGGCGCTCACGAAGAACCAAGTCATCGCATTTGTTCTCTGCGCAGTCGCGTGCTTCGTGCTGCTTCTCGCGGGTTTCCCAGCGGTTCTCGACTTCATTCGCGGCTGGGCTCCGCGCGGCGCTGTGGAAGGCCTCGCATCCACGAGCGCGCTCACGCACTACGAATCGATGATGCGCGGCGTCATCGATCTTCGCGATGTCTTGTATTTCGCGCTTGTGATGATCGCCTTCCTCGTTCTCAATGTGTTTGCCATCGATTGGAAGAAGTCGGACTGATCGCTGCGTGCGTGACCGAAAGATCTACGAGAACTACCAATGGCTGTGAAAGAGAAACGCCGTTCGACATTGCTCGCCACCGTCGGCATCCTCGTCGCGCTCGTCGCGACGAACACCGCCGCGTGGTTCGTCCTGCGCAGCGCGCGCATCGATGTGACCGAGGAGAAGCTCTACACGATTTCGCCGGGCGTCAACGAACTCATCCGCTCGTTGCCCGAGCCCGTGAAACTCGACTTCTACTGGACACGCGAGCAGGGCGCCGACCTCCCCACTGTGCGCGCGTACGCGCAGCGCGTGCAGGAGTTTCTCGAGGAAATCGCGGGCGCGAGCGGCGGCATGCTCGACCTGCGCGTGATCGATCCCGAGCCCTTCAGCGAGACAGAAGACATGGCGCGCGCCGCGGGCATCGCGCCGAAGACGCTCGACACGACAGGCCGCGTCCTCATGTTTGGCCTCGCCGTGCGCGGCCCAACCGACAAGGTCGAGTCGATTCCGTTTCTCGACCCAGCACAAGAAGCGTTCCTTGAATACGAGATCGCGCGGCGCATTCTTTCGGTCGGCCGCGATAAGAAGTCGGTGGTCGCCGTCTTGTCGACGATTCCCGAAGAGAAGCCGTTCAACCCGCGCAATCCGATGGCGCAGGGCGGCAAGAACATCCTCTTCCAGCAGCTCGACCTCTTGTATGACGTGAAGCGACTCGATCTCGCCGCGCCGAGCATCCCGCAGGATGCCGGCGTCCTCATCGTCATTCAGCCGCGCATGCTTTCGGAAGACGCACTCAAGACGATCGATGCGTGGGCCGTGTCTGGCAAGCCGCTCGTGATTTTCGCCGATCCTTGGTGCGAGGCCGACCCCGAGGCGCGCAACATGGACTTCGGCTCGACCGGCGCGGGCACCGCGTACGACCTCGGGCCGCTGCTTTCGCAATGGGGCGTCAACATCGACAAGGAAAACGCGGTCGCCGACCTCGGCTTCGCCACGCGCATCATGTACCGCACGCAGGGCGGACAGGTGATGGAGATGTCGCACCCGGCGTGGCTTTCGCTGCGCAAAGAAGCGCTTGCCGCCGAAGATCCGGTCACGGCGCCGCTTGCGCAGATGAACCTGAAGGGCGCGGGCGCGATCGTGAAGTCGCCGACAGGAAAGACGACGGTCGAGCCTGTCATCTCGAGCACGAAGGACGTGCAGATGATCCAGACGCTCAAACTCGGCTTCTTCGGCGAGGTTGATCGCCTCGTGCGCGACTTCAAGAGCCTCGGCACGCCGATGGCGATCGCCGTGCGCATCAAGGGCGAAATCGAGAGCGCGTATCCATCGGCCGACGGCGCGCGCGCGAAGGGCAACGCGAACATTCTTCTGGTCGCCGACGCAGACATGGTGATGGATGACACGACATGGCTTTCGGTCGATCAACAATCGGGCGAAGCGCGGCAGATTGCCGACAACGGCCTCTTCGTCTTCAACGCGCTCGAACAAGCGACCGGCGACCGCATGCTGTCGGGCCTCAAGTCGCGCGGGCGTTACCAGCGGCCCTTCGATCGCGTCGAGCAACTCCGCAAAGATGCCGAGAGCCGTTACCTCGTCGAAGAGCAGCAACTCGAGGACGAGATCAAGAAGTCGGAGATGCGCATCAACGAGCTGCAGCGCGAGCGCGGCGGTACGGGTGCGGGTGTCGATGCGAGCGGCATGCTCGTTCTCTCGCCCGAGCAGGTTGAGGAACTCAAGAAGCTCGAGTCGACGCAGATCGACGCACGCAAGAAACTCCGCGAAGTGCAGCGCTCGCTGCGCGCGGACATCGAGAAGACCGGCACCGCGCTGATGGTGCTGAACGTCGTCGCGTGGCCGCTCGTGGTTGCATTCGTCGCGACGATGTGGATCTCGGTGCGCTACAGCCGCCAGCGCGGAGGTGCGAAGTCATGAAGTCGAAGCAGCTTGCTTTCATCGTTGCGCTCGCCGCGGCAAGCGTCGGCGGCGCGTATCTCGCGCTTTCGAAGGGCCGTGCGGGGTCGTCGGAAATCGCCCGCGGCGAGCCGTTTCTGCCGCAGGTCGCCGAAGTTGCGCCGAAACTTGTGAAGATCGAACTGATGCGCGGGAAAGATCGCCGCGAACTGCGCAAGGATGGTGAAACGTGGACGCTCGTCACGAGCGACGGCTACCCCGTGCGCTTTGAAGAAGTGAAAGGCTTGGTCGCTGGTCTTTCGAGCCTCAAGACCGACGATCGCATGACGGCGAAAAGGGAACGCCACGGCGAACTCGCGCTCGCGTGGAGCGACACAACGCCTGACACAACAACCGAAGAATCGGGCCGCGGCGCGCGCGTGCGGCTGTTCACCTCGACCGACGAAGGCGCCACGCCAGAAGTCGACATCGTGCTCGGTGAAGAGCGCGCCAATCCGCGCGCCCAGTTTGTGCGGCGATTCTCGGAAGATCAGTGCTGGCGCGTGCTCGGCTCGGTGCTTGTCGATATCGAACCGCGCCGCTGGGTCGAGGCTGAACTCCTGTCGATACCTGATGGTGAAGTGCGCGGCGTCACCTTCAACGGGCTCACGCTTGTTGGAACCGAAGGCGCCGATGGTCGCGTGACCTACGCGGCGGTCGAACCTGCATCGCCGCTTGCGGCGCCCGGAACATTCGAGTGGACGGAGGCCCGCAAAGAGGTCGCGATTCGCACGCTGCCGAACTGGCTCTCGCGGCTTGAACTGGATGATGTGCGTCGCCAGAAGGTTGCAACGCCCGACCCCGCGCTGAGCGCGTCGTTCGATATGGTGCGCGGCACGCTGAAGGTGAACGCCGTCCGCGACGGCGACAGCGTGTGGA
>CAIWCL010000077.1 GCA_903911205.1 uncultured bacterium
CCCGAAATCCGCCTCGGCGCGCGGATGGCAAGGAGGGGAAACGAAGCTGTATCCGCAGCGATACAGCGAGTTGAACCCGACACCGCCAGCCGAGATGCTGGGCGGATTGAAGCCCAGCGGATCCATCAGACAGAACCTAAAGCCAAACGGACCATGCAGTCCATCGACGGACGAGTGGAGCAGGCCATTGGCCACTTTTTGCGATATCGGAACGTGATTTGCATCACTTTCCTTGCGTGCTGCGGCCCGTGAGCTAGGTCATGCGAAGGGACCACGCCTCGCCGACTCCCCGGTTGGCGCAACACGTCCCCTGAGGTCGCATGAACACGTTGATCCCGATCGCTGCCGCGCTTTTCACGACGCTGAGTCCACTCTCCGAACAAGGAGGGTCGATCGCGCGCGAGGTCGTTGCTGCGGTCACAACGGAGCACGCGGACACGACAACGCGCGCGGCACCGCATGCGGTCCTCTGGAGGGTGCCGGACCAAGGTCGAATCCCGAAGCTCGCGCGGCACGCAACAAGTGTCATCGAGGTCGACCGTTCGGCGCTCCATCGTCTCGCGGCTGCGGGAGGCGGCACGTTCTTTGACGTGCCTCTCGGGCCGGCGCTCGACGTCGATCTGGAACTTGCAACGATCGATCCGTTCGAAGCGGATGCGGAGGTGGAGATTTCCTCGCGAGATGTGGATGCCGCTACGCCTCTGAAGCGCCGTCTTGCGTCGGACGTCGACCGAGGGGTTCATTTCGTTGGCGTCGTTCGCGGTCACTCGAACTCGCATGTGTTCCTCTCTGCGAGCGCGGCGGGCACCTATGGGTACGTCGAATTCGATGGACGAACCTTCATCATTTCGAGCGGCCCGTTCGGATCGCGCACCGGTATTGCGAGTTACGAACTGACCGCACTTCATCCCGAGTTTGTGGAGAGTCTCCTTGAACCCCAGGCTTTGAACTGCGCGACGGCTGAGCCAAGCGAACCGATTCTTGCGAGTGAAGGCGGTCTCGCGGGCACGCCCCCATGTCGACAAATCCGTATCGCCTGGGAGACGGATCAAGAGTTCCTCGCGCTCTTTGGCGGCGATACGACGGCGGCAACGGGATACGTCGGCACGCTCGCGGCAGCACTCACGTCGATCTATACGCGTGATGTGAACGCGCGGCTGAGCGTGCGTTACCTCCGCCTTTGGAGTTCGACCGATCCATGGACGGCGACGAGTACCTCGACGCAGCTTGAAGAGTTCTCAGGCTACTGGCAGTTGCAGATGGGAAGCATCACGCGCGATCTTGCGCACTTTCTCTCTGGTCGAAACCTCGGTGGAGGTGTCGCCTACCTGCCAGGAATCTGCAACGGTGGATACAACTACGGTGTGAGCGCGAACCTCGATGGGTTCTTTCCAACTCCGCTCGTCGACAACAATGGTCAGAATTGGGACATCATCGTTGTTGCACACGAATTGGGTCACAACTTTGGCGCGCCGCACACGCACAGTTACGTTCCGCCGCTCGATGGATGCGGTTTGAGTCCGCAAGATTGCGCGGTGGCAACGGCCGACGAAGGGACGATCATGTCCTACTGCCACCTTTGTTCGGGCGGAGTACAGAACATCAAACTCCAATTCCATCCTTCGAACATTCAGTCGATGGAAGAACGACTCGCAGCGGTGGGTTGTAGTTACACCGGTCCCGCAACACTTCCATTCGGCGCAAGTGATCGTGTCCAGACGATTGCCGGTATCCCCGTCACGATCGATGTCCTCGCGAACGAAATCGACTTCAACTGTGAGTCGATCGAGATCGGAACATTTACGACGCCTTCGCAAGGTGGAGTGGTGACGCGCAGCGTCGGAACTGGACCCGGTGGACGCGATCAACTTGTGTATGAAATGCCGACGGCATCGTTCGCGGGAAATGACGTGTTCACGTATCGGGTTCGCGACGCAAGCGCGCAAGAAACGATTGTTTCCGTCACCGTCGAGATTTCACCTGTTCGCGTTCCCGAGAATCCAGTCGCGGATGTTCCGCAACTTGATGTGAACTACTACGTGCTCTCTTCGCCGACGGTGCTGCCGAACTTCGCAACGCTGTCTCCTTATCAAAGCGGGTCCGTTGCGCAAGTGAACTACGCATCGACAACCGGAAACTTCGCGACGAGTGGGCGTTCGAACAACGTTGGTGCGGTGTTTACAGGTTGGGTCACGGTGCCAGAGTCGGGTCTTTGGACGTTCTACACAAACTCTGATGAAGGATCACGCCTTCTCATCGGGAGCAACGTTGTTGTGAGCAACGACGGCATTCACGCGATGCTTGAAAAGTCGGGATCCATCGCGCTCGCTGCCGGAACGCATGCGATTCGTATCGAGTTCTTTGAGCGAACAGGAGGCGCGGGGCTGATCGCGTCATGGCAAGGACCAACCGTTGCGAAGGCAGCGATTCCCGCAGCGGCACTCACGCGCGGTGGCACAAATCCCGCGAGCGACATCGACAATGACGGCGATATCGATGCGGCAGATCTCGCGATTCTTCTCGGTGCGTGGGGACAGTCTGTCGGTGCATCGGACGTGAATCGCGATGGCACGGTGAACGCGGCGGATCTTGCGATTCTTCTCAGCGCGTGGACGGGCTGAGAGAAGATGTCGCGTCGGTCTGAGGTGACGACGGTTTCGCGTGAGGTGCCAAGACGACCCGCGATGCTGCGTCCAATGGTCGCAGTGGATACGGGTTGCCATCCTGCCAATGCCTGTGAAGGCTGCGGAAGTGCGGCGATGTCGGAAGACCGGATTGACCGGCAGGCGTCACGAGAATTGCATTTTCCTCGCGTCCTGGCGACACCACGGATCGTTGACTCGCGCCGAACGTCGGGGTTTGAACACGCACGGTCGTCGGATGCCCCGGAAGTGACGCGCGAGGCATCTCCGCGAGACGTGCGGCAGCGCCCAAGGCATCGGCGGCGGGATGACGAATGGCAGCGCGATTGACATCGCCACGCGTTCGGAAGCGTGATGGTTTGTCGCCTTCGGCCGGAAGCAAGGACGCGATCGCCGCACGCGCGATCAACCTGCGTGCGAGTATTGGCCAGCTCTCTTCACGCGGAAGAAGGTGTTGAGGACGCGACTCGAGGATGCGGAGCAACGCCTCGTCGTTCAGCGCCGCGCCAATGGTCGCGGGATCGATCGAGATCTCTCTCGCACTCGCCTCGACGGACATGGCATCCGCGAACGCGTGGCGAAATTCACTGCGGATCGCGTCAATCAACACCGGCGCGGATGCATCAACACCCACCTCACCATCCCAAACGCGAAGGACTTCGAGCGCTTGCGCGGTGGCTGCGTCGTTTGAGCTGTCAACTACATGGTTCGTCTTCGCATCGCCCGCGGCAACCGCGGCGAGCAGTGCGTCGCGCCAGCGAAGCAGTCGAGGCGAACGGATGTCGAGCTGTACTTCATGAAGTTCCGACTCCGTCCAATCGCTGCGTGCTCGCAGGAGTTCTGCGATGCGATACGCACGATCACCGTGCGCCTCATCCGTTCCGGTCACCGACTGCAGCGCGCCCGTTGGCGCGAGCGAGAGTTGATTGGCGCTCGTCAGGAATCCATCGATTGGGTCGATGATCATCGGCTTGGCGCTCGGATCGAGCGTTCCGCGCCATGCGGGTGCGTTGCGCCACGAAACAATGTGGGAAGTTGGTGCGGCGCGATCCGGTAGGGCGCCTGCGATCGTCCAACCAATTCGGCCGCCGTTGTCGGCAACGAGGAAATTCTGCGGCGGGCCTTTCCAACGACGTGCGATCTCAAGCGCCGCTTCCAAAGTGACCGCGTCGGCGAGCGTGAACAGCCCACAGTCGAGGCCATCGCGCAGTGGAGCCCATCTCATCGCAAGCATCGTGCCATCTGGCCGTGTCTCGACAATTGGTCCATACTCGGTCGTACGAAGTACGACATCTTCCGCCGCGCTGCCCGCACCGACGCGAACCGATCGGGTCGAGAACGGCTGACTTCCTTCTGGGGTGAGATAGCGCGTCGGGTCGCTCGGATCAGCTTCAATCGCGACGAGGTCAGCGAGATCCGCAGTGAGATTCGTAAACGCCCATGCGACGTGGCCGTTGGTGCCTTGGATGATGAGTGGAACGCCTGGGAGCGAGAGGCCTTCGAGTTCATGCGCGGGCCATTCCAATCGAACGCGATACCAAATGCCCGGAGCTGTCAGCATGAGGTGCATGTCGTTGGCAACGATCGCGCGACCATCTTTTGTTCGCGAACCAGCGACAGCGAACGCGTTGGATCCCGGGTGCGTGTCGCGTCCGAGTGCGGACTCGCCTGTCGAAGCGGGAGCATTCGAAGTGGGTTCTGCCGGCGCCTGTGTCGGATGCTCGTTCACGCGCGTTGCGCGAAGGTCAAGTGCCGCGGCAGCAGGAATTGCGGGCGGTGTCGGAAGTGGTGAGCCGTCAATCGAGCGATCGAGCGATCCGCTGCTCGACGAGAAATAGACAGCAGTCTCAGGAAATGCTGCAAAGAGCGGCGTTCGCAGGCCATCGGCCGTTGCTGAACTATCCAGGTACCGCGCCATACCGAGTTGTATGAGAAGTGAATCTTCGGCCTTCCAAGCGGTCGGCTTCAACTTCAGCATGGTGTATTCGAACGGCGTTGTCGTCGAGAGATACGCGTTGACCCCTTCCGCGTATCGATCGAGCAGCATGCGTTGATCCGCCGGCAGCGTTGCAAGCGCTCTTCGAGCCGCGTCGCGCAATTGCATTGGCAGCGTTGCGAGATCGCGCGATTTTGCTTGTGGTACCAGTTGCCAGAGTTCGCCCGCAGCTTCGCGGCGCCCGAGATCCATTTGAAGAAATCGCTCGCGTGCGTGCATCCAACCTTGGGCGCGTACCGCGTCCTCGATGGAGGTGGCGCGAATGGTTGGAATCTCTACGCGATCGAGGTCGATGGTCACTTCACTCGTGAGCGAAGGAAGCACGACAAACTTGGGGATGAGTTCCTCGGTTGCCTGTGATGGCGCGGCCACCTGCATCGCGAGAAGTGATGCGAACGCATGCAGTGCAACGTGCGTCTTTCGACCAATCATCACGGCTTTATCTCCGCTGGATTCGCGATGAAAAACTCTGGGTTGTCGGGGAGATTTGCGATGAACGGCTTCGCGTCCGGCGTGCCGTCGGCGAGTTGA
>CAIWCL010000078.1 GCA_903911205.1 uncultured bacterium
AGATCAAGTTCAGCCATAACCCCAAGAAGAAGTTCGATGTCCAGCAGACTGTGCGCGATGCGATCCTCCGCATCGGCTACGACGACGCGGCGATGGGCTTCGACGGCAACGGCTGCGGCGTCATCAACCTTCTGCACGAGCAGTCCGCCGACATCGCGCGCGGCGTTGTGCGCAAGTCGAAGAAGGCGCAAGGCGCCGGCGATCAAGGCATGATGTTCGGCTTCGCCTGCGATGAGACCGATCGTCTCATGCCGCTCCCGATCAACCTCTCGCACCGCCTCGTCGAGAAGCAAGCCGAAGTGCGCCGCAAGGGCATCGTTTCGGGCATTCGCCCCGACGCGAAGAGCCAAGTCACGATTGAGTACGAAGGTCTCGAGCCGAAGAAGGTCGATGCGGTCGTCCTCTCAACGCAGCATGCGCCGGAATGGAACGGCGAGAAGAAGCAGGCCGAACTCAAGAAGGCCGTGACTGACGCGATCATCAAGCCTGTGCTCGGCAAGTGGTGGCACGACGGCGTGAAGGTCTATGTGAACCCAACCGGTCAATTCGAAATCGGTGGCCCCCACGGCGACTGCGGCCTCACGGGCCGCAAGATCATCGTTGATACCTACGGCGGTCGCGGCCGTCACGGCGGCGGCGCCTTCAGCGGTAAGGATCCGTCGAAGGTCGATCGCAGCGCGGCGTACATGGCCCGCTACATCGCGAAGAACATCGTTGCAGCGAAGCTCGCGCGCGTCTGCGAAGTGCAGGTTGCCTACGCGATCGGCGTGGCGGAGCCAGTTTCCGTGCTCGTCGATTCGCAAGGAACCGGCACCGTGGGCGACGAAGTGCTCTCCGCGCTCGTGCGCGAGCATTTCGATCTCACGCCGTACGGCCTGATCGAGATGCTCAAGTTGCGCGCGCCGATCTACTCGTCGACCTCAAGCCACGGCCACTTCGGCCGCGAGCCAGGCGAAGCGGGCAAGGGCACCTTCTCGTGGGAGAAGACCGACATTGCAGCGGCACTCAAGAAGGGCGCAGGCAAGGCTGTGAGCGCTCCGAAGAAGGCCGCGCGTGAGCTGAGCCGCGCGTGAATCGAGATGCACCCGTTGGTTACGCCGCACGTGAGGTCGCGCTTGAGCGTGTCCTGACGCAGGCTTTGCGCTTCCCTGATCTCGCGTACGCGGGAGCGTCGTCTTCCGACGCGCGGATTGAACCGCGTGACGACGCGCGGCTTGATCCCCGCGACGCAGCACTTGCACGCGCGATTGAACACGCGGTGGTGCGTCGCTATTTGACGCTCATCGCGTGCATTCGGCCGCACCTCTCGAAGAATTGGCCACTCCTCGAGAAGCCCGTGCAAGCGGCGCTCCTCGGTGGTGCGGCGCAAATTCTCTTCCTCGACCGCGTGCCCGCGGCGGCGGCGGTCGACGCAAGCGTCGAGTGGACGAAGCGCAGGCTTCGTCCCGGTGCTGGAGGACTCGTCAACGCAGTGCTGCGAAAGGTCGCAGCGAGCGTCGCCGAGCGACTTCCCGCGTGTGATGAGACGCGCGCGCTTCTCGCCGATCAGACGCGCCGCGACATTGTGCCACTTGCCGATGGTGCAGCGTTGCGGCTTTCGATCAACGCGTTCAGCGAAGATGCCGCGGCAAATCTTGCGGAACGCACGAGCCACGCGCGCGAGCTCATTCTGCACTGGATTGGTGCGTTTGGTTTCCGAGAGACCACGCGGCTTGCGCTCCACGATCTTTGCGACCCGCCAATCATCGTGACGCCGTCATCGGGCCTTGCCGCGACTGGCGCGGTAGTCGCCTCGGACGAGTCGTACGCCGAACCGCCCATCGAAGCGCATGAAGAGCCGGGATTTGGCGTGTGGAAAGCTTCGCACGCCGAAATGATGGCGATGCTTGCGAAGCATCCAGAGATGCGCGTGCAAGATCCGACCTCCGCGATGACGGTCGCGAGCCTCGCGCCGCTTCTGCCGCGCGCCCCACAACTGATCGTCGACCTCTGCGCTGGCCGCGGAACGAAGACGAAGCAACTTGCCGAACTCTTCCCAGACGCGACGATCTTCGCGACCGATCCTGATGACGCGCGCTTCGCAGCGCTCGCCGAGTTACGACACCGCCATCCAGGAATCAAACCACTTTCGCCGCAGTCGGTCTTCCGCGAAGCGGCTGGGAAAGCGGATCTCTTACTTCTCGATGTGCCATGTTCGAACTCAGGCGTCCTCGCGCGTCGACCTGAGGCGCGGTACCGATTCAGTAAGGCACGCACAGCGGCGGTGATCGAACTGCAACAGAAGATTGCAGACCCAGCCATCGGACTCGTCGCACCCGGCGGCGCCGTGATTTACGCAACGTGTTCGATCGAACGCGCGGAAAACGAATCGCAGGTCAAGCGACTCGCCTCGCGCTTCGGGCTGTCGCTTGCCGTCGAACGCTCGATCATGCCTGCAGGCTTGCCAGGCGACTCGCCGCGCGTCTATCGCGACGGCGGGTATCACGCGCTTCTTTGGCGAACCTGATCGCGTTCGGTCGTCGCAAACGCGTCAACGTTTCTGCGCGACGAAAACCACGCAATCCCCGGATTCCGCCGCGCACCTCGCCACGACGGACATTGTTACCATTGCCCCTTCCACCCGGGCTGTCCCCGCAGCGAAGGTTTACGAGCGAAGGTCTACGCGCCATGCGCATCCTCGACATCCTCTCCCCGAGTTCCGTCAAAGTGCCACTCGCCTCGACGGAGAAGCACGCAATCCTCGACGAACTCGTTGATCTCTTGGCGGCGAATGGGCTCTGCCCCGACGCTGATGCAGTCAAGAAGGCCGTCTGGGAACGCGAAATGATCCGCACGACGGGCATCGGCATGGGTCTCGCGATTCCGCACGGAAAGTGCACGAGCGTGCCCGGCCTTGTTCTCGCCATCGGCAAGCCGGCGCAACCGGTCGAATTCGGCTCACTCGACAAGAAACCTGTCGAACTCATCATCCTTCTCATCTCGAACCCCGACAAGAAGGACGACCACATCCAAGCGCTCGGCAAGATCTCCAAGATCATGACGAGCCCTGAGTTCCGACAGCGCGCCTACACCGCGAAGGATTCCATCGAACTCTTCGGACTTTTCCGCGAAGCAGAGAGTTGATTCGCGCGACTTCACGCGCGAAGTCGCGCGCGCATTCCTCGACGCACCTCTGCGCGCCGATCACCGCTTCGAACGCTCGATCTCTTTCACGCGCATTTCACCGGCCTGCTTGAGGAACGGTCCTGCGTCTTTGACACGGTCGGTTGCCATCAGCATCTCGCCCAATTCCTGCATGAAACGCCATTCGTTTGGCGCGAGTTCAATCGCGCGGCGATAGTCGGCTTCTGCCTCCGGCAACCGTCCGAGTCCGAAATACGCTGCCGCGCGCGCGCGATATGCAAACGCGTTGTCGGGCGCGATGACAAGGGTGCGGTCGATGAGCGCGATCCCCTCTTCGATCTCCGCACGATCGGCCGACTCCACGAGTACCAACGAGAGTCGCCGCATTGCGTTGAGGTCATCGGGTCGCTTCACAACCGCCGCGCGCGCGATCGCGAGCGCCTCGTCGCGTCGCCCCTCGTCGAGAAGCCACGTCACGAGTTCTTCACGTAACCCTTCCCACTCTGGGTGCTTCTCCCATTCCGCGCGCGAGAACGCCAGCGCTTCGGGCAAGCGACCATCGCCACGCATGACTCGCGCGAGTGCACCCGCGTCGTACTCGGTGAGTCCCTCGCGCGCGATGCGCTCGCGAAGCATCGCTTCGGCACGCGCATAGTCGAGCGTCACCGCAGAGAGCCACACGAGATTCGATTCAAGCGGTCGAGTCCACGGACCGCGGAAACCGTAGCCCTCGGGCGTGGGAAGCGCGAAGGCGTAGAACTGCTTTGCGCGCTCCGCGGCCGCGAGAATCGACGGCTCTGGCTGCATACGCGAACCACTGAAGACCACCTCAGGCGGCATCTTCACACGCGTATTGGAGTAGTCGCCGAGTGCCATCGCCGCATTCAAACTGCCGATATAGCCGAGCGCACCAAGCGAAAGCGCAGCGATTGCGGTGACCATCGCGCCTGCTCGCTTGATGCGGCCGCCGCGTCGAAGTTCGAAGCGATGCAGCCGTGCATCGCTCCCAGCGAGTGAGCGATATGCGAACCATGCGAGCGCTGTTGCGGTGATCGCGATACCTGACGCGAAGAGCAACGGAACGCCGATCGGTCCCCGCACCGCGAAGAACGCGGCGACCGCCACGAGCCCGAAAGCGACTTCCTCGTTCCACGTGAGATCCCAACGTCGCTCTTTCTGCGGCGCGGCAGACTTCGCGAGGAAGGCGGGCTTGCCGATGCCGACGAAAAGCGCGTTCTCGGGGCACGCGCTCACGCAGTCAAGACACTTCATGCAGCCTTGATCGACCACCATGCGGTAGTCGCGAACTTCTTCGTGAATTCGCACATTCGAGGTGCACACCGCGGTGCAGTGACCGCAGCCGCTACAGGCATCGGTGACGCGGATCCGCACGGGCGAGAGTTCATCAAGCGGCGCGAAGAACCCACCATACGGGCATCCATACGTGCAGTACCCCTTGGCACCTAGCAGATAGACCGTGACGAAGCCGCACACGAGAAGAAACGGCACACCCATCAGAACGCCTGGGAATGTGGCCCAAAAGTCATCGGTGGTGAAGTTCGTCGTGAAGCCAGGCCACTCAAGTTCCGGGCGCGTGAAGGGCGCGATGCCGAAGCGGTACGCCAACGGCCAGAGGAACATGTAGACCGCGAGTGCGAGCGGAAGCCAGAGAAGAAGCCGCGAACGGAAGAGCCGCGGACGAATTCCGATCTTCTTCATCAGGTAGCCGCAGAAATCCTGAAGCATCACGACGTGACAGCCCCACCCGCAGAACCATCGACCGAGGAGCGCGGTTGAAAGGAGAAGTACCGCAAACAGGACGGTACCGGCGTTGATGATGCCGTCCTTCACCGTCTCCATCGACTCGCTCGGCTCAAGCGGAGAGATCGTCGAGCCTGTCCACAGCCACTGGACGACGTGGACGATCATCAGCACTTGAATCACGCCAAGCACCGTTGCGCGGCGCCAACCCATGCGGGAATGCGGTGTACGTGAACCTTTCGGCTCGTGATCCTCCGGCGCAGATGCGTGACCTCGCCCCCCGCCACCCGCCGGGACGACCGGAAGCGAGAGAGAAACGGCTCCATCCTTGCGCGATTCGCACTTCATCGGCCGCATCCTACGCGGACACGCCGCGTGTGTTTCCTATACTCGCGCCCTCCATGGCTTCGCGCGACTATTACGACATCCTCAGTGTTGGGCGCTCCGCGAGCGCGGACGAAATCCGGCGCGCGCACCGGAAGCTCGCGCTGCAATACCACCCCGACCGCAACAAGGCGAAGGACGCACAAGCGAAGTTCGCGGAGATTCAACAGGCCTACGAGGTTCTCTCGGACGAGGAAAAGCGCAAGCAATACGACGAGTTTGTGCGACTCGGCGGTTCACCAGAGGCGTTCGGCTCGGGTTCAGGCGCGAGTGGTGGCGGCGGTGCGGGCGCAGGAGGGCCGTTCGGCGGCGGTTGGCCGGGTGGCGCTCCAGGAAGCGGCAGCGGCGCCGGTTCGAGTTGGAGTGGCGACCCGCAGACGTTCGAGTCGATTTTTGGTGACCTCTTCGGAGGTGCGCGCGGCGGCCGTACAGGCCGAACGCAGCGCGCACGTGCGCGCGAACGCATGGAATACGAAGTCCATGTGCCGCTTGAGACAGTGCTCAAAGGTGGCAAGCACGCGATCTCGATGGAAGGTCAGCGCTTTGAAATCGACATTCCCGCCGGACTCGAAGACGAAACGCTCGTCTCTGTTCCGGGCAAACTCGATGCGGTCGTTCGTGTGCACGTTGGCGACCACGCGTGGATCGAGCGCGACGAGCGCGATCTCTCCTACGACCTGCCTGTCTCGATCATCGAAGCAACACTCGGAGCGTCCGTCGACGCACCGCTTCCCGCGGGCGGAACGGTGACGCTCAAGATTCCAGCAGGTACCGCGAGCGGCAAGAAGATTCGCATCCCAGGCCGCGGTTTCCCCGCGTCGAACGGACGTCCTGCGGGTGACCTCTACGTCGTCATTCAGATCGTCCCACCGAAGGAGCCGAACGCGCTGACGACCCAACTCCTCCAGGAGATTGGTCGCTCGATCGAGAATCCTCGCGCGCGCGCACCGTGGCAGCGTGCCTAAATTCGCCTGATCGAACAACCTGCGAGAAAGAGGGACTTGTTCACTTCCGCCCGTATCTCCGAATCGCGTCGAGCACTTGGCCGTGCACGACAAATGGACGCCGCACTATCTCCCAATATGCATCAAAGGTGCTGCGACCCGCGGTCGCGAAGCCAATGGTGCCGAGTCCGAAGATGCGTTCGCGCAGACTTTGAACAACGACTGTGTTTTGAATCCGCACGAGCGGCGCTTCATACAGCGCCGTGCGCAGAATGCCCCGCCGCGCGATGACGCGTCGATCGGTCAGCACAAAGATGTGTGTAAACCAATCAAGCCATGCCCATGCGAGCCGTGCAACCGCGACGATGACGCCAACGGAGATGCCCGCAGTTTCACTCCAGGTCGACCACGCATAGGTCGATCCCCACGCAAGTGTCGCCGCGATGATCGCACTGGCGCCGAGTGTTCCAAGCGACGAAAGCGGGATGTACAAGAGACTCGGCCGCAGCACGAGAAGGACGATTTCATCGGGCGAAAGTGCACTTTGCACCGCCGCAGGAACGAACGGCACTTGAACCGCGGGGCTCGCCGTCGCCGAATGCACGGTCGAGTTCGGCGCGCGCGTCACCGCGCCTCCCCCCGAAGCGTGCCCACGTACGGCAGATTGCGATAGAGGTCGTCGTAATCGAGGCCATAGCCAACGACAAACTCGTCGCCGATATCAAAACCGACATATTCACACGGCGTCGAGAGCGCGCTCTCAATCTTCTTGCGAAGCAATACGCACGCACGCACGCTTGCCGCGCCGCGCGCTTCGAATTCGCTTCGCAAGAGCCGCAGCGTTCCGCCTGAGTCGAGAATGTCATCCACGATGAGCACATGGTGCCCTTCGAGATGTTTCGGAAGCGCACCAACAATCGCACTTCCACGCGTCGCGGTTGCTTTGCCGCCGTAACTCGACACCGTCGTGAGTTGGATGCGCATGCGTCGCTGCGGCAACGCCCGCACCAGATCGGCAGCAAAAAGCAGGCTTCCCGTCATCACAGGCACAACCGTCAAACGACCATCGGCGTGCGCGTAGTCTTCGCCGAGCGTTTGCGCCAGAGCGCGCACGCGTTCCGCGATCGCCGCCGCTGGTACCAGCACGCGCTCGATGTCGTCGTGCAATCGCGCATGCGCGCCAGTGACTCCGTCATGCGCGAACACGTCGTGCGCGGTTCCAGTTGTGTGTCCACTGATCGAACCCATAGCGTGACCTCAAGGAAAAACTGCAATCCTGCAGTGTGGGAATCGCAACATCACGACTGCAACTTTTTGAGAATCGCCTCGTTCACGCTCTTTGCATCAACCTTGCCGCCGGAGAGTTTCATGACGGCGCCGACGATTCGGCCAATAGCGGCCATCTTTCCGGAACGCACGTCGTTGGCAGCGGCCTCGTTCGCTGCGAGCGCTGCGTCGACCCACGCATTCAGTTGACCTTCATCACGTACGACGACAAGTCCCAACTTCTCAGCGATTGCTTTCACCTCACCGCCGCCCTCCGCGAGAAGCCCGCCAATCAACGGATCAACCGCCTGCGGACCGATCGCGCCCGCTTCACGCAACGCGAGAATCGACGCCACTTGTGCGGCTCCGAGTCCGAGCGCTTCGAGTTCATGAAGCGAGATTCCGCGTTCGTTCGCATGCTTCGCGATGGTGTTGAGCAGCAACTTTCCGGTCGCGTAACCAGCATCTTTCGCGCTCTTCGCGCTACCCGACGCTTCAAGCGCCGCGACGCAACGCTCAAAGTAGAAACACGTGTCGCGCTCGGACACAATGTTGAGCGCGTCGATTTCGCTGAGGCCATACGCCGAGATGTATCGCGCACGGCGCGCGAGCGGAAGTTCAGGTACGCGCGCAGAAACCTCCGCAAGCCACGCGTCGCTCACTTCGACCGGCACAAGATCTGGCTCGGGGAAATAGCGGTAATCGTGCGCATCTTCCTTCTCACGCTGCAAGAGCGTGCGAAGGTTGACGTCATCCCAACCGCGCGTTGACTTCATGCCGCGACCCATTTCGCGACCAGTTTCACGCCATTCTTCGATCTGCCGCTTCGCTTCAAACTCAATCGCGCCTTTCACAGCGCGGAAACTGTTGAGGTTCTTCACTTCAACAATCGGCGTCTTCACCACGTGACCGCCTTCAAGTTCGAGAATCATGTTGATATTCGGCTCAAATCGCATGTGACCCTTCTGCATGATTCCTTCGGTCACCCCGAGGAATCGACAGATGTTGCGCAATTCTTCGGCGAAGGTCACCACATCTTCGGCGCAATCAAAATCAGGCGCCGTCACGACCTCCAAGAGCGGCGTACCCGCACGATTCAAGTCCACGAGCGAGCCAGCATAGTGATGGCCTCCGGGAAGTTCGTGTCCGAGTTTGCCCGTGTCTTCTTCGAGGTGTGCGCGAATGATGCCAATCGCGCGCGTCCCGCCTACAGCGACCGGAATCTCCACGCTGCCGTCATGACAGAGTGGCAAGTCGTACTGCGAAATCTGGTAGCCCTTTGGAAGATCGGGGTAGTAGTAGTTCTTGCGGTCCCACTTGGAGAATCGCGCGATGTGGCAGCCGAGTGCAAGCCCCACCATCATCGACATCTCGACGGCGGCTTTGTTCATCACAGGCAATGCGCCCGGCAACGCGCACACCACGGGATCAATGAGGGTGTTCGGATCCTCATCGAAGTGCGACGGATGTGCCGCGTTCGGGACGCGCGTGAACATTTTCGTGCGCGTCGCCAATTCGATATGGATCTCAAGTCCGATCTTGACGCGGGCGGAGAGGATCTTTGCGGTCTTCGGATCGACAGTGGTCGCCGTGGATGGAGGCATAGAGCGAGATAGTAGTGGCGAAACACGCCATAATGCGCGCATGACCGCCTCGCTTCTCGTTGCAACCGCCGCCTTCGCCGCCGCCGAACTCTCGCCGAAGGTGCCGTTCGCCAAGCCCGATGCAGCGATTCCTGCGGTCCTCGCGGGTGTTGATCAGCCATGTGAACTTGTGCTGCTTGATCGCGACGGGAAAGAACTCGCGCGCGCCGCGGCGACGGCCGGCGAACTCGACCTCGCGACGCTCTTTCCAACGATTCGCTCGGCGGAGCGCGCGGTTCGCGTGCAAGCGATCGTTGGGGGCACGCCTGAAGGCGCTCCACTTGTCGTCGTGCCGCTGGTCTCTCGCGCCACGATTCGCACCGCGCAAGACACGCGCCCCGATGGAACGACGAAATACACACGCATCATGGGCTGGGGGGATCGCCCGATCGATCCGACCGACGAACGCCAAGCACAACTCGCAAAGACGTGGACGAAGGGCGACCCAACGCCCCTCTCTGGCTTTCGTATCGAACGCGATCGCGATGTCATTTTCGAAACAACCGTTGGGCGTCTTCGATTTGCGATGTGCCCGGACGAAGCGCCGAACACCGTGCGAAACTTCGTCGATCTCGCGACGAGCGGCTTCTACGACGGCACGATGGTGCATCGCATCGTTCCCGCAGATCGCAACGGACTTCCGTTCGTCATCCAAGGCGGCGATCCGACTGGCTCGGGCGACGGCGGACCTGGATACGACATTGCGTTGGAACCATCGCGACTTCCGCATGATTTTGGCGTGATTTCGATGGCGCGCAACGACTGGCCCGACAGCGCAGGAAGCCAATGGTTCATTTGCCTCGGACGCGCCGCCACCGCGCGGCTCGACGGGCAGTACTGCGCCTTCGGATACGCGATAGAAGGTGCCGACGCCATTCTCAAGACCGCTGCTGGAGAGCTCGCAGACCCCGCAACCGGGCGGCCCAAGTCGCCGGAAAAAGTGACGCGTGCTTCCGTCGTGGATGCGCCCGCGTGGACGCCCGGCAAAGGACGCCCCGATGCACGCGTTGAGATTCCTGCGCCGCAACCAACGCCGGTGGAGAGCGATCGATGAAAAGCGCCACGCACACCTCCGTTCGAAGCGCGCGCGACGCGCTGCGTGACGTTGCGCACGACGCCGCGCCTCACGAAGCACGCGGACTCTGGAATCGCGGGTTTTTCTCGCTCCTCCTTACGCAGTTCTTCGAGGCAGCGAGCGACAACATCATCAAAGGAGTGCTGACGTTCGCAGTGGCGGTCGGCGCGCCATGGGAAACCGTCTTCGGTAAGGGCGGAAATGGTGTGGTCGGCGTTGCGTTTACGCTGCCTTTCATCCTGCTTTCGGCGTTCGGTGGGCGGATCGCGGATCGATCATCCAAGTCGCGCATCACCATCATTTTGAAGGCCATTTCACTGGCGGTCGCTGCACTCACCGCCTTCGAATTCGCGCGCGGATCTGCATGGGGCGCACTCGCCGCGCTCGTTGCGTTCGCGATCGTCAGCGCGTTCTTCGGCCCAGTGAAGTACGGCATGATTGCGGAACTCGTCGCGCCCTCACAGTTGGCGCGCGCGAACGGCATCGTGAATATGGCCACGAATGTCGCGGTGATTTGCGGCCTGCTCGTCGCGGGCATCGTCGCGTTTGAATGGAAATCAGGTTTCGTCGATGGCCTACCGTCCGGAACATCCGCATGGCTTCCGGGAATCGCGATGGCGATCGCGGTGGTCCTCGGATTTCTGACGTGCCTCACATTGCCGCGTCTCAAACCGCAAAATCCGACTCTGCCGGTCGATCTCAATCCGTTCTCCACCTATGTCACAACGCTGCGCTTTATGGCGAAGGGGCCGCTCTTTGCGGTCGCCGCGGCGTGGACGTTCTTCTACTTTGTGGCAGCGGTGGTTCTGAGCATCCTCCCCGACTATTCCGCGTTTCTTCGCGTGACCGATCAAGAGACCTCGCTCCTCATGGCAGGTCTCGCGGTTTCGATTGGTCTCGGCTGCGTTGTCGCGGCGTACCTTGATACGCCCGCGCGGCGACCGCGCTTCGTTCCGATCGGGGCTGGCGCACTCGCGCTTGGCTTCACGGCACTTGGCGTTGCACCGAACGAGTTCCTCCCAACCCTTGTCCTTTTGAGCGCGACAGGCCTCGCCGCAGGCTTCTACATCATTCCGCTTCAATCGATGTTGCAGGCACTCGCGCCAGACGACGCGCGCGGGCGTGTGCTCGGCACCGCGAACGGACTCTCGTTCGTCCTCGGCGCCGTCGGCAGCGGGCTCTTCCTTGGCCTGAAGCACCTCGATGTTCCGAGCAACCGAATCTTCGCCGTGCTCGGCATCCTGTGCGCGGCCGTCTCACTGATTGCCGTCCGATGGCTTTTCCGCCGTGCGGCCACGGCGGGGCCGGCGACCCGGGAGCATTCCCTCCAGGTTTGAGGAGCGATTTGACGTGCGCACATGAACCGCCGCCGCTGATTTGCACCTTTCCCCGCAGGTCGAGGCAAGGATGGACCGAAGTTCGCGTAGATTCATGTACTGCGTGCCGCGCGACCGCCCCACGCTTCGTGAGGAACCGACGATGATGATGAGTCCATCCACCAATCGACCGCTGCTCTCGCCACTTGCTGTTGGTTGCGCGACGCTTTTCCTTACCATCGGGGTGTTCGACGGCGGGGCCTTCGCGCAAGCGACGCCGCCAAGCGTTCCCAAAATGGCTCCAAAGCCAACCACGAAGCCTGCGCAACCGAGCACAAAGCCCGCGGATGGCGAGAAGCCGTCGCAGCCAATCCCGCCATCACCGAATGCTGAGGAACCCGCGCCAGAGTCGACTCCGGGTCAGCGCGATCCTTCGGACCCGATCAATCCTGAAGAGCCGACGCCAGACGCGCTGCCCGACGGCCGCGACCCGGGTCCGCCGATCCACCGCGGTCGCGACAACGCTCCGCAGGGCTCTCCGATGAAGCGTGCTCCCGGCGAGAAGCAACTTGCGCCACCGAAGCCGCCCGACATGCGCAGCACCCCCGGCCGCCGACAGCCGAACGACCCGATCAAGGCCCCCAAGCCGCCCGGATTTGGTTCAACGCCCGGCAAGAACGAGCCAGGTCGACCCATTGAGGCGCCCAAGCCCCCGGCGTTCCGCTCCACTCCAGGGAAGAGTGAGCCAGGACGACCCATTTCGGCGCCCAAGCCCCCTTCGTTTCGACAGAAGCCTGGGACGAAGCCCACAGAGACAGCTCCTGCCAATCCGCCGCGCCCGCCGCTGCCTTCCGGGAAGCCGACAGGGACCCAACCGACGACGCCCGCGAAGCCTGCCCCTCCAACGGCGCCAAGCACGCCGAGCGCGCCTGCGAGCAAGCCGCCGGCCAATTCTCCGAGCATCCCTCCTTCGCCCCCCGCAACTCCGCCGAAGTCGCCGTTATTTCGATGACGGGCTGACAAGATTGGAAGTCACCCCACATGGCTGAACTCACAGTTCGAACACGCGTCGCACTGCTTGCCGCGATTGCTCTCGCGGCGACGGTGGTTGCGTGGTACTTCTGGCCGGCCCGAGCGCCCGAGCCATCAGGCGTGGGAGTGAGCGTGATCGATACACCCGCGGAGAAGGAGCTCCTCAAACAGATGATCCGTGAGGGCAAGATTCGACTGGTGAAGCCCGACGAGTTTGATGCGCAGCTGACCGATGAGCAGAAGGCGATGGTCAAGCGTCGCAGCGGCGGCGGCTGATTCGACTTCGGTCATCACCGCGTCACGGTTGGTTTCAGCACTCACGACTTGCTTGGCGTACTTGAGCGCTCGCGAATCGCTTTGCGTTGGCTCGCTCTGGTGGGAGTGGCTCCAAAGGTCGCCGTCGCAGCGGCAACCGCGAGAGGTTCGAACACGCACGTCATTCGTTCCGAAGTCCCGGTTCAACGCTTCGCGCGGATTTGGACGTCGGAACCGAGGACATCCAACGTTGCGGTCTTGCAGGATTGTGGGAAGTCGGCGGTGGGATTTGAACCCCACGCGAGCGCAGCGAGCCCAATCCCACGCGAAAAGCGAAACAGCCCCGCCTGAGCGGGGCTGTCATCGAAGGCCGCGGTGGGATTTGAACCCAACGCGAGCGCAGCGAGCCAAATCCCACCCGAAAAGCAAAACAGCCCCGCCTGAGCGGGGCTGTCATCGAAGGCCGCGGTGGGATTTGAACCCCACGCGAGCGCAGCGAGCCCAA
>CAIWCL010000079.1 GCA_903911205.1 uncultured bacterium
CCATCGCAATTCTGCGCGGTTTGAAAGAACGCTACGAAACGCACCACGGAGTGCGCATTCAAGATGGCGCACTGGTCTCGGCCGCAACCTTGTCACAACGCTACATCGCAGATCGTTTCTTGCCCGACAAGGCGATCGATTTGCTCGATGAAGCTGCATCGAAGTTGCGTATCGAGAACGACTCGATGCCCGCGGAGCTTGATGAAGTGAAGCGCCGCGTGATGCAACTCGAGATTGAGCGCGAAGCACTCAAACTTGAGAAGGATGCTGAGAGCAAGAAGCGCCTCGCGGCCATCGAGGAAGATCTCGCCGATCTCAACGAGAAAGATCGCGCGATGACCGCGCGCTGGCAGTTAGAGAAGTCAGAACTCGAAGCGGTCAAGAGCGTGCAAGCGGAGATCGAACGGAAGAACATCGAACTTGAGCAAGCAAAACGCCGCGGCGATTTCGAGGTCGCATCGCGCATTCAATACGGTGACTTGCGCGATCTTGAGCAGCGTTTGCGTGCGGCAGAAGAGAGTTTCCGCAAGCGGCAAGCGGACGGCACCGCGATGGTGAAAGAGGAAGTCGACAGCGAGCAGATTGCTGAAGTCGTTGCGAAGTGGACTGGCATTCCCGTGTCGAAACTCGTCGAGAGTGAGCGTGAGAAGTTGCTCCACATGGAAGACGAACTTGCAAAGCGTGTGGTCGGACAACGCGAAGCGGTGACTGCAGTGAGCGAAGCGGTTCGTCGCAGCCGCGCAGGTCTTGGCGAGGCGCATCGGCCCATCGGCTCGTTCCTCTTCCTCGGCCCAACAGGCGTTGGTAAGACCGAACTCTGCAAGGCGCTCGCGGGATATCTCTTCGACACCGAAGAAGCGATCGTGCGCATCGACATGAGCGAATACATGGAGCAACACGCGGTTTCGCGACTCATTGGTTCGCCGCCGGGTTATGTCGGCCACGACGAGGGCGGGCAACTCACGGAAGCGGTGCGTCGACGCCCCTACTGCGTGGTGCTCTTCGACGAGATGGAGAAAGCACACCCCGATGTATCGAATGTGCTGTTGCAGGTACTCGATGATGGACGCCTCACCGACGGGCAAGGTCGTACTGTCGACTTCGCAAACACGATCGTCGTCATGACCTCGAACATCGGCTCACACGCCATTCTTGAGATGACCGATCGACACGAGGATGAAAGCGTCATCGAAGCACATGTGAAGGGCATGCTGAAAAAGCACATGCGCCCAGAACTCCTCAACCGCATCGATGAAACGGTGATTTTCCGCGCGCTCGGTCGTGATCAACTCGGTGGGATCGTCGAGATTCAACTGGGGAATCTCCGCAAGCGCTTGGCTGCGCGCGGTATCACACTTGGCGTGACGGCGGCTGCCACGGCTGCGCTCGCGAGCGAAGGCTACGACCCGCAGTTTGGTGCACGCCCCTTGAAGCGCGTCATTCAGCATCGCATTGAGAACGCGCTTGCAGGGAAGATCCTCGGCGGCGAGATCGGCGATGGCGACAGCGTGCGCGTCGATTACCAGGGCAAGAGTTTCACGTTTTCCAAGGTGGAGCAGAGCGCAACCGACGCGAACACGCGCCGCGACGCGCGTGACGCGACG
>CAIWCL010000080.1 GCA_903911205.1 uncultured bacterium
GCTTCAACAGGAATGCTTCAACAGGAATGCTTCAACAGGAATGCTTCAACAGGAATGCTTCAAGACGAATCACGAACCGGAATCGATGGGGGGGGAAATCAAATGGGGAGGGGGAAATCAAATGGGGGGATCAAATGGGACTGACCAGCCGCCAGTACGGACGCAGGTTCAGAAACGAAAGGCAAGAGGCAAAGGCGGAACGTCGCCGCACGGAGACCGAAGCGAGCATGGACTGCCGCAGACCGCACGAGGCACTTGGGGAGGTCTGGCGGAGGCCTGAAGCAAGCTCCAACGGGAGTCACCCCCACCACTCACAACAAGTTGTCCACCGAAAAGAGGGTCAGTTCTGTCGGTTGGAACCGCTCGATACCGTGCGTCGCGCCGAACCACGAGTGGTCCAGCGACGGGCTGAGCCCGATGGATCGGCTGGAACAGTCTGGCAGAGACCGGGCATCACCGGACATCACCGGACATAAAGGGAGTGCCCTTGGAGCGGAGTGCATTCGCAATATCGAACCGAAGTCCTTTCGCAATCGGCACCTCCGACGACAAGTCCCCCAGGGGTGCAATCGCAAGACGCCGTCGCGTCTTTGTTTCGTGTGGAGCCGCCCGAAACTCCGCCATTTTGCAGTTCCAAAACTATTCCTAAAAAAGTTTGAAAAGAACGATCAGTTGTGGTGGTTCTCCCTTGCTACCCCAATAGGTTGGGGTAGGATCCGGTCGCGCCGGGGTCGTGAAGTTCTCGGGCGTTCCAAACAATTTGCTCTGAAGTTGAACGGTGGATCGCGGTCATCGAGATTCACTCGATCCGCACGAACGACAGGATCAGGCAGGTTTCGGTTACGAGACGATCGCCCATCCCGTCGGTGGACTGTCACCCGACTGTCACCCGGCTGTCACCCGACTGTCACCCGTGTTGGATCAGTGGAGGACTCTGAAACGGAGTCTGAGAAGGAATCTCAACATGATCGTCCTCACGATCGTCCTCACGATCGTCCTCACGATCGTCCTCGCGATCGTCCTCACGAGTTGTCCCGTCCGGTGGTTCCATCGGTTGGGAAGGTGGGAGGCTGGGAGGGTGGGAAGGTGGGAGCTCGCGCTCCCGAAGGCGTGGCGCAATTCGTCGCTCCAGACCTTCCGGGTCTACTCGGGTCCGCCTGCGGATCCGCGCAGAAGGATGCAAGAAGACTTCTAGATCTCGATCTAGATCCGCTTCTCAAACTTCTTGAGCGCTTTCTGGAAAGTGTGGCTGACTGGATGGCGGCCACTTCAATTCGAACACTTCGATCTGCCGCATGGTGGCGCGCTGATCGAGGACCGTGCAGATCGGTGGGATCTGCGTCCGGTGCGTTCCATGCCTGTCTTAAGCGATACGCAGATCCGTGAATTGGTTCATATCGATCCGTTCGCGTCCAACGAGAAGCGACCGGGCGCTGTCAGTTTTGGCGTGTCGAGTTATGGATACGACGTACGCGTCGGTACCCGCTTCAAGATCTTCACCAACGCGACGTCTGGCGGCACCGCGGTCGTCGATCCCAAGAACTTCACCAACGATCTCTTTCTCACCATCGATACCGCGGAGACCGGGCGGGATCACATCATCATCCCGCCAAACTCTTTCGCGCTCGCGGAGACGGTTGAGACCATTCACGTCCCACGCGACGTCCTCGCCATCTGCGTTGGGAAGTCAACCTACGCACGCTGCGGCATCATCGTGAACGTCACTCCACTCGAACCAGAGTGGCGCGGCAAGGTCACGATCGAAATCTCAAATACGACACCTCTGCCAGCGAAGATCTACGCCAACGAAGGCATCGCGCAGATGGTCTTTCTGAAGGCGGATCGCGTTTGCGCGACGAGCTATGCCGACAAGCGCGGGAAGTACCAAGATCAAGCTGGACTCACTCTTCCAATGGTGGACGGAGTTCCCGCACCCGTCGATCACGCGACGTTGAACATGAGATCAATCCCGACGCGAACGTCTTCGGACACGATCGCGCGAGAGTCTTCGAACGCACACGCGAGCCCCCCACCTACTCAAAGCCAGCCACATCTCTCGCCGGTTGGGACGCACTGACGCCGTTCACCTCGCGTCTGCCCAACCGGCTGCCATCCGAGCAACTGACACACCGAACTTCTCTGGAATCCTCCGACTCCTCTGGAATCCTCCGACTCCTCTGGATTCTTCAGACTCCTCTGGAATCCTCCGACTCCTCTGGATTCTTCAGACTCCTCCGACTCCCCTCTCCGACACCTCTCAGCCCGTTTGATCGCGCAGGAAGCACAAGAACAATGAAGATCTCGCGACGCTTCACCAAAGCCGGACAGAACGTCTATGACACCATCGAGTGGACCAAGCGCTCGAGCCGCATCGGAAACTCCGACGGTTCGACCGTGTTTGAAATGAAGGACGCAGAGATCCCCGCGTCTTGGAGCCAACTCGCGACCGACATCGTCGTGAGCAAGTACTTCCGCAAGGCGGGCGTCCCGCAAGTCGGCACCGATGGATCGCCGACGGTGGATGATGCAGGCAAGCCCGTCCTTGGTCCGGAACGTTCTGTTCGCCAGGTCGTGCACCGCCTTGCAGGCTGTTGGACGCACTGGGGCGAGAAGTACGGCTACTTCTCCACGAAGCGCGACGCTGAGGCTTTCTACGACGAACTGGCGTACATGCTGCTCACGCAGATGGCGGCGCCGAATAGCCCGCAGTGGTTCAACACTGGTCTGAACTGGGCGTACGGCATCCAAGGCCCGGCACAGGGACACTGGCTTGCGGATCACCGCACCGGCACGACAAAACTCGCGGCCGATGCGTACACCCACCCGCAGCCACACGCATGCTTTATCCAAGCCGTGAAGGACGACCTCGTGAGCGAGGGCGGCATCATGGATCTCTGGACGCGCGAAGCACGCCTCTTTAAGTACGGCTCTGGAACTGGCACGAATTTCTCGCAATGCCGTGGCGAGAACGAGCCGCTCTCGGGCGGCGGCAAGAGCTCGGGCCTGATGAGCTTCCTCAAGATCGGCGACCGTGCTGCCGGCGCAATCAAGTCGGGTGGCACTACCCGTCGCGCGGCGAAAATGGTCTGCCTCGACCTTGATCACCCAGACGTCATCCAGTTCGTTCGCTGGAAGGCGCGTGAAGAAATCAAGGTGGCGGCGCTCGTAGAGGGCCTCAAGGTTCTGAGCGAAGACCAGAAGGAACTTGCGAAGAAGTACGGCCTGAAGCTCGACTATGACTTCAACGGCGAGGCGTACTACACCGTCAGCGGTCAGAACTCGAACAACTCCGTTCGCATCCCCGATGCGTTCTTTGACGCGCTCGATGCCGACACCGATTGGAACCTCACCCGCCGCACAGACGGCAAGGTTGCGCAGTCGATCAAGGCGAAGGACCTCTGGGCTGAAATCAATTTCGCCGCATGGCGCTGCGCCGACCCAGGCGTTCAGTACGACTCGACCATCAACGCGTGGCACACCTGCCCCGCGGGGGGTCGCATCAACGCGAGCAATCCGTGCTCCGAGTACATGTTCCTTGACAACACGGCATGCAACCTCGCGTCGATCAACCTCATGAAGTTCTACGACGCGCAATCGCGTCGCTTCGACATCGAAGGCTATGAACACGCGATCAGCCTCTGGACGATCGTGCTTGAAGTGTCGGTGCTCATGGCAGCGTTCCCTTCGAAGGAAATCGCTGATCTCTCGTGGCGTTACCGTACGCTTGGTCTTGGCTACGCGAACCTCGGCGCCATGTTGATGCAGGCCGGCATCCCGTACGACAGCGAGGAAGGCCGCGCGGTCTGCGGCATGCTGACCTCCGTGCTCACTGGTCGTTCGTACGCCCAGAGCGCGCTTCTTGCCGCTGAGCATGGCCCTTTCGCAGGCTACGCCGAGAATCGCGACACGATGCTGCGCGTCGTTCGCAACCACCGTCGCGCGGCGATGGGCGTTTCGCGCACCAGCGACGACTACGAGAACCTCCGTATTCGTCCGGTTCCGATTGACCACTCGCTCGTTGCCAACGGTCGCATCAACCTTACAAACGCTGCAGATCTGCTCGACCGCTCTGTCGCCTGCTGGGATGACGCGCTTGGTTACGGCGAGAAGTTCGGCTTCCGCAACGCCCAGACCACCGTCATTGCACCGACGGGCACGATTGGCCTGCTCATGGACTGCGACACGACGGGCGTCGAGCCCGACTTCGCACTCGTGAAGTTCAAGAAGCTCGCGGGTGGCGGTTACTTCAAGATCGCCAATCAGTCGCTTCGCCCAGCCATCCGTGCACTCGGTTACACCGCCGAGCAAGCAGACGACATGGTCACCTACGTGATGGGTACGCTCAGCCTCGATGTCGCGATTCCCGCGGCCGATGGTTCGGCTGCGCCAGCGAAGGGCGTCACCTTCCGCGACTTCCTCCTCGCGAAGGGCTTCACCCACGAGCAACTCGTTGCGGTTGAGAACAGCCTCCCAACCGTCTTTGAACTCGCGTTCGCATTCTCCGCGTGGTCGATGCCCGACAACGTTCTCACGAACTGTGGCGTTGATGCGGCAGCGGCAAAGAACGACATGTCGTTTAACGGCCTCCGTGCTCTCGGATTGACGCGCAAGCAGATCGACGTCCTCAATCGCACGATCTGCGGTACGCAGACGATTGAAGGCGCGCCGCACCTGAAGGACGAGCACCTGCCTGTCTTCGACTGCGCGAATCGCTGTGGCCCGCTCAGCGAGCGCTTCATCAAGCCCGAAGGACACATTCGCATGATGGCTGCGTCGCAGCCGTTCATCACGGGTGCGATTTCGAAGACCATCAACCTGCCTTCCGATGCTTCGATTGAAGACATCGGCGCGTGCTATCGCCTGAGTTGGGAACTCGGCCTCAAGGCGAATGCGTTGTATCGCGACGGCTGCAAACTCTCTCAGCCGCTCTCGACCAAGAGCGACAAGAGCGAGGAAGACGACGCGAAAGATGGCGAGAAGGATGTGAAAGCGACCGAGACGACTGAAGTCTCTGTCAGCATGACATCGATGCAGGAAGTCGCGACCGTGACGACTGCAGCTGAGCAGGCTGAACTTGTCGCTGAAGCAACGACAACAACCCTCACTGATATCGCGCTCGCGGGTGAACCCGTGGTTGCTGATGTCCGCGAGATCGTCGTCGAGCGCGTCATTGAGCGGATCATTGAGCGCCCGATGCGTCGTCGCCTTGCGGACACGCGCGACTCCGTCACCCACAAGTTCAACGTCGCAGGCCACGAGGGCTACCTCATCGTTGGCTTGTACGAAGATGGACGTCCGGGCGAGCTCTTCATCACGATGGCGAAGGAAGGTTCGACCATCGGCGGCCTGATGGACTCACTTGGTACCGCGATCTCGGTTGCGCTCCAGTACGGAGTGCCCGTCGAGAGCCTCGTCACCAAGTTCGCACACCAGCGGTTTGAGCCGATGGGCATGACGACGAACGCCGATATTCCGTTTGCGAAAAGCCTCGTCGACTACATCTTCCGTTGGCTCGGGATGCAGTTCATCTCCGGCTACCGTGAGCTCAACGCTCCGCGTCGACCAGGATCAAGCGGCGGTGATCAGCCGACCTCCTCCGACGCGCCTCGTGAGACCACACGCAAAGAAGCGACCATCACCACCATCAAGGAGGATGCCTCATGTGCCAACGGATCCGGCACGTCGGTGAGCGGCTGGGCAGCACGTCGCGAAGCAGCGATTTCAGCCGCCGAAACCCGCAGCAGCGGAAGCTCGGCTGCGACCAGTTTCTCGAGCACGGGCCTCGACCGCGCTTCGAAGTCGCACGTTGCAACGGAAGTCGCAACCGAAATGGTGACCGGAACGATCACCGAAACCACCTTCTCGGAGAAGCGCACGATCGAAGCCGTGACATCGGTCGAGCGTATCGCGAAGTCCGCGGTGGTCGCGGCGAACGCGTTGGATGCCTCGAACGCTGCCCTCATGGGCGACGCTCCGGCATGCGACGGCTGCGGGTCGATCACTGTTCGCAATGGCACCTGCTATCGCTGCCTGAACTGTGGCAACAGCATGGGATGCAGCTAAGAGCACATCTTTCTGCGTGCTCGAAGCGCGCGGCACGGATCGAGGAGGCATCGATGCTCGATGCCAGTCGTTCGAACACCATGCCGCTCGCTCCGACTCTCACACGAGGCGCTCGCAGCAAGATGTTCGGAGAGAATCACGCCAGGATGAGTTGACTCAGTGGATTGTTGAATCCATCCGCTTCTCGAGCTCAGTTGTCTGCTCGAGCAGCGCGCACAATCAAAACAAAGTTTGAGTACGGCGCCGCACACGCAGCGACCAACCTCAGATTGCACGAAGGATGACCGCACCCGTCCTCCGTGTCACCAAACGTGTGCGGACGAGGAACTTGAGGCGGCAGGAAGGCAATTCCTGACGCACGACGGGTGACACGCCACAGGAAGTGGCCAAAAGGCCGGCCCTCACCGCCGGCTCGAGTGGAATGGAAGCCGAACAATGTGTCTCCCTTCGATCGGGTGTCTGCTGAGGACTCCGACACACCCGACCAAGATGTAGGACAGCACGGTGTTGCGAGTGGCGCGGGTTTCCCGTCCACGCTCGCTTCAGACAGGTAGGTTGGCGAGTGGATGGATCCTTCTCGCACCGACTGGGCGCGCACGGAGTTCGCAGAGCCCTTTCCCCGAATCGCGCGGCCTCACGCGCAGGACGGGTAACCGACCGGTCGCACTGCTGCTTCCGACCTTGCCCACCACGACGGGGCCTCCCACGCGAAGGCCCCGCCTGCGCCCCCCGCGGACCCCACCTCCGCGGGGGGCAGCGTTTTTAGAGAGCACATGCGTATTGCTGCCCACACGCATGTGTTCCGAGGCATCGACGCACGCACTGCGGCTGAGCGATCTGCCTGCGCGTCACCACAGTCATGCCTCTGCGATCGTGACAGCACCGCACTCAGTGACTTGCTTCATGCTGTAGTACTGTGTCTCGCCATGTTTGATTCGCCAACGACTTCACTTCCGACACTTTCACCTCTGACCGAGAGCCACGCGCTCTTGCTCCTGCTGACGGGTCTTGCGATCGGGAACGTGTTTGGTCTTGCGGGCTGCGCGTCCACCGAGAGTGGATCCGCACGATCCATCGCCGCTGCCAAAGACCGTGACCAGTGGCATGCAAAACGCTTGGAGACACTGGCCGCTGAAGATGGGTGGCTGACGCTTGTCGGACTGGACTTTCTTGAGGAGGGCGAGCATGTCTTTGGTTCCGCGGAACGTTGCGCGCTCCGCTACCGAAGCGCGACGTCGCCCGTTGTTGGTGCCTTCGTGGTGGTCGGCGATCAAGTTGCCTTCCGCGCTGAGACGGTCGGTGTCACGGTGGACGGGGCAGCCGTCCATGGCTCAGTGACGCTCCGCGCGGATGACCAAGGATCGCCCTCCGTCCTCCGCAATGGTTCGCTCGCCATCACCGTCGTCCGTCGGAACGGAGCACTCGCGCTTCGCGTGAAAGACAACGCGAGCCTCGTCCGCACCCAATTCCGCGGCATCGAGCTCTTCCCGTACGACCCGACGTTGGTCGTCGAAGCAGAGGCCGTCCCGCCCGCCCCAGGAGAGACCGTCGCGATCACGAATGTCACAGGCTTCGTGGAGACACAACCTGTCGCCGCACGCCTCCGATTCAAGTTTGATAGCACGCCGATGGAGTTCCTTGCAACGGCGGGCGCGCACGGTCGTCTCTTCGTCGTCTTCGCCGACGCAACGAATGGTCGCGAGAGTTACGGCGGCGGTCGATTCCTCGATGTTCCCGCGCCGATCGACGGCAAGACCGCGATCGACTTCAACCGCGCGACGAATCCACCGTGCGCATTCACGGCGTTTGCGACCTGCCCAATGCCGCCGGAGGCAAATCGTGTCTCGGGCGCCATTCCCGCAGGCGAACGCGCGCCAAAATGAACCGCAGCGGACTGCGCCGAAGGCTGTCCGCTGCGATGGTTGATGTGCTGTCGTACGTGCACGACGCGTGCAGCGCGCGATCGATTAGGAGCACCCACCCCACGATGCCAGCAAGATCGAAAGATCTGCCGAATCGATGATGCCATCCTTGTTCACATCAAAGGTGATCGTGTTGCCGCCCCAGTTTGCGAGGAGTAGAGCGAGATCTGCGCTATCAACGGTGTCGTCGCCGTTGAGGTCTGCGTTGCAATCAGCCACGGGCTCACCAATCTCTTCGAGTTCGTCGGCGGGAATGTCGCGCCAACCTGGACCGGTGTAGAGATCTGGGTCGAAGTTGTTGCGGCTCCGCAACATTTCGAAGCCCGTGCGAATCGGCTGCTCGTCGAAGTAAGACGCTGTGTCGTACTCCCACGAAACGCCCGCCGCGCCAACCAACTTCCGCATCACACGCAACGACTTTCCATTCGAGACATACAGCCGATCTGCGTCACCCGCCGAGATCGATTGGATGCCGCCAAGTCCAGGCATCTCCAAGAGGCCCCAGGACATATTCGGCTGGAACCGACCGATGCGCGCATCACCGCGGAAACCGAAGTGCACGGTTCCGTCGGCAGCCACACACATCATGGACCCTTCGCCCAACGGCATGTTGTCTGGCACCAACATTTGCGCGCGCAGGCCAAGCGAGCGATCGAGTTGCGTGAGCTTGCGCTGATTCGGGCTCAGAACGAACACCGAGTCGGTCGAATCGTCGTAGCCAAGCGCCGCCGGCTGAAGGACCCCCGAGGTGTACGACTCGATCGTTCCATCCGGTGCGAGACAGAAAATCTTCTCGCCATTGTGGGTGTAGATCTGGCCGTGACGACCAACCACAATCTGCTGCAATGCTCCACTGATGTTTGGATCTTGAAGGACGGACGAAGTACCGGCAGCGAAATTGACGCGGCGCAGTTGCGTGTCGCCTGTCGGCAGCTTGACGAGAACCACCGCATCAAGGCCCGCAGCGTCGTAGGCCACAGACGCGACATCCGCGACATCTGGTCCAAACGCGAAGTCCTGTGCGATGCCGCCGAAGCCTGGCAATCCGAGCGACTCGATCGACCATTCCCCTGTTCCAGTCTGCTTCCACGTGAGCCCAGATGCGGGTCGAAGCGACGTGTAACCATCGAGAATGCGATACACGCCGTCCTTCAGGCCGAGGTCGAGGTAACTGCGGTAGCCGAGATCTCCGAAATCGCGATACGCAACATCGAATCGCTTCGATTGGTACTCGCTTTGAAGGCTTCGTCGAACGTACCACGTGACCTCGTCGCCCTCATCTTGCGCGGGATCGCGTACCCAAAGTTGGATCGAAGCGGGATCGCGTTCGATCCGCGCGAGAGTGACGGAGTGACCGCCTGTGCGGGTGATGAGCCCTGCTGGCAACTCTTTCCACCGCCCCCAACCCACTCGAAGAATCCCGCCGAGGGTCGCCGCTTGCCCAATGCTGTCGATGTTAACTTCCTCTCCGTGGCGATGCTGGACCACGAACATCCCAGCTGCGAGAACGCTGTTCCACGTCGCCAAACCCTCGACAAGGCCACCACCTGTGGTCCCGTCTTGGGTCGTTCCCATGAAATCTCCCATGAGCCCGATGAAATTGGTCATCGTTTGCTGGTTGTCGTAGAGGCGATAGTCCAACAAGCCCGGTGCGACAAACGGGTAGCCATGGTGCGCGGCATAGCCGTACAGGTTCATCACTGCGGTTGGAACGCACGACATAGAACCGTCGACTGGGAGTCCCGACAATCGCCGTTGGTCATAATCGGGCATATCGGTGATGCGATAGCGACAGAAATTCGGAGCCCAGATCGCTTGCACGATGTCGGCAAGGGCTGAACTCGCGCACAGGCCCGCGGCGATGGCCGCCGCAATGGTCTTCACCGTGGGCGTGGTGCGTCTGGAGTTCTTGCCGCTTGGATTCTCGCCGCTTGTGCTCGCGTCGCTCGGATTGTGTTGCGTCGGGTGCATGTGATCCTCTCTGTGGTTCCTGTAGGGCATCGCGTGGCACACACCTTCTTGGGACGAATCGGGGGGCCGCGCGCACCAGAATCAACAGATTTACGTCAGCGCCCCCCAACCAACGAAAGCAGATTTTCACAAAAAGCTTTGGAATCGTGAGAGATCGGTGGGCCCAGCGCGGAGTGCGGTTGCCCCCTCGTCCGGGGCGCGCGCGGCCTGCACTGTGCCGCGATCTCCCGTGAGGAATACCACCATGCGATCCATCATCGTCGGCGGAGGCGTCGCGGGCTGCGCGATGGCCACCGCGCTTCATGCATTACCACAGTCGACCGCGAGCACCATCATCGAGCGTCGCCTCCCCGACGCACCCGGTGGGATGGGGTTCCTCCTCATGCCCAACGGTCTCGCAGCACTGCGGGAACTCGCGCCTCGGACCGATTGGTCGGATGCGGGGCATTGGATCGAACACGCGTCGCTTCGTGCGTCCGATGGACAAACGCTCGCGGAACATCTCCTCGAGCCAGCGCTCTGTGTCTCGCGCACACGTTTTCTCGCACTTTTGCGCGACGCGGCACTCGCAAACGGTCGCACGCACTTCATCCATGGCTCGTCCGTCGTGCATCTCGAAACAACGTCTCGCGAGCATGAGGCATCGTTTCGAGCGCACTCCATCGTGCTCGACAACGGATGCTCGCTTGATGGCGAACTCTTCTTCGGTTGTGACGGCGCGCGCTCGCAATTTCGTGCGATGCTCTTTTCGAAGGCGGAACTGTCCGACGCCGCGATTCACGAAATTGTCTCGGTCGCGGACGCGCCAGCGCTCGCACGGGAACTGGGGACGACCTTCCGCAAGTATCACGATCCACGTGGTGGCCTCGCAGTTGGAATGCTGGCCGAAGGCGACGGCCGCGTGGTGTGGTTCATTCAGATGGATGCATCACGACATCACGTCGTCGATACATCAGGGCCTGCACTCGCCGCATTCGCCGATGCAATGCTCGATGGCTGGGCGGCCGATGTCGTCGAGGCGATC
Source organism: uncultured bacterium (assembly GCA_903911205.1). Lineage (GTDB taxonomy): Bacteria > Planctomycetota > Phycisphaerae > Phycisphaerales > SM1A02 > QWPT01. The sequence continues at coordinate 10,981 of CAIWCL010000080.1, forward strand.
GCAACCACCGACTTCGCGACATCGCATCTGTGGAAGACACGCGACCTGCCCCCGCTTCCGGCGCTTCATCGTGGGAACGCAGCGCTTCTCGGCGACGCGGCCCATGCATGTCTTCCATTCACGAGCCAAGGAGCGAACAGCGCACTCGTGGACGCCGTACTCCTTGCGCGGCTCCTTCGTGATGTCCGCACGGCAGGTGGTGCGCCGGAGGCATTTGCCGAATACTCGCGGCTGCGACGGCCGAACCACCGACGCCTTTTCCTCGAAGGGCGCCGACTTCGCGCGGCATTTCTCGCACCGGCGGCTTCGTCTGGCCCCGCGCTTCCACTCGTCGCATGAGGGGGCTCATGCGGCTGTCGTTCGGTCATCGCCCGCAGACGCACAACACACAGTCTTTGCCGACCGATCGTGCCACCGGACGCGGAACGCATGAAGGTGCATGCATGAGGCTCAAACCACGAGGCTCAACCCACGAGGCTCAACCCACGAGGCTCAAACCACGAGGCTCAAACCACGAGGCTCAAACCAATGACTTTCAAATCACGCCCCACAACTTTTGTGTTTGAAGCCGAGTCCATGCACGACGGGAACCAATGTCGAAACGCGCCGAATCGTCCTCTTCAACCGCGAGTTACAACATGAACACCAACTCAACCAAGTCACTCGTGGGCGATCTCACTCGGAACAATGATGGCGCACGATCCACAAGCACCATCACGTCCGCGCCGAAAGTGACGGTGTCGGTCACACAGTCACTTTCGCCCAATGGTCCGACCAACCTGCGCCACACCGTCGCGTCGTCCGGCGTGCCCGACTTTGATGCGCTTCGAAAGCGCGCCTTCAATCTGCGTTGGGCCGAGTGTGCGCCCGACGTGATTCCACTGACGGCGGCCGACCCCGATCTACCAGTCTCCTCGACCGTGACGCACGCGATCACGCGATACGTCGCGACACCGCATCTCCCGTACGGCCCGCCGGCCGGGCTCATCGAATTCCGACACGCGCTCGCGTCCCATTTTGCGCGCACAAAGTCGGCGGATATTGATCCCTCACGCGTCATTGCCACAAACTCCGCGGCGAACGCGATTGTGCTCGTGGCGCGAGAAATCCTCAAAGCCGGAGATGAGGTCGTGGTGCAGGATCCTGTCGACTTTCTCGTGGCGGAGAGTGTTCGTCGTGCGGGCGCAACGATTCGCTTCTGGCAGCCAACCGATGGGCGCTTCACGCTCGAGGGCCTCCAAAGCGCGATGACCGATCGCACACGCGCGATCTTTGTGTGTCATCCGCACAATCCGCTTGGCACGCTGTGGTCGCCGTCGGAGGTTCGCGCGATCGCAGCGGCCGCGAGCGAGCGCGGCATTGCGATTGTTTCTGATGAAGTGTGGTCCGATGTTGTCCTCGATGGACGCTCGTTTCGCTCGTTCGCCGCGCACGGCGAGGACGAATGCCGTGCATGGGTGATCCACGGAATGTCGAAGGGCTTCGCACTCGCGGGACTTCGCATTGGCGCGGTGATCGCGCCTGATCGGAAGGCCGCCGACACGTTCATCTCGACGCAAGGATTCGCGCAAACCATCGAGGGCGCGGCAACGCTTTCGCAAATCGCCGCGATCGCCGCGCTTCGCGATACAAGCGCGTGGCGTACGGGGTTTCTCGAACACTGCGGGCGGATGCGCGATCAC
>CAIWCL010000081.1 GCA_903911205.1 uncultured bacterium
CGCGCGTGTTCAACTTTCGACTTCGCTGATCACGCGACGAGCGCGTGGGCGTTCTCGATCATGTCGATGACCTGGCGCACCGTGAAGGGCTTGCGCAGGACGCTGTCGTAGCCACGACCGACGAGCTGATTGATCTGACCATCGGTCAGGCGGCTCGACATGCCGATGATCTTCGTCATTTGCAGGTCTTCCGAACCGCGGACGAACGCGCAGAACGCTCCGCTTTCCGCCTCAGGCATATGAACATCAAGCAGCATGACGTGCGGACGGAACTTCTCGCACTCGGCACCCGCAGCGAACGCGCCGTGGGCAACATGCACGTCGTAACGCGTCTGCTCCTTGAGCACCTTCGAAAGCGTCTCGGCGACGTTCGCATCCGTGTCGACGATGAGCACGCGCGGCGCGCCACTCATCAAGCCGTCCATCGGAATGTTGTGCTTCTTCATGAACTGCAGCAGGTTCGAAACCGGAATGCGGCGATCTTTCGATCCCGGAATCCGGTAACCCTGGAGTTGTCCAGAGTCGAACCACTTGCTGACCGTGCGGCTCGCCACATTGCAAATGCGGGCGACTTCGCCGGTGGTAAGGACGTCCTTCTCGTTGAAATTAAATCCGTCGCGCATGGCTTTACTCCCTTTTTGCACGCTCCCGCCAACCCTCCGTTGGCTCGCGGGCACTCCTGCAGGTTTGGGATCGGCGCAGCAGCTGGGTGAATTCACACATCTGCAAGGAATGCGCGGTTGTTGGCAGAAAGGCGGCCTTTGCTCGTCCGAGAACGGCAACTCTTGCCGGAAACATCACTCTCGCGATGTCGTGTCGTGCTGCCAACGATCAGTTCCCTGCTTCTGGGCGACTTTCCCGCGCTCGACGCGCTCAAGCCATTTCGTCATCGCCCACACCATGAAGGCCGGCAGCAACCATGGTCGCACGATGCACGCGCGGCCAACCGCACCGAGAGTGCCCGATGCGGCGTGCTGGTCCTTGCGCAATGGCACGATGGATTCGAGTTCTCGTGCCCCTTCTCGCTTCCGAGCAGAGATTGCACGTAGCGCCCGATAGACCCTCGGCACGCGCACGGTGGCGAAGGATCCCACCACGGTCATCCGCTCATCGCGCGCGAATTGTCGCTCGACATAACTGTCGTCCGCGATGATGTTCGGAAATGCTCCCCAGCGCGCACGTCCCGCTCGCGAAACGCAGTAGGTTCCCGAACCATTCGGCGCCGTCACTCGGTGGTATGGGTTGAAATAGTCTGCCGCGTAGTAGAGCCGAACGAGCAGATCACTCCGCGACGTTTCGAAGCGCGGTTGTGCCGCGACCACACGTGCGCCTTCCGGAGATGCCGCCGCGAAAATCGCGCGCAACGTGCCAGGGGCTAACTCGATGTCTCCATCGAGGAAGAGGCGAGGAAACGTATCGAGTCCTGCCTCACGCAATGCCTGTTCGCCGAGATTGATCGCATGCGTCTTCCCGCCTTGCGGTGTCTCGATCACGAGAACGCGCGCAGACTGCGGAACCTCGACCGATCGCGCTTGGCTTGCCGTGTCGTCTTTGCACGCGTTCGGCACAACGACCACCGTCAACTGTTCAACGCCATCTGCCAAGACCGCCCGAAGGCAGCGTGCGATTCCTTTTCCTTCGTTGTACGCGGGAATGACAACAGTTGGCATCGTTAGCCCTGCGTCTGCGGGCGCACCCGCTCATGAATCGCGATGCCGCGCGCGCGCACGGCTTCGAGAAGTTCGTCGGCATGCTTTGCATCGCGCGTCTCAACGACGCATGAGACACGCACGCGCGACACATCTGGTCCGCCGAAAATGCGTTCGTGGCGAATGTCTTGGACACTCGCACCGGCTGCAGCGATGGTCGACGCAAGTTCAGCAAGACCACCGGGCCGATCGCTGATCGTCGCCGAGAATTGAACGAGTCGACCGTCGTAGGCGAGCGAGTGCTCGATCACGCGCGCGAGCACGAGCGGATCGATGTTTCCGCCGCAAAGCAGCAGCACAACCTTTTTCCCAAGGAGTTCAGGCAGTTGGCCGGAAAGCAACGCCGCGAGCGGAGAAGCACCAGCGCCTTCCACAACGCCGTGCTGCATCTCGACAAGACGCAGAATCGCGAGCGAAATCAGCTCTTCACCAACCGTGACGACCGCGTCCACGCGCGAGCGCGCGAGCGCAAATGCACGCGCACCGACCTCGGGTACCGCGAGTCCATCGGCGAGCGTCGGATCCATGGTGATTCGCTTCGGCGCACCAACGCGCAATGCTTCGTCGAAACTCGCGGCACGTTGCGGTTCGACGCCAATGACCCTCACCTCGGGGCGCAGCGTCTTCGTCGCGATGCCAACTCCCGCGATCAATCCACCTCCACCCACCGGAACGACGATCGCATCGAGGTCTGGCACTTCCTCGAGAACCTCCAGTGCCACGGTGCCCGCGCCAGCGATGATCGCCGCGTCATTGAAGCCGTGCACGTAGGTGAGCCCCTGCTCGATCACAAACTTCTCCGCGAACTCCTTCGCTTCGGCGATGTTTGCGCCGTGAATCTCCACGCGAGCACCGAGTTCACGGCAACGCGCTTGCTTTACAAGCGGCGCAATCTTCGGCATCACCACCGTGACAGGAATGCCAAGATCGCGACCGTGCCATGCAAGTGCGAGCGCGTGATTTCCTGCACTTGCCGCCGTCACGCCGCGACGCCGCGCCTCTTCTGAGAGTTGCAAAAGTGCGTTGCGCGCACCGCGTTCTTTGAAACTTCCCGTGCGCTGTTGATACTCAAGCTTGACGAAGACATCGCAGCCCGTGATGCGCGAGAGACTCGGAGAATGCACACAGGGCGTACGAACAACACCATCGGCGATGCGACTGCGCGCAGACTCAATGTCCGCAAGCGTCGTGTCTTCACCGGTGACCACGGGTGACATGCGTCAGGCTTTCACACCTGCGGCCGCCGTGGCGGCGGCAGATTTCTCCGCATCATGTGCCTTCAACAAACGCTCAACGTAGTGGATGTCGAACGTCGCGTTGGCGAAGTCGGGGTTGTCCATCAACTTTCGGTGCAACGGGATCGTGGTCTTGACGGGACCGATTTTGAATTCATCCAACGCGACCTTCATGCGCGCGATCGCGATATCGCGCGTTGGGCCGTGCACGATGAGTTTCCCGATCATCGAGTCGTAGTTTGGCGGAATGCGGTACCCCGTGCGCGCGTGGCTATCGAGGCGCACCCCAAGTCCACCGGGCGCGACGAACGTTTCGATGAGGCCAGCCTGCGGCATGAATCCACGGTCAGGATCCTCCGCGTTGATGCGGCACTCGATCGCGTGACCGTTCACCTTGATGTCCGACTGCTTGACCGACAGCGGCTTGCCAGACGCCACCATGATCTGCTCACGCACGATGTCGATACCTGTGATCATCTCGGTGACAGGATGCTCAACTTGCACGCGCGTGTTGACCTCGAGCATGTAGAAGTTCTGCTTTGCGTCCATCAAGAACTCTACGGTCGCCGCGCCGGAATACTTCGCGCTCGCGATGAGCGCAGCGGCGCTCTCACAGACCTTCTTGCGCTTCTCGGGGTCGACGCCGGGGCTCGGCGCTTCCTCGATCAGTTTTTGGTGGCGACGCTGGCTCGAGCAATCGCGCTCGAACAAGTGCACGGCGTTTCCGTGCTTGTCGCCAATCGTCTGCACTTCAAAGTGACGAGCGTTTTCGAGGAATTTCTCGATGTAGACGCTGCCGTTTCCGAACGCTGCAGCCGCTTCTTGCCGCGCGCTCTCGATGCCGGCGCGCAGTTGCGCTTCATCACGCGCCACACGCATACCGCGGCCACCGCCACCCGCCGCCGCTTTCACGATGACGGGATAGCCGATTTCGGCCGCAACCTTGACGGCTTCGTCAATGTCTTCAATCGCATCCTCTGTTCCGGGGAACACAGGCGTTCCGACCTTGCGGGCCATCTTCTTGCAACTCACCTTGTCGCCAAGCAGCGCCATCGCTTCCGGCGACGGACCGATGAATTCAAAACCGGAATCTCGACAGACCTCGGCGAAGTGCGCGTTCTCGGAGAGAAAGCCATAGCCGGGGTGGATCGCATCGGCGTGTGAGATCTCCGCAGCAGCGATGATGCGCTCAATACGAAGGTAACTCTGCGGGCTTGGACCCGGACCAATGCAGACCGCTTGATCTGCATGCTCGAGCCATGGTCCGGCCTTGTCGGCAGTGGAATAGACGCAGACGGTCTCGATACCGAGGCTCTTCGCGGCGCGAATGACGCGCAGGGCAATTTCGCCACGGTTCGCAATGAGAATGCGCTTGAACATGCGTTTCCTGTGGATCGCCGCCGCGCGTGCGGCGAGCGAAGTCGAATGGAGAGGGCGCGTTGGATGCACAACGCCGCCCTCACGTGCACCGGAGCGGTGCACCAGTTTTCGTACATCAGCTTGGACGAATGCGATACAGCGGTTGGCCGAACTCGACCGGCTGACCGCTCTTCACGAGCACTTCCTCGACGGTGCCCGAGGTCTCGGCCTTGATCTCGTTGAAGATCTTCATGGCCTCGATGAGGCAAACCGTCGTGTCGGGGCCGATCTTGGAGCCAACGGTC
>CAIWCL010000082.1 GCA_903911205.1 uncultured bacterium
AGCGCACTCGATGCGCAACACCAAACCGAGCGCATCGAACAGCTCATGCGCCAAATCGAGCGCCAACGTGACGGCGCGAGCGCCGAGCGCGGACACCTCGTCGAGCGCATCAAGTCGAGCGAGGACGAACTTCGCTCGGCCCACGAGCGATTGGAGTCGCTGGCGTCCGACGCTGGCGCCGCCGCGAGTCGTCGTGACGAAGCGCGTGCGACACTTGAAGCCGCGAAGGCCGTGGTCACCGAGGCAAGCGAAGCGCTCTCTGCCGCACGCGTGAAGGCTGCAGAGGCGCAGGCTGCGCTCGAAGCGGCTCGCCGCGAAGAACGGCACATTCAGACGCGCCTCTCCGAAGTGACGCGCCAAGACGGCGCCCTCAAAGAGAGCGCACTCCGCCGAGTCGCGGCGATCGAGCGCGCTGAGGCGATGCTCGAGGAAAGCACCACCGAACTCCAAACCGCCTCTGCAGGTCTCGCGGAACTCGTTGCTGAGTTCGCAGGCATCGCCGAGCGGCTTCGCGTGGCGCAAGTTGCGGTCGAAGAGGTTTCGCGTCAGGTGGATACTGCTCGCGCGGAGGCAACCCGCGTCGAGCGCACGTCGCATGCGGTTGAGTTGTCGCGTCGCGAACTCGAAGTGCGCCGCGAGGCATTGGAAGAGCAGACGCTCTCGGAAATCGAACTCGATCTGCGCGCAACGTACGAGATCTATCTCGGCGAGCGTGCGGCCGAGGGTTTCCAAGCGATCGAGCGCGAAAGTGCGCAGTCCGAAGCCGACGATCTCAAGGAAACGATTCGAAAGCTCGGCAACGTCAATCTCGACGCGATCGACGAACTCACGCAACTTGAAGTTCGCAACGAAGATTTGGCGAAGCAACTTGTCGACATCGACAGTGCGAAGACAAGTCTCGAGTCGCTGATTCAAGAACTCGACGACGCAAGCAAGACGCGCTTCCAGGAGACGTTCGAGCGCGTGCGCGAAACGTTCGCCGGGCCAACTGGCATGTTCCGCCGCCTCTTCGGTGGTGGCAGCGCCGACATCTATCTCTTGCCGCTTGAGAGTGGCGAGACGGATTGGCTCGAGTCGGGCGTTGAAATTCGCGCGAAGCCGCCGGGCAAGGAACCGCGCGTCATTAGCCAGCTCTCGGGTGGCGAGAAGACGATGACGGCGGTCGCGCTCTTGATGGCGATCTTCCAGTCGAAGCCTTCGCCCTTCTGCATCCTCGACGAAGTTGATGCCGCGCTCGACGAAGCGAACGTCGAACGCTTCTGCCATGCGCTCACGCCGTTCCTTGACGTGTCGCACTTCATCGTCATCACGCACCACAAGCGCACGATGCAAGCGTGCCATCAGCTGTACGGCGTCACGATGCCGGAGCGCGGCGTGAGCCGTCGCGTGGCCGTGAAGTTCGACGAGGTTGCAGCGGATGGCCGTCTCTCCAAGGCCGCGAACGAACGCGCGATCGTCGAGCCGCAGGCTGATGCTGAGCAAGCGGAAGCCTCGCCGTCGTTGGCGTCGGTCGAAATCGAAGTCATGCCCGATCGACCGATCGTCGCGCAGAGCGAGAGCCTTCCGCAGCACCCCAGCGGAGCGCTTGCGAACGCGTGGAACTGATGAACGACCAACTGCGGTCGATGGTTGAGCGTTGGCGAGAACTTGCGGATCATCCTGCGGTGGCTGCGTTCTTCGCGGAGGCGCGCGTGCGAATCGCGGAAGTCGTCCGCGCGCAGCGGCCGATTTGCTTGGCGTCCGGCGCGTGCTGCAACTTCGAGAAGTTCGGTCATCGCATGTATGTGTCGGGCCTTGAGGCCGCGTTTGTCGTGGCGCGCATTGATGCCGCGCGACGCGTGCGCGCGGCAAACCCCCTGCGAGTGCTTGATGTCGAGGCTGCACGTGGGCGAGGCGATTGCCCGTATCTCGTGACGAACGCGAACGACCCTGCGAGCCGCGCCTTCTGCGGCGAGCACGAAGAACGACCGCTCGGCTGCCGCATCTTCTACTGCGACCGTGGTGCGGATGGGCGCGGCAGCGAGTGGCAGAGCGACCTCTATGAAGCGATGCATCGCGAAGTGATCGTGCTCCATGAGACTGTGGGCGCCCCGTATCTCTACCTCGAGTGGCGCGAGGCGCTGGCGGCGGTGGCGGGTGCAGCGCGCGATGCGCCGCCTGCGTGAATCTCGCCGCATGTCGCTTGATTCGGCGTAAGCACAATATATACTCGCGTATAGACTGTTGACTCACGAGGTTTTCCCGTGCACCAAACCCGCATCTTTATGAACGGAGCGAGCCAGGCTGTCCGGCTTCCCGCCGAGTGTCGGTTCGAGAAACCCGATGTCTGCGTCGCGCGCGTCGGATCGATGGTGGTCATCTATCCAAAGGATGCCGCATGGGATCTCTTTCAGTCTGCAATCGGTTCTGTCAGCGATGACTTTCACCGACCTGCGCAGGGGGCGGCTGAGGGGGCGACCGATCGCGACAGCGATGTACTCGATCCCACCCCCGCAGCCGTTCGAACGCGGGTTTATCGAAAGAAGGCGACGGCGAGTTCCGCAGCGAAGAAGGCGACAAAGTCGATCGCGAAGCGTTCGAGAAAGACTGCGTGAACGCAAGGCGTCGCGTTGAACCATCGGCACCGACAGCGGTCAGCTTGGTTCGCTCCGCCAAATCCTCTCATGCGATACATGCTCGACACCGACTGTTGTATCGAACTGCTCCGCGGGCGAGCTCCGCGTGTTGTCGAGCGAATCGCCCAAGTTGGACTTGAGCAAGTGCATGTTTCAACCATCACGGTGGGCGAACTGCTCGCAGGCGCGGCACGGTCAGCGAGGCCGAACGAGAACACTGCCAGAGTTGTGCAGTTCTGCGCGAGTCTTCAGATCGTGCCCTTCGACGATCGCGCGGCTGCAAGGTACGCCCAAACCCGCGCATCGCTTGAGATACGCGGCACACCCATCGGCCCGATGGACATGTTGATCGCCGGACACACGCTCGCACTCGACGCGACGCTCGTCACGACGCTCGTCACAGGAAACGATCGGGAGTTTGGGCGGGTTGTCGGGCTTCGCGTTGAGAACTGGCTTGCCCGCTCTCGCTGAGTCACTCCGGACACGGACCCCAGCTGCTCAAAAGCGCGGAGAGATCCGCCGCGCCGACGATGCCATCGCCGTCGAGATCCACACCGGGGAAGCCCGAGCCGTCGGTGCCCCAGAAGTTCAGCAGAACGCCGAGGTCAGCCGCATTG
>CAIWCL010000083.1 GCA_903911205.1 uncultured bacterium
CACATCGATCTTCACAGGCGGCATCGCGTCGTACACCTTCGATGGCAGCGCGTGGACATTTGAAGGCATGTCGACTTGGCCCGCGGTGCCATCTTCTCCGGTGACCGGCAGCGGCTTCTCGCAGCCCGGCACTGTCCTCGCGATTCATGGCCCCGACCTCGCGACAACGCCGTCACTTGTCTTCAGTTTGGATCCACTGTCGTGTCCAGAGGCGGATACCGATGACGACGGCATCCCCGATTGCGCCGACGACGACATCGATGGTGATCTCATTTCGAACACGGAAGACGGCTGTCCCTATGACCGCGAGCGTGGTGATCCAAACGCGTGCGGTTGTGGCAACCCTGTCGTCGACAGCGACGCAGACGGTCAACCTGATTGCCTCGACGCGAACGATGACGCCGATGTGCAGTCCGATGCTTCCGACCGATGCCGAGTGAATTCGCTGAAAATCGCCCCCGATCGCTGCGGCTGCGAGGGCGGAGTGGCGTCGGGCGCGCCAACGCTGTCGCTTGACCCATGCCCCGCGATTCCGATTGGACACGGCGACCTATTGCCCATTCCTCGTCGCGAGAACAGTTTCAGCCAGGACATCGACGACCTCGCAGCCGACGGAGATCGGATTGCGTTTGGAACGCTCTACGAACAGTGCAACGGGAGTACCTATCCCTGCGGGGGCGTCTCCATCGCCCATCGCGGGGCCGATGGCCGCTTTGTCGAAGAGCAGTTCATTTCGGGAGCCTCCGGCCGATGCGTTGCGCTGAAGGACGACCTGCTGTTCGCAACAGGCGCGATCTACCAGTACGGCTCGTACGGCGGTTGGCGGCTCCAGACTTCGCAAACCTCTGCATCAGATGCCATCACGGCTGATATCGACGGCGGCCGTATCCTCGTGAACTCGACCTTTCCACGCCTGCTGTACCGGAACGCAGTAGGCACATGGACGGTGTCGAACGCACCACCACTTGAGAGTACGCAATGGGGCGGCACAGCGCTGCGCGGCGATCTCGCGTTCATCGGTTCCCCGATGGAGCGCAATGTGGTGCATGTCTATCGCATCGTGAGCCCGACAGAACCATGGCAACTCGTGCAGACCATCGCCTCACCTTTCAACCTCCAACCTGCTTCTGGATCGCCCTACTTCGGCGTGAGTCTGGCTGTTGACGGTGACTGGCTGTTTGTCGGCGCTGATTCGGCATCTTCGAGCAAGGGTGTTGTCGTGATCTACCGCCGAAACTCAGCGGGATTCTGGGAGTTCACGCAGATCCTCGCAACACAGGGATTCATCCCCTACCACTTCGGTTCGAGAATCGATGCGCGCCATGGAACACTCGCCGTGCCCTTCTCACAAAACACGATGTCGGCGCGATACGGAATGGCGCTCTATCAAGAGGAAAATGGTTTTTGGCAGCAGGTCGCACTGGTGACTTCGCCGATTCCAACGGGCGCTCATTGGGGAAATGTTGCCATCGGCGATGGATTCGTGGCGATGGACTGTCATCGCTCGTCGACCATGACCAGCAGCGCCTCTGCAGTGCGTGTTTACGCGCTCGATCCGCACGACGCGGATCACGATGGCGTCGCGGACCTCGACAGCGACGGCGACGGCGTCTGCGATGCGTACGACCGCTGCCCGGGCGCGCCGGATGTAGACACAGACGGCGATGGATTCCTCGACTGCGACGATCCCAATCCGACGCTCTCCCAGCCGAATGACGCGGACTTCGACGGAGTGCCAGCGCCGCTCGACGCGTGCGATACCAATCCAAACAAGACGGCACCTGGCCAATGTGGCTGCACCGTCGCAGACAGTGACTTCGACGGAGACGGCGTCGCAGATTGCCTCGACGAAGACGATGACAACGACGGGCTCCCAGATAGTGCTGAGTTCGGCGCTTGCGACTTCGCTCCACCCATCGATAGCGACGGTGACGGCCAGCCAGATTGCTCAGACTACGACGACGACAACGACGGCATTCAGGATGTGAACGATCGTTGTCCCGGCGAGGCAGATGGTCCGCCGACGAATGTGGGCGTCCCTGTCTGCCAGCGACTTGATCTTCCCGTCGTTGAGATTGCGTCGCCCGATGGCATTGCAGGCGACCGCTTCGGCGCCGGACTTGCGATCGACGGTGATCGACTGGCGATTGGTGAGCCAGGACGAAATCGAGTCTCGATCTTCGAGTTTACGAAGTCTGGATGGCAGCGCGCTGGTGTCGTCGAACCCGCTGGTGCCGCGACGACCTACGGATTCAGTGTTGCGCTGCGCGGCGATGTGCTTGTCATCGGTGATCCAAGTGCGCGTGCGGTGGAAGTGCGAGTTCGCGATGCACAAGGCGTTTGGAATCTCAGCCGCCGCATCGATGACGCCGATTTCGGTCAACTCCACACGCTCGGTCGGTCGGTCGCGATCGGCGACGGCTTCTTCATCGCAAGTGCGCCGCTCGCGACACGCAATGGAATCTCTGCAGGAGTTGTCGTCTTCGGTCGTCTTGATCACGCAGGCACCATTTCACAACTGCAACTGATCGATCATCCGGCGCCGCGTTCTGCAGGCGGACTTTGGTTTGGCACTTCGATCACGACTCGCGGCAACCGTTTCGCGATTTCTGCCCGCTACTCGTCGACGATGCCCCTCTACGACGAGGGATGCGTCACCCTGTGGGAGGTGCCCACGGATCAAGCAACGGCGCCGCCTCAGTATCTGGGGATCGCGCTTCCAAAGCCCGTCAGTGGCTCCAACCAACCAACGCGCCAGCTCGGCACTCATCTTGCACTCGATCCCTTCGGAGGAATGCTCGCGAGTTCGACCCGAGATCCCTCGTTGTACTACGGAAGATTCGCGGCTGGCTTCGCGCCGGCACCCGATGGTTCGTGGATGCAGATCTGGGACGGCGATTCGGTGTATCCATCGAGTGGTTCGGGAAGCGAGACATACTCCTTCGGTTTCGACACCTCGGGAAATCTCCATGTCGCCACATGGCTGCGCGGGAATGGAGCGACGCGCGTGGAACGCATGACGAGCATCGGACGATCCGAACTCGTCGGCTTCCTGCCGATCGACGCATCCACGGGTACTGCGTCCAACTTTGGCGACACCGTCGCGATCTCGGGCACACTGGTTGCATCCGGTTCTCCCGACATCACCGTCGACGGCCTGCCTGCAAGTGGCCTCGTGCGCATCTTCGATCTCTGCGGCTTTGGCGGAGAGAGCGGCGAAGCGGACTGCGACGGCAACGGAATCCGCGACGGCTGCGAACTTGCGACTGGAGTGGCCAGCGACATCGATGAAGATCTGCAGATTGATGCGTGCGAGCGCGCCCGGGGTGACCTGAACCTCGATGGTGAGGTCGACGCGGCGGATCTTTCCATCGTGCTCGTCGCATGGGGAACGATGGAACCAAGCGCCGACGCGACAGGCGACGGCGTCGTCGACGCAGCGGATCTTTCGCGCGTCCTCGTGAACTGGGGAACGCTGCCATGACGGTTGGCCGCCCGACCCAATGTCAAACAATCGCGCCTCGCGGCATGTGGCTTACGCGAACGCTCGCGTCACTTCTTCCGTTGATCGCCGGAGCGCCGGCAACCGCGCAAGTCACTGGCGATTGGGCCATGTGGGGCTCCGCTGCCGCAGCGCAGCCTCCCGCCGCGTTCGGACCGGCGACCAAGATCTTCGGTGGACTCACATCGGTGCTCCTGCTCGACGCACAGGGCGACCTCTTCTCCTACGGAGGCGGCGGCGGAAGCCAGGTGTCGTTGCACGCACCGCTCGGCACCTACACGACTCTTGCGGCGGGCACCTTCCATGTCGTCGCGCTCGCGAGCACCGGGCTCCGTTGCTGGGGTGGAAACGCTGACGGACAGTGCAACATTCCAAGCGGTCTTGACTCGGTCACGCGCATCGCAGCAGGCGATCGTCACACCGCCGTCATTCACTCCGGCGGCCAGATTCGCTGCTGGGGCCTGAACACTTCCGGCCAAGCGCCCGCGAATGTGAGCGGTACGGCGACCCGCATCGCTGCCGGCGAGGCCTTCACCGTGGCGATCGGCACCAGCGGATATCCGTGGGGCTGGGGCGCCAACACATTTGGTCAGCGGAGTTTTTCAGGCGGCGTCACGGGCTCCGAGATCACCACCGGACCGCACCACACCATCCTCTGGTCGTCGAGCGGCATCGTCGCCTGCGTCGGACTCAACACCTCCGGCCAGTGCACGCCGCCAAGTGGCCTTTCGTCGATCTCCAAAGTCGCAGCCGGCCGCACCTTCTCGCTCGCGTTGAAGACAGACGGATCGATCGTGCAATGGGGCGAGCACGTTCCAGTTCCGCCGCGTCCAACATCACAGACAGGTGCGCTTCTTCGTTACACCGACATCGCTGCCGGTGATGGCTGGGCGGGCGGTGTAGACGAGGGAGGAACACACACGATCTGGCGGCGACCAGACCAAGGGATCCCAGCAACTCCTCCCACAGAACCGCTCTTCGCAGCGTCCCTGGGAGGAGGGCACCAGTTGGCAGTCAACAGCGCTGGACATGTGCTTGCATGGGGTGCGAACGACGCTGGACAATGCGATGTGCCATCTGATCTAGGCGCTTCCATCGCTGTCGCAGCAGGCAAGGGAAACCAACTCGGAGGCCCAGCGCACTCTCTTGCGTTGCGAAGCGATGGCACCGTCCGCGCGTGGGGCGCGAATTCGGCAGGACAGTCACTTGTACCTGCGAACCTCACCGCAACAGCAATTGCCGCGGGTGGGCAGCATTCGCTCGCACTCGAAGTCGGCGGCACGGTGTCTGCGTGGGGTTTGAACACATCGGGACAGTGCACTGTGCCTGCAGGGCTCGTCGCGTCAGCCATCGACGCGGGACGCAACCACTCGCTTGCGCTGCGGACGAACGGTACCGTCGCCTGCTTCGGCCTCAACACTTCAAGTCAGTGCGCGGTGCCGCCGACACTTGCATCCGTTGCAAGAGCTGTCGCGGGCTCAAATCACAATGTTGCGCTTCGATCCGATGGCACGGTTGCGTGTTGGGGCTCGAACTCGTGGAGTCAGTGTGTGGTCCCTCCAAATCTTGGTGAGATCCTCGACATTGCCGCTGGTGAGTTCCACACCGCAGCCGTACTGCGTGACGGACGCGTCGTTGCTTGGGGATCCAATGGATACGGAGATCTCACGGCGCCGCCTCAGATACCTGTCGCCCGCAGCATCGTCGCTGGCGGGAGACGCAGCATCGCGTTGTTTGGCGATTGGTGCCCGAATAATCCGCTGAAGGACGCCCCCGCCGTTTGCGGTTGTAATGTGCCCGATACAGATTCGGATGGCGATGCCCTCGCGGACTGTCTTGACAATTGCGTGGCAATCGCAAACCCCAGTCAAGCAGACTGTGATGGCGACGGGATCGGCGATGCGTGCGAAATCGCTGACGGCGCGTCTGACTGCAACGCGAACGGCAGGCCGGATTCGTGCGACATCGCCGACGCGACCGCTCCCGACTGCAACGCCAACGGCGTGCCAGACGCCTGCGACATCGCGACCGGCGGCTTCTTTGACTGCGACGAGGATGGCAGGCCGGACGTCTGCGAGGGCGCCGTGCGCATTGTCCGCACTTCGGGCTGGCTTGGACCTGTCGGCTTCGGAGCGCCTGTATCCACAACGCTCGGAGAGCTCCTACCTGCGTACGCCGAAATACCCCCGCTTCGCCTAGAGATCCGGGCGGATCTCGGTGCGCAATCTGAGTACATCGGGGTCATCATTGATGACCTACCGCCAATCTTCGTCTTCGTCGAAGACGGATTCGATTGCCCCGCGGTCGCGGAGTCGATCGACCTCTCCATCGATGGACCCGACTTTGCCGCGATCATCGCGGACGGCGCGATTACCGTCACAATTGCGCCCTCTGGTCCCGTTTCCGTTGAGGAATGCACAGGGAGCGCAGTACGCATCTCCCTCGACTACCACGGGTTGCCTCCCGCTTCCGACTGCGACGGCAACGGCGCGCTCGACAGCTGCGAGACAGGGAACGGCTGGGTCGAGGATTGCAACGAAAACAATCGGCCAGACATGTGCGATCTCGCGGGCGGATCTCCGCTCGACTGCAACGGCAACCTGCTCTTCGACTCCTGCGACATTTCTTCGGGCCGCTCCACGGATCTCGATGGCAACGGCGTGCCCGACGAGTGCCAGTTCATTGTCGGAGGGTCGGGATACCAGACCATCCAAGCTGCGATCAACGCTGCGCCGGATGGGACCGTGATCCGCGTCGGACCGTACGACTTCCCGCCGTTCGTGCTCAACGGCCGCTCGGTCGAGCTTCGCCCCGCCCTTCCCGGCGGATGGTGGAGCGTGGTGGCGGTTCCGGATGCGGCTCATCCGAATCCGCGCTGCATCGAGATCCGCGGCCCAAGCGCTTCGCAGTGCGTGATCGAGGGCGCCTACGTCACCGGCGGACGGGCTCTCTCCGCCGGCGGCGGCATTCTGGTCGTCGATGCATCGCCACTCTTCGACGATTGCTTCATCGAAAATTGCGAGGCACCGGCGGGCGGCGCGGCTGCTGTCTTCGGCGGCGCACCGATCTTCCGCGACTGCGGTTTCAGCGGAAATCGTGCCGCATCCGGCGATGGTGGCGGGCTCTTTGTCGGCGCCGGAGCGGATGGGCCGACGCAGCTCGTGCGCTGCATGTTCGAATGGAACAGCGCCTCCGGGACCGGCGGCGCGATCGCATCCGCAGGCATTCTCCGCATCGAGGACACGGTCGTCGTGCGCAACAGCTGCGGTGCGTTCGACGGCGCTGGCGGCGCCGACCTCCGCAACGCGTCGACGACTGCCATCGGCGATTCGTCTTTCTGCGGCAACACGCCCGTCAACCTCCTCGGCGCGTTCGACGATCTCGGCGGAAACACGCTGACGGGCGACTGCGACCTCGACGGAATCTGCGACCTGTTCGAGATCGCGGATGGAACGGAACTCGACTGTAACGCGAATGGCAGGCCCGACGACTGCGATCTCGCGGACGGTACTTCGCTCGACTGCAACGCCAACGGGATTCCCGACTCCTGCGATATCGCGAGCGGCACGGAAGCGGATCTTGATGGCGACGGCATCCCGGACGACTGCAAGCCGGACTGCGACGGCGACGGCGTTCCGGACGCCTGGGAAATCGCATCGGGCGCAGAAGTCGACTGCAACGCGAACGGCGTCCCCGACCGCTGCGAGATCGCAGCCGATCCGACGCGCGACTGCAACGGAAACGCGCGCCTCGATTCCTGCGACATCGCCGACGACCCGACGCGCGACTGCAACGGAAACGCGCGCCTCGATTCCTGCGACATCGCGGCGAACCCGGCCATCGACTGCGACGCGAACGGTCGCATCGATCTCTGCGAGATGACATCCGATCCGTCCCTCGACTGCAACGCGAACGCGACGCTCGACCGCTGCGAGATCGCAGCCGATCCGACACGCGACTGCAACGGAAACGCGCGCCTCGATTCCTGCGACATCGTCGACGACCCCACGCGCGACTGCAACGGAAACGCACGCCTCGATTCCTGCGACATCGCGACAAACCCAGTTCTCGACTGCGACGAAAGCGGGCGCATCGATGACTGCGAACTCGTCGAAGATCCATCGCTCGACTGCAATTCCAATGCACGACTCGATTCATGCGATGTTGATGACGGCGCAGAAGACGAAAATGTGAATGATCGCCCGGACTCGTGCGATCTTGCGGACGGCGACCTTGATCTTGACGGCAGTGTGGGTGCGGCGGATCTAGCCTTGCTTCTTTCGCTCTGGGGATTCACCAATCCGCCAAGCGGCGATCTCAACGGAGACGACGCTGTGGATGCTGCCGACCTCGCGATTCTGCTCGCAAACTGGGGCGCGCTCTGACGGCAAGCCGTCTGTCAACTTTCACCCCTTCCATGCGGGCGCTGGCGCCTCGATCGACGCGTTGAGAGATGAGTCGTCGCCCTCAAGCCGCCATGCATGAAGATGTACGCCAGCATCGGACGGCGCGGCTCCATAGAGCGTGTCGCCGACAAGTGGGTGACCTTCATGCGCCATCCCCGCACGAATCTGATGACGGCGGCCTGGGCCGAGGAGTTCCACTTCGACAAGTGTGTGCGCTCGAGACTCGGTCGTCGATTCCCGTACCCGTAGCACACGCCATCGACAGCGCCCGATGGTTTCGGGTTCGCCGCGCGTGTGGACCGTCACCTTCGCGCTGCCCTTGTGACGGCTGGTAAACGAAAGCGTGAACGCCCCCGCAAGCACGCGATCGGGAAAGCGACCCTCGACGAGCGCAAGATACGTTTTGCGAATGTCTCCACCTCGACCGCTGAACGCATCGCGGAGACGCGCGCGTGTGGCGGCGTCCTTTGCGACAAGCAGGCATCCGCTTGTCTCGAAATCAAGTCGATGAACAAGCCCCGCCTCTTCGAGCCCCGCAAGTTCCGGCCGCGCGGCACACAGCCACGCTTCGACGCTCGGCGCGTCACGCTCCCGCTGCGCAACCGAATGGATGCCGGCGGGCTTTGCGACGACGAGCCACGACGGCTCCTCGTGGAGGATCGGAATCGCGGGGGCGGGGTCTTGCGTGGTCATCGTCGAACCGCGACTGTACCGAACATGCGCGTGACTCTGCTTGCCGTGATTGCCTCGCTCGCCTCGCTGTTGGTGGCTTCGAGGCTGGGAGCCGAGAAAATGCCCACGCCGAAGTTCCTACTTCGACATGAGCCGGTCGTGCTCGATGTCACCGTGCTCTCGATCGAAGAGAAGCCCGGCCCACACGCAGGCTCAAGCGTGTGGCACCGCGTGCGCATCGACCATGTCGAGCGTGGCGAAGGACTGAAGGCTGGCGACGAAGCCGCGGTTGTGTCGCGTACCTACCGCCTCGCGCCAGGCACGGCTGGAACCACCGGTCACCGCGGATTCGGCAACTGGCGTGGCCCGAACGGCCTCCCCGCAAAGGGCGACCGTGCACGGCTCTTCGCGTCTGGTTCTTCCGTCTTACAGCCGCACTTCACAAACGGTTGGCAAGCGATCGAGCCTGTCGTTGCGTTCGTCGCAGCCGATGACGAGTACCGCAGCGAGATCACGATGCCGTTTCTCTCAGAGATCGTCGCCGCCCCGCTTGGTGTGAAGACGACGACACATCTTGCAACCGATCAAGGCTTCGACGCCGGTGGCGAGCCGACGCCGAACGTCGCCGCGAAGACCAACCTCACAGGATCCACCGCGCTCGGCAACGCCGACGCGATCGTCGTCTACATGCGATTCGAGCAACTTGATCGAGGCACGCTCGATCGGTTTCTCCAGCCACTGCAATACGGCGTGCCTTTGGTTGCGTTCCGCACTTCGACGCACGCGTTTGCATATCCGGAAGGCCACCCACAAGCCTCGCTCAACAACGGATTTGGCGAAAAGTACCTTGGAACACCGTGGCGCTTCCATCATGGTCACACCTCGAAGACGCGCATCCTGCCGCCGAGCGCCGAGGCAGCGAAGCACCCGATGCTCGAAGGCGTCACGATTCCCGCCGAGGGACTCGTCGTGCCGAGTTGGCTCTATCACGTCGAGCCGCTACCCGCGGACTGTCGCGTGCTGCTCTGGGGCGAGGCAATCGACAGCGAGCGCGAAGTTGGATCGCAGAACGATGCGCCGCAGAAGCAGCCGATTCTTTGGGTGCGCGAACGCCAACCTGACATGCGCGCATCGCGCGATCCGAAAGAAACGCCGAAGTCTGAACCGCCCACGCAGCGCATCGCCGTGACGACGCTCGGCCACCCCGGCGATTTTGCGAACCCAGAGTTTCGCCTGATTGCGGCGCAGATGGTTGCGTGGGCCTTGCATCGCAACGCGGAACTCTCGCCCGAAGAACGCGCGATGATCCGCGCGACAGCGTTCGATGCGCCGCCCACCCGCTGACCGCCGCGTTACGCTGCGTGCATGCTCGCGTTTGCCCTCGCTTCGATCGTTTCCAGCGCCCCGCTCGCCGCCGACGCCTCGACGCTCGGCTACTACCGCATGCCAGCGATCCACGGCGAGACGATTGTCTTCGTCTCAGAAGGCGACCTTTGGCGCGTTCCAACGAGTGGCGGACTCGCGACGCGCCTCACGACGCATCCCGGCGAGGAACTCCAACCTTCGATTTCGCCGGACGGCACCACGCTCGCCTTCACCGCGAGTTACGAGGGTCCGCGCGAGGTCTACACGATGCCGATCGCAGGCGGCTTGCCGATGCGCCGCACGTG
Source organism: uncultured bacterium (assembly GCA_903911205.1). Taxonomy (GTDB): domain Bacteria; phylum Planctomycetota; class Phycisphaerae; order Phycisphaerales; family SM1A02; genus QWPT01. Next base: position 10,251 of record CAIWCL010000083.1, read on the forward strand.
GGACGCGGGCCGAGTGGGCATGACGGCGTGGACCCCAGCGGGCGTCCTCGTGTACGCAACCGACACGGGCTCCGACCTTCCTGCGACTCGCGCGTGGCGCCAGACGATCGACGCCGATCCGACGCGCGATGTGCGCAGCGTGATCCCGCTTGCGCAGTGCTCCGAGGTCGCGTTCCTCGATGAAGCGCGGATGGTGTTCACGCGACTCCAGTTCCAAGGGAGCCACACCGATCGATACATGGGTGGAACCGTGCAGCAACTGTGGGGCTTCACGCTGCCCATCCCCGATGCCGAAACGCGCGAAGCAGCGCCGCTCACTGCCGACTACAAGATCGG
>CAIWCL010000084.1 GCA_903911205.1 uncultured bacterium
CACGTTCGTTCTCGCAGACGAATGCTCCACGCGGCGATGTACGCACGGAAAAGAGCGCCCAGAGAATCTTCTACAGCCCAGAGGTCCTACAGCCCAGAGGTCCTACAGCCCAGAGGTCCTACAGCCCAGAGGTCCTACAGCCCATCGAACCTAGTGCCCATCGAACCTAGTGCCCAGAGGCGGGCTCTGTGCCATCGTGCTTGCGCCCGTCATCCTCATCACCTTCGCTGTCGTCGTCGCCGTCTTCTTCTTCCTCTTCCTCTTCTTCTTCTTCTTCTTCTTCTCTGCGCTCGTTGTAACGATCCTCGTCTTCGCAGAGCCGACTTGCGATCTCGCCCTCTGCCTCCTTGCGCTTCTCAAAGATCTCAGAGACGTCGTAGCGCAGGCCCTCCCAGGAATGGCCTTGTGCCGTGATGATCACCCAGCCCTTTTCGCCTTTGCTGTTCTCGAGAAAACAGAGCGCATACGCGGGTGCGTCTTCGTCTTCCTCAAAGGTCGAGACTCTGCCTGAGTCGAGCGCGCGCTCGTAGAGCGACGCCACATCGTCCTGCGCGATCTCCCAAAGCGGTCGATTCTCTCCATCAATTTCATCGTCGGACATCGGTTGCGCTCCTATTCAGCGGATGTCGTACGCGCGAAGCATCTACAACGCACTCGGGTGCCACACCGTCTTGATTTCAACAAACGGTTGGATCGCGAATGGTGAGTGCCAAAATGCGTCGTCCTCAAATTTGGGCGCATCAGCGAAGAGGCACACGCGCTTCAAATTCTCTGCCGCGCCCAGTTCGAGGGCTTTCGCATCATCGGCAGAAAGATGTGCGCCCGCGACGGCCGCGATGTCGCGATGCGTTGCGATCCACGGCGCGAGCTCACCGCGCATACCGGTGAGGACATTGATAATCCCTGCGGGCACATCGCTTGTCGCGACAGCCTCGGCGAACGCAATCGCGAGCGGTGCATTCGCGTGGATCGGCGCAATGACGATGGCGGCGTTTCCTGAAGAAATCACCGGAAGAACCAGCGACACGATCGCCAACAATTGCGCACCATCGGGAAGCACCACGGCGACGGTTCCCGTTGCTTCCGGCATCGAGAAGACGAAGTACGGGCCAGCAACGGGCTGCTTTCCGCCGAGCACCGATGCAATCTTGTCAGTCCAACCGGCGTAACACACACAGCGATCGATCGCACGATCGACTTCGCGCGTTGCATCCGCTTTCGAGCGACCTTCGATCGAGACGATGAGCGAAACAAACTCCGCGCGTCGCGCTTCGAGCATTTCGGCGAGGCGATAGATCACTTGTCCGCGGTTGTATGCGGTGGCAGCCGCCCACTTCGGTTGCGCGGCATTCGCGGCTTCCACCGTATCGCGCAAATCCTTGCGGCTTGCATGCGACGCATGCGCGACAACGCGCTTCTTCGCATCTCTCACTGGAATCGTGCGGCCACTCTCACTTCGCGGAAACGCACCGTGGACGAAGAGTTTCAACGTCTTCACCACTTCGAGACGTCCCTTCACGTTCACAGACTTGTCGTTCGCTGCGCTCATCGGACACCTCCAACCTTGACGTACGAAGAGAGTCCTTGTCGGCCACCTTCGCGACCGAAGCCCGACTCGCGATATCCGCCGAACGGCGCGCTCGCATCGAATCGATTGAAGGTGTTGAGCCACACGACACCCGCAGTCAAACGATTTGACATTTCCAGTGCGCGTGCAGCTTTTTCCGTCCACACGCCGGCGCTCAAACCGTACGTGGTGTTGTTGGCGCGTTGCACCGCCTCTTCAGGCGTGCGGAACGTCATCACACTCAACACCGGGCCAAAGATCTCTTCGCGCGCGATCGTGTGCGAGGGCTGTACGCCGGTGAAAATCGTTGGTTTACACCAGTAGCCCTTCTTCGGAAGAGTGCAGGAAACCTCGAGTTTCTGAGCACCTTCGTCCGTACCGGCCTTCAGGAAGCGTTCGATTGTTTCGAGTTGTGCCTTCGAATTGATCGCGCCAACATCGGTGTTTTTATCGAGTGGATCACCCACGCGCAGTTGTTGCATGCGTCGTTCGAGGCGCGCGAGGAAATCATCGTGGATCGACTCCTCGACGAAGAGCCGCGAACCCGCGCAGCAGACGTGACCTTGGTTGAACCAAATGCCGCTGACAACGCCTTCGACTGCTTGATCAAGCGCCGCGTCGCGGAAGACGATGTTCGGACTCTTGCCACCGAGTTCGAGCGTGAGTTTCGCGCCCGTTCCAGCGACAGCCTTTGCGATGGCTTTCCCGACTTCGGTGGAGCCTGTGAATGCAATCTTGTGGATGCCGTTTTTCCCACCGTTCTTCCCGGCGAGCGCGGTGATGGCGCGCCCCGCCGCAGGCCCGCCAGTCACGATGTTCACAACGCCATCAGGAACTCCGCACTCCGCGAGAATTTCCGCAAGGAAAAGCGCCGTCATCGGCGTTGTTTCCGCGGGTTTCAAGACGCACGTGTTGCCGCATGCAAGTGCTGGTGCGAGCTTCCACGCGGCCATCATCAACGGGAAGTTCCACGGGATGATTTGTCCGCACACGCCGACAGGCTTGGGCGTCGCACCCGCGAAGGCGTAGGCGAGTTTGTCGCACCAACCCGCGTGATGAAAGAAGTGCTGCACGACGAGCGGCAGATCTTCGTCGCGCGATTCCTTGATGGGCTTGCCGCCGTCCATCGATTCAAGCACCGCGAGTTCGCGTGAACGCTCTTGAATGCGCCGCGCCACGCGGAAGAGAATCTTGGCGCGCTCGGCCGGCTTCGTCTTCGACCACTTCGGGAACGCCTTGTGCGCGGCTGCGACTGCGCGGGCGACATCCTCGACACCGGCATCCGCCACTCTCGCGATCGATTCTTCTGTCGCGGGATTGATCGAATGAAAGTACTTCCCGGACTTGGGCTCGACGAACTTGCCGCCGATGAACAGTCCGTATGAGGCTTGCAGCGTGGGTCGCACGCTTTCGGGTGCCGGGGCGTAAGCGAAGGGTGAAGTCGTCACAGGGAGCGAGTCTACCGGGGAAAGGGCTGCAATCGCGGGTTTCGCACCGCCGCTCTGGTGCGGAACATTGCGGGCGGGCGGACGGGCCCAAGCGTGGGCCGACGAAAGTCCTCGACGCGTCGTGCGCTTCGAATCTCGAACCGCACCCCATGCGAAGTCGGCCGCATGACTCGATTCTTCCAGAGCCTCGCTGCACTCGTCACGCTGCCTCTCGCCGCCTGCGCGTCGTTTGAGAGCGATCCGAACAAGATCCCCGAGCCGGTCAAGGGCAACGCGACGACCTCGCAACCGTCTTCCCCTGGCGCAGTGACTGAAGAATCCGCACCCGCGTCGAAGGAAGCCGTCGCCGCCGCGGCAGCCGAACCGGCGTACTCCGGCCACTCCGGTCGCGCGTCAGAGCCGGGCGCGGAGTCCACGAATGCGGTGCGCACGCCTGTCCTCGTGACCCGCGTTGGCGGCGACATGGAAGCCTCCATCGAAGTCATCGACGGCGTGTATCGCTTTGGTCCATCGCGGATCGAGTCGCCACTTCCTGCGGGCTATCCAGAGCCGACGCCACCGGGCGCGATCGATCTCAAGCGATACCCCACCGTCCGACGCGCGGAATTCGTCTCCTCGGGTTCACCCGCGAGCGGCATGAACATGGGCTTTTTCCCGCTGTTCAACCACATCAAGAAGAAGGACATCGCGATGACGAGCCCCGTCGAGATGGACTACCGCGACATGTTCGATCCGGAAACTGGCAAGCGCGATCAGAAGGCGTCGATGTCGTGGACAATGAGTTTCCTCTACCGAACCGCCGAACTCGCGCCGACCGGGAAGGACGGAAGCGTCCTCATCACCGATCGACCTGAGGTCGAAGTGCTCTCGATCGGGATGAATGGACCCTACGGCACGGGCGTCGTCGAGAAAGGTCTCGGGCTCCTGCACGATTGGCTGAAGGCGCACCCCGAGTACGAGGTCGCGGGTGATGTCCGCGCGTTTCATTACAACGGGCCTTACATCTCGAACCGCGTGAAGTGGTCGGAAGTCCAGCTCCCGGTGCGGAAGTTGGAAAGCAAGAAGTCGGCGTAAGCCCGCAACTCGACCAAATCAAGTTCCTCACGCCGCGCGGCTGAACCCGCGCGGTTCTTTTTGCCGACATCCTGCGCATGTCCGCCCTTTCCTCGTCATCCGCTCCGAGTTCGCGCCGGGTCATCTGCACACTTGATATCGGCGGTACCAACGCCAAGGCACGCTGCGCCGAATGGGCCGACAAGCGCGCAACGCCGTCCGGCGCGGCTTACACGCCCCAGCAACTCGCGGCGGATTTGCCCGGACTTCTTGCTGGCGAGAAGGTCGATGGCATCACGATTGGTCTACCAACGCCGATTCGCGCGGGTCGTCCGTTGATGGATCCGGTCAATCTTGGGCCGGGCTGGAAGGACTTCGACTATCGCGCCGCATTTGGCGTGCCTGTCAAGATCCTCAACGATGCGGCGATGCAGGCGATCGGCTCGCACGTCGCGGCGGGGCTCACGAACGAGAAAATGTTGTTCCTCGGCCTCGGTACTGGGCTTGGCAGTGCGATGGTCGTCGGTCGCCAAGTGCTTCCGATGGAACTCGCGCACCTTCCCTACAAGAAGGGAAAGTCCTTTGAGGACTTCGTCGGTATCCGCGGTCGTGAACGTTGCGGCACGCGCAAGTGGCGGGGGCATGTGGCCGAGTGTGTGAAGCTCCTGCGCGCGGCGCTTTTGCCCGATGTGGTCGTTCTCGGCGGCGGCAACTCGAAAGCGTTGAAGGAGATTCCCGTCGGATGCGTACTGGGCGCCAACTCGAATGCGTTCCTCGGCGGGTATGCCGTGTGGAGCGACGAGTGGGCGGGCGCGGCGACCGAACTGTGACGCGCATCGGCCCGACATGATTCGATCACGTCGATCATTGATTACGTGGACATCGATCACGTGGACATCGATCACGTGGACATCGATCACGTGGACATTGATCACGTGGACATCGATCACGTGGACATCGATCACGTGGACATCGATCACGTGGACATCGATCACGTGGACATCGATCACGTGCGTCAGCGATTGAGCGCTGGCGCCGGCTGCAGAGATGTCAGTACTTGCACAACCTGCTTCATCGAGCAGCGCCCGGCGGGTTCAGCCATCAGGCACTTTGCGACGAGATCTGAGAGATCGCGGCGAATCTCAGGGTCGCCGAGCGACATGAGTTGGCTCGGACCGAGTTGATCCGGCTCGACTCGAATGCGCTTGTCCGCGGTGTGCTGGCTTTGCGGAGCGAGCAGGCCGCGCGCGAGGATGGCGTACATCGTCGCGCCGAAGTTGAAGACATCCGTCCGTTCGGTGACCGGCGCGTAGAGGCGCTCTTTCACCTCGCGTGCCTGTTCTGGCGAGATGTATCCAGCCGAGCCCTGAAGACGAACTTTCTGCGTGCCGACATCCACCGCTTGACCAAGGTCGATGACTTTGGTCAAGCGACGATCGGCGTCGTAGAGGATGTTGAGGGGCTTCATATCCGCGTGGACAAAGCCCTTGTCATGCATGTGCTGGAGGCCGTCCGCAACATCAAGGAAAATCTTGATGCACTCCGGCATCGAGGGTCGCGTGCCACGATTGACGTGCTCGCTCAGTGGCGGTGCATCGATCAACTCCATCACGAGGCCGAGTTCATTCGACTTCGTTCGGAAGATCTTGCTCAGCAGTCCTTCGCCCTCAAGCGCGACCAACTTTCGAACGGCCGGATGGTTCAGCGCTTTACCGATGCGCCACTCCGCGCGAAGTTGGTCGAGATACCGCTCTTCCTTCTCGCCTTCCGAGATGACGTGCTTCAACGCATATGCGGTGTGAGACTTCGTGTCTTCCACTTCATACACGCGGCTGTGCGCGCCGTCACCGATGACTCGGCGAACGCGGTATCCGAAGAGTTCCTTCGCGACTTTGCGTTGTGCTGCGGGCGTACTCATCGCGCGCCCCCGGAGCACCGTGGCCCGATCCAAGTCAGCGAATGAACGAAGTCAATGAAACGACGAACCGACATACATAAAACCAAAGGGAGAAACCCGGAAAGGGTCTGGGCGGCACGTGGCCACCGGAAGAAATGAACGCGGAGAATAATCGAAGAGAGACCTGCGCGGGCGTGTGATCTGAGGGGGCTTCGCTACAGAATGGCTGATTCTCGTTGGAATTGCTTTCTTCTTGCGTTTTACGCCTCTTTCACGCCTGATTCACGCTTCGAGAAGCCGCAACCCGTGTCCGTTTATCGACTTCTTGGCCGAAGGTTCTGTAGTGGATAGACAGTATGTGTCTACATACGCATGGCGCGATGACATCAAGCGGTTGACTGCGAATTTGCGCTTCGGCGTGGTTCGTATGCCTGCGTCGCTGACCCACCAAATGACGGCAACGAGTCGTGCAATTCGGCGAGGGACGGGCGATCTTCCGGTTTCGAACGCAGCGCGCGTTTCGCGAGGCGCCCAAAGGCGGCCCCAAGCATGGGTTCGAAGTGATCCAGCGGTTCATCGGGACCAATGAAACGCGCGGCAACAGGTTCGCCTTTCGTTTCGACTTGCGCGGCTTCGAGCGCGATCAGGCCGGTGGTGAGGTTGTATGCGGTGGCGGCGAAGGCAAACGCGTCGCTCGCTCCCGTGACCGGGCGGCCGGCAACCACTTCGCGCGCGACAAACCCCGGCACGACGCGCGAACGTTCAAGCGCCGTACCGTCGGCGACGGCCTGGCCTGTTCCCGCGAGTTTTGCCCGTCCAAGTTCGCTGACGAAGATCGCACGCGGCTTGAGATTGGCGTGGACGAGGCCGTTCTCGTGCATGTATGCGAGCGCGCTCGACACCGCGCGCAGCGTCGGAAGCAGAAGCTCCCGCGGCATCGCCTTCTCTTCAAGTGGTGTTGCGTCAAGGACTTCCATCACGAGCCCCAAGATCGATGCGGTCTCTGCGTTCTCGCCGACACACTCGAGGGAGTGGAGTTTGCGCAGGTGTGGGTGTGAGAGCCGCCCGCAGGTCTTCCACTCCGCGAGCAGCCGGTCATGCGCGCGCCGACTTTGTGACGGCGACGCAATGACGTGCTTCATGGCGAACGTCTCGCCGGTCGCGGGCTGCTCGATGAGGTAGATGCGGCTCCACGCGCCGTCTCCGAGCCAACGGCCGACGCGGTAGCCGAAGGCGTGTCCGGCGAGTGTCACGCGGTGTGCTTCGTAGTCGTTCCGTTCCTCCGGGAGGCGCGGATTGCGGGAACTCCGCTGCGGGATCGCGAGCGGTGCCTCTCGACGTGGCGCGTCCGGCGCGTGCGTATGCGCGCGCTGCTCGGCATCGTTCCATCGGAGGGTGTCGAGGAGTTCTTGGAGTTCTGGACGCGCGGCGGGGTCGGCGACCAACGCACGCCGGACAAACTCACCAAGCGCAGGCGGCGCTTCCGGCACGAGTTCGTCGAGCGGCGCGTCGGGGCCGATCATCCCGTCGGTGATCTGGTTCGACGCGGCGCCCGCAAGGCGCACCGCCCGCGGAAATCGGTTGACGAGCATGACGTACGCCACCGATGCGAAGAGGAACGAAGCGGTGCGGGTCGACGCGGGTGTGCCGAGCGCGACTTCGGGTGGGATGAAACCTGGCACCGCGACGCGCAGCGGTTTGACCTCGCCGATCCGGGCCGCGTCGGCAAGCCCGCCGAGGCGAGGTCGACCGAGGGTGGTGAGGTACAGCGCGCGGGGAGTGAGGCCCGCATGTACGAACCCGTGTCGGTGGAGCGCGACCGCGGCGTTGGCGATGTGCCGGAGAATTTCGACGGTTTCTCCCGGCGGAAACGGCACGCGCGTGGGCGGCGGTGCGTCGATCACTTCCATGAGGAGCTCGTGCTCCGTCGATCCATCGTCGCCGACCGTGACCCAATGATCGACGTATCGTCGGAGAACGCGGTGCGCCTGAAGCCGACCAACTGCAAACTCGGCGTTCACCCGACCTTCGATGAGGGCCGCAGTGTGACGATCACGCGAAGCGTCGATGCGCACGCGTTTGAGGGCATACGCCCGACCGGACTTCTTGTCTTCAACGTGCAGGATGCGGCTGTAGGTGCCGCGGCCGAGTTCAGAAAGCACGCGGTAGGGTGTAACGATCGCAGATGACTGGCTCATGGTGTTGCCGCCGTCGCAGAGAATGACCTTCCTGTTGAGAGGTCATGCGACAAACTGCGTGCGCCACGTAAGCCATCGGACAGATTTTATCTATTTTACCCCAGCGCCGTTGAAGATTACGAGTGACTCGACGGCGCGCAATGCTCTGGCGCGCGAATCACGCCTCGGCGAAATCGTCGCGCGCCGCGTAGCCCCCGCGCTTCAGGCGCGCGAGTTGGCGAAGCAGATCGTTCAAAAGCGTCGAGGCGCCGAAGCGGAAGAGATGCGGTGCCAACCACTCTGGACCAAGCGTTTCATGCACCATCACGAGTTGCGCGATCGCCGACTTTGCCGTGCGAATACCGCCCGCCGGCTTCATCCCGATGCGCACACCGGTTTCTCGGTACGCATCGCGAATCGCTTCAAGCATCACGAGCACCACGGGCATGGTCGCGGCGGGCGTCACTTTGCCCGTCGATGTCTTGATGAATACTTCGCCGTCTTTCGCGGGGCCGGCCGCGAGGGCCGCGCGGATCGAAAGGTCGCTCGCATAACGAACCGCGTCGAGTGTCTCGAGCTCGCCTGTTTCGAGAATGATCTTGAGATGCGCGGGTCCGCACGCTTCGCGAACGCGCGCGATTTCGTCGGCCACGAGCGCGTCTTCACCCGCAAGGAACGCACCGCGACTGATCACCATGTCGATTTCGTCAGCGCCGTCACCAACGGCGCGGCGAACATCATCAAGGCGAATATCGAGCGGAAACTGGCCGCTCGGGAAGCCTGTCGCGACCGATGCGATGTGCACGCCACTTCCGGCAAGCGCTTCGCGTGCGACGGCGACGAGGTTTGGGTAGACGCAAATCGCGGCAACGCTCGGGACGGGCGCCGCACCCATCGCGACAAGCACGCGATCGAGGACTGGCGCAGGAGCGATCGCCTTTCGGCAAAGCGAGCGCACTTTCTCGGGCGAGTCCTTTCCTTCGAGCGTCGTGAGATCGGTCATCGAAATTGCAAGCCGGAGCGCGTACTCCTTGCTTGAGTTCTTGATCGAACGCTTCCCGAAACTGTCGGCTCGACGCGTGGCCATGACCGAGTCGACGGGTCGACGCGCGGGGAGAGGAATGTTGCGGAGTTGATCCATCGCGTCAGCCGCCGCGTGCGGCGCGGAAGAGAGCGGGCAGGCTTGCGGCTGAACGCAACACCAGGCGCCGATCGGTCGGACTTTCGATGCCGTACACCAAGATCATTTCGGTGCGGTTGTCGAGCACGAACAGCGCCTCGTAAGGCGCTTCATCTGGGCCTTGGCCAGTCGAAGCGGTGAGTACGGTGACGCCGTTGTTGCCTGTTGCCATGGGACTCGCGAACGCCGCCGGATGAAGGCGACCTGCCTCAACGATCGCAAGCGCGGTGATCGCGAAGGCGCTGGTGGCAAGGATGGCGTGCGTCGTTTTCATCGGTGCTGTGGCTGCGATTCAGTTCGAACGTGGTCGGAGGCTGTCGGCGCCGTCAGTCGACATGTTGCGATAGCCGAGGCCTTGCAGTTGCCGCGAGCGCGGATCCCATTGCACCGCGATGACCTCTTGCGTCGTCTCGTCGACGATGTAGACCGCATGCGTCTCGGTGCCTGGAATGCGGCCGGATGCTGCGGTGTACGTGCCGCGGGGACGGAACGCTTGTGCCCCGGCGGGCGTCGACAACTCGACCGTCGCGAGCAGGCCGAGCGCGGCGATGTTCGCGATGACGAGAAGGGGAAGTGGGCGGAGTCGCTTCTTCATGACGCCATCAACGCATGACCCGTTGGTCGTTCGCAGCGCTGCCACAAACGGAGTTCAACGTGTGACCATGAGAACAGCACGAAAACAGCACGCGTGGATCAAAGGTCGGTGTGCGAACGCTTGGACGGCATGAGTGAGACCGTCACGATGATGCCGAACAGAATCGCAATCACGATGTAGCCAACGACTGGACCAGGTGTCGGTTGACCGACTGGTTCCGGTGGTGGCATCGAATCCTGTGCAAGCGCGGTGGAGGCGGCGGCGAGGGTCGTCGCGAACGCGGCGAGTGAGCGAGTGAAGCGCATCGGCGCAGGATACGGGATGAACGCGGTGGATGCGCGGTTGCGGCGGTCACTGTGCGGGTGAGAGTTCGATTCGACCGTCACGATCCATGACCTGCGCCCATGCATGCTGCGGATCGTGGTCGAAGGCGAGTCGCCACCCTTCGCGTGCCGCACGCCCGAGAATCTCCCGCTTCGAAAGCATCGCGTCGTAGGCGAGCATGTCGTAGCCAAGGCTTGCAGCCGGATGCGCGTGATGGATGGTGGGGCATGCGTCGCCTGCGAAGAGGACGGGCGGCGACGACGCGTCGCTTCCGTCAGGAAGGACGAGCACGCTCTGGTGGCCCCACGTGTGGCCCGGCGTCGGGATGAGCGCGATGCGATCGAGCGGAGTCGCCATGCCGTCGTGGAGTTCGACCACGCCCGCGATCGGATCGAGATGCGTGCGCAGGTAGGTGCGCGTCATCGTGCTCTTGTTCGCGAGCGCGTCGACCCACTCCTGGCGCTGCACGTGGACGCGCGCGTTGGGAAACACGGGGACGAGCGTGCCCGCGTCCTCGCGCGTCAGGCCTGCCGCGTGATCAAAATGGAGATGCGTGAGGACGACGTGCGCGATGTCGCGTGGGTCGACACCGATCTCAGCGAGTGCGTCCACGGCGGTGCGCGGCGCAAGGGCGTACATCGCGCGTTCCTTCGCGGTCCACTTGTCGCCGCAGCCGGCCTCGACGAGCACGAGTCCGTCGCGTGACTCGACCAGCAGCGACCGCGTCGCGAGCGCGATGCGATTGTCGGCGTCGGCTTCCGTCCACTTCGACCACATCGTCTTTGGGATGAGGCCAAACATGCCGCCGCCGTCGAGGCGGAAGGCGCCGGTGGTGAGGAAGTGGATGCGTGAGGAAGTCATGAAGGTCGTGAAGTAAGGTACCCGCGTGACGGGGATTCTCGCCCAGCAAGCCCAGTATGCCCAGCAAGCCCAGTATGCCCACGAGTCGACCTTGGTCGGTTCCAACGACTGGGGTCATCCGCTCGTGCTGACGACGCGGCTGACGCAGCGCGCCCTCGAGCTCGGATTTCTCCCGGCCGCGCTCGCCTTCCTCGTTCTCCTCATCGTGCTCTGGCGGACGAAGCGGCGCGCACCCGCGCTGAAACTCGCGCTCATCATCGCGCCAATCGCGTGTTTCTTCACGGCGTCGAGCATGGACGACGTGAGCGCGACGATCGCGACCGTTGAACTGACCTACGCGGCGTTCCTCCTCGCGGTGCCGCAGCTTTCACTGCTTGTCGGGTTCGGCGGGCTCGTGTGGATCGCGCGGCGGTGGCGCGTGTTCACCGCGGATGCATGCGTGGAGTGCCGGCATGCGCTATTGCCCGAGCAAACGACGTGTCCGGAGTGCGGAGCTTTGTGCACCGCGGCGAAGCGATCGATGCGCACGCGTCGGCAGCGACGCGTGCTGGCGTTCACGCTGCTCGCATTTCTCTCTGCGATCATCGGATTCCGCACAATCGGTCGACTTGGCAACGCGACGCTGCCGTGGCGCGCGAAGGTGGTGTTCTTCCTCTACGACGAGAGCGACCAGGTGATCGTCGTGGGGCTTGCCGACGGCGTCGTCCTTGCGCGTGCGGCGCTCCGGGAAGCAGTGCCCGAGTACGGCCCGCGCGGCGGCATTCGGGCGCTCTTCGACGCGCGGATCGAGGATGCGAAGGTCGCCCGCGGATGGAAGTCGGACGCGCCATTCGGCGTGCCGGTGCTGCCGCCCGAGGGTGTCGCCACCGACGACGCGTGGTTCGCGGGCGTCGAGCGTTCGCTCGCGGCTCAGCAACTGGGGAAGCCGCCGGAGTTCGTGCGTGCCGGCATGTCGTGGGCGCGCACGGTGTCGACACGACTCGGCGACCGTGTTGCGCACTTCGATCCATCGATCGGGGAGGTCTCTTCGGGCTTCTCGCTCCAACGCCCCACAGCGTGGTGGAGCCTCGTGATCCCGTTCACGGGTTTGATCGCGGCGATGGCGGTGGGCGTGGTGGCGATGCTTTTTTCGCGTCGATCGACGCGCGCAGCCTGACGCGACTTATCGCGCCCGCCCGCATGATCGACCCTTTGCGTGCGCGTCTCCTGTCGCGGCGTTTGCCCGCACGCGAAGCGGAAGTATGGTCGCCCTGCGCATCTCTTGCGCATGGAAAGGCGATTCGCATGCGTTTGAAGTCGTTCATTTCGTTTTCGTCGCTCGCTGCTGCGGCAGTACTGGCTGCGCCCGCGCTCGCACAGACGCTTCCGCCGTTTCCGCATCTTGATGCGAAAGACGAGCAG
>CAIWCL010000085.1 GCA_903911205.1 uncultured bacterium
CGTTGACCACCAACGCCCGCCATACTCACGGGAACTTTGCCGGCGTCTTCCGCTGCTTCTCAATCGCGACGATGGTGTTCGTCTCGCCACGAATTTCACCAACCACGTGTGCGTGCAACTCGTAGAGCGTTTGTTTCGCTGCAGCGATTTCTTCCGCCGCGCGCTCGCCCTTGATCGCGAGCATCACGCCCCCAATGCGCAGAAACGGCACCGACCAGACCGCAAGGTCACTCAACCCACCAACGGCGCGGGACGTAGCAACATCAAAGGATTCTCGCAGCGACGTCCGCGCCGCGGACTCAGCGCGCGCCTGCACCACGCGCACGTTCGTGAGCCCGAGCCGACGCGCGATAGCCTCGAGGAAACGCGCCTTTTTCCCGGTCGACTCGATCAGGGTCCATGAGATATCGCGTCGCGTGATTGCGAGCGGAATGGCTGGAAGCCCGCCGCCTGAGCCAACATCGATGCCTTTCTCAAGATCGATCATCGACGCCAGCGGCGCAAGCAAACTCAAGCTGTCAACCACGTGCCGTTTCCACGCGCTCTCGCGATCGATGCGCGTCAGATTGAATCGTTCGTTGGTGACAAAGAGCATGCCAAGATAGCGCGCGAGCAGCAATTCCTCATCCGCCGAGACTTCGATCCCCGCGCGCGCGAGCATCTCCCGCGCCTCGGCATCGCATGCAATCGGTTCTGGTTCCGGGTCAAACGTCAACCAAGCCGACAACTCCGCTTCGCGTGCGGCATCAGCAACGGACTTGGATCGCGACTTCGGATCGGGCATAGTTTTTCTCGCGGTTCACTCACGCGTCGAACGCGCTCTTCTCGCCACCCGTGGGCGGCCGAACTCCGATCCCCACAAGGAGACCGACAAGCGTCCAACACGCAACGAGGCTGCTGCCGCCATAACTCACGAAGGGTAGCGTGATCCCGGTAATCGGGAGAAGCCCGATCGTCATCCCGATGTTGACAACCATCTGTGCAAAGAGCAGCGCGCCGATTCCCACCGCGACGAGTTTCGCAAAACCGTCGCGAACAGCCCACGCCACTCCCAGTGCTCCGATCGCAACTGCGGCGGATGCGAGAAGCACCGCAAGTCCACCCACCAGCCCGAATCGACAGGAAACAACCGCGAAGACCATGTCGTTGTGCTCTTCAGGGAGAGCGTTGAATCGCACAAGTGCTTGTGCATGCTCTCGATCGTTGCCGAAGACGCCACCCGCGCCAACGAGCCGCATCGCACGCCAACCTTGAAACCCAATGTCACGCTCGTAGCGGGTGTCGCCCTTCACCTGCGCAACGATGGCGTCGATTCGTGCGCGTTGGTAAGGCTTGAGTACCACGAAGTACCCAAGAGGCGCGGCGATCGCGCCAGCCAAAAGCGCGGCAAAGATGAAGCGCTTCTTCGTTCCAGCCGCGACAAGCATCGCAGTCAGCGTTGGTAGGAAGAGCAATGCAGATCCAAGATCAGGCTCAAGCACGATGAGACCAACCGGAACTATGAACAACAACAGCGGCACCACCAATGCACCAAACGTTCGTGGACTACCGCGCATCGCAAGCCACTGCGAAAGGCACAGGATGAACGCGATCTTCGCGAGTTCAGACGGTTGAAAATCGGCCGCTCCGAGGTTGATCCACGCGCGCGCGCCGTTGCGCGGCGTCACAATGGAACGCGGAACAAACGGCAACAGCACAAAGACAAGAAGCGCGATGGCGATGGCAAGAACGAGCCAACACGAAACGCGTAACGTCCGCGGCGAGGCAAACGTCGCCAATACTGCGCAGGCGATGCCAATGAGGAGAAACGCACCTTGCCTCGTCGCCAGTTCCGGTCGAGTCAATGAGATCGATGCGATACCGACGAGCGAGAGGAGTAGCGCGCCTCCAACCGAGAGCCAGGCGGGAGTCGCCCACTGAACGCGCCATCGCGAGCGCGATTCGGTGCCCGCAAAGAGCGCAGCCGGCGTGTATCCATTTCGCGAACCAAGCATCAGCGGGCGCCCCCCGCCGCGCGCGACGCTGCATCAAGCGCCCGATCGCCGAGGTAGCCCTCCGCCGCGAGTGCCCGCATCGTGGCCGCCGCCATCGGGCCCGCGACCTTTCCTCCGGATCCACCATGGTCGAGGACAACCGCGATGGCATAGCGAGGGGCTCCTCCCGCCTCTCCGACCAGTCCGACAAACCACGCGTGATCTGTCTGCACCATCGCATCGCCGACTTTGAGTTTCGGCGCGGTCGCGGTACCAGTCTTGCCCCAAATCTCGAGGCCTTCAATCTCGAACAGTTCCTCGCGACTGCCGCCCTCAAGAGTGATGTGATGACCAGTGCCATAAGTCTCGCGCACACTTGCGCGCAGCCCACGAAGCGCCGCATCGATCGCGCTGCGCGGGATTTGAAGATCTTCACGTGCTGGTGGCTCGTTCGTTCGGATAAAGCGCGGCGGTATCGCGATGCCACCGCGCGCGATCGACGCGAATGCCTGCGCTGCCTGAAGCGGCGTCCACGTGAGCGGACCTTGCCCAATTCCAAGGAGCACCGGACTCACACGATCACGCTTCTCGCGATAGCCCGCAAAATCTTCGGCATCTGGAAGTGAACCATCTTCCTGCTGCACAAGGTCGGGCGACAACTCGTCGCCGAGGCCGAATTTGGCAAGCCAAGCAACCAATCGTTCCGGCCCAAGTCTGCGCGCAAGCTCGTAGAAATAAATGTTGCAACTTCGCGCGAGTGCTTCCGAGGCGTCAAGCGGGCCGTGGGTCGACGTCTTTCCCTCCGCACGGCGGTAGATCCAACAACGCACCGCGTCAGGTTGATCGGGAAAGAAGTGCCCTTTGCACTCGATCGTTTCATCAGGGCGCGCAACGCCTTCCGCAACAGCTGCACAGAGGACAAGCGGTTTGAGAATCGAGCCAGGCGGATACAACGCGGCGGTCGGCCGGAAGATCTCCGGGTGCTCGCGCGCGCGTTCTTCCTCTGTCATCGCTGCGCCTTCTGCGAGCGTCGGTGAACTCGCGGCTGCGAGCACTTCACCCGACTCGATCTCCAGTATCACGATGGCGCCATCGAGATTCCATCCAATCGGTAGCGGGCCACCGCGCGGATTTCCTTCAGGATCGAAACCCCGCTGGTATTGCTGAATCTGCGCGAGACGCGTCTCAGGTTCGAAGAGGGCCTGAAGGCGAGCGTTCAGGCGCACATCGATCGTCAGTTGAATGTCACGTCCGTCCATCGGTGCGACGCGCGATTCATCGCCGTCTTCAAGATCGCGCTCCACAACGCCGCGAATCCCCCGGAGCGTGTCCTCAAAGCGACGCTCCATTCCACTCGCGCCAACCACATCGCGATCGGCGCGGTAGCCGCCAAGATCCGCGATCGCTCCGGTTGCGGCATCGATCATGGGGCGTCGCTTGAGATCGTCAGGAAAGACTTGCGTGCGCGTCGAACCGACGAGGTGATCTGCCACGCCATCCACGACGACTTTGACTGGCTTCTTCGAACGGATCGGCGTCGGAAAATCGTCGCGCACGACTTCATACGAAACCTGCTCCCACGGTCGCCAACGCTTGGTTGATGGCTCCACGACGACGGTGCCAGGCAACTCCTCCGCGAGTCGTTGGAAATAGAACGCCACTTCTTCCGGCACATCCGGGAGGATGACGTGCGCGTCGAGTTGCGCGCTGACACGTTCACGATCAATGTCCGACAAACGCGCATCTTCACCATAAAGCGCGAGTTCGCGCGCAATCAACGCTTCTTTGCGAGAACGCGATTCGCGGGCGGCACGACGAAGAATCTCATCGAGTCGGCGATCAACTTCCGCCCGATCGAATCGGCCA
>CAIWCL010000086.1 GCA_903911205.1 uncultured bacterium
GACTCGCTTCGCTTTCGCTCGCTCTGGCCAGCCTCGCGGCGAGTCGTCGCTTTCGAATTGGCGCCGCGGGCTGAGGTGGTTTCGTGTTCGCTCGCTTTCGCGTGGATGACGCCAAAGTTCGCCGCCGCAGCGGCGACCGCGACAGTACTGAGCGCTCGCGACTGGCGGCGGGGCGGCCTCGCCGCGTCCGCGCTCTGGCCAACCGCGCTCGTTACCGAAGGTCTTTTGCCTGCGGGAGATCGCTGAGATTCGCGATGCCGAACACGCGAAGGAACTCGGGCGTCGTGCCGTACAGCATCGGTCGGCCAACTTCTTCGGCGCGACCAACGATCTTCACCAGACGGCGTTCCATCAAGCTCTTCAGCACTTCGCCGCACGCAACGCCGCGGATCGCTTCGAGTTGGGCGCGCAGCATGGGTTGTCGGTAGGCAATGATCGCGAGCGTCTCAAGCGCAGCTTGAGAGAGGCGCGTCTGCGCGCGCTGGCCTTTGAGCCGCGTCACGATTTGCCCGAACGCCGCGATTGTCAGCATCTGTCGACCACCCGAGACGCTCTCGATGCGGAACGAGCGATTCGTCGACGCGTATTGCTGATTCAATGTGTCGCACGCTTCTCGCACAAGACGGATGGCCTCTCGACGGCGACCGGCGAGCGCGGCCGAATCTTCGGCGGACGCGTCACCACTCTCCTTCTCGCCATCCTTCGCATCTTTGCCCTCCTTCACAGCGCGCAGCGAGGGTGGCACGAGGCCGAGGACTTCCGCGATGCGGGCATCGGAAATCGGGCGATCCGCGAGAAGAATCGTGGCCTCGACGCGCAGCTCGAACGGCATGCTCGAGGAGGGAAGTTCTGGGTCGGTAAGATTGATTTCAAAGAGCTGCAACTGGTCGGGTTCCACCGACTTCTTGCGGCGCTTTGATGGAGTTGCGGCCGCGGCGGGAGCGTCGGCAGCCGTTTCGCCAGTCGTCTGTTGGGCTGTGGCGTCGCTTGCGGCCACAGGACCATCAGCCACCGATTCAGGCGTTGCGCCTTCGGCGGGGGTCACTTGAGATTCGGATGGCGCTGCGGCCTCGGCGGCGACGGCACTCGCTTCTTCTTCCGTCATTCCCGAAGAGTACCAAACCACGCGCCACGGGGCCGAGAGCGCGCAAAAAGACCACACGCCGCGCGAGGCGGCGTGTGGGGCGTTTGTATCGTCGGGTTGATTCGTCGGCCGAGGTCATCGGAGGACATCGGAGGTCGTCCGAAGATCGATGGGCCATCGATCAGCGTCGGCTGCCCGAGCGCGCGAGCGCGACGCGCGCATAGGCGAGGCGCTGGCGGTGTTCCGCATTCGAGCGCGCATCCATGGTGCCGCGCTTGGTCGCGTCTGCATTCGCCGCCGCGAGTTCCTTGTCGGCGTCGCCTGCGCTCAGACCGGTGACGGACGTCAATCCATCGGCGAGGATGGTCAGCGTGCCGCCGTTCATCTGCGCGAACCCACCGTCGAGGAGGAAGACGTCGCTTCCGCCCGAACGTTCGATGCGAAGGCGTCCCTCGCCGAGACGGACAAGGAACGGTGCCGCACCCGGAGCGACACCCTTCTGACCGTCCCACGCGGGGAACTCGACGTAGGTCGATTCGGTGTCGAGGACGCTTTCGGTGGGGGTGACGACATTGCAGCGAAGTTGAGCCATGGGGCGCAGATAGTACGTCCGAGCGCGCGACGGCTCAAGGCCACGCGCTGCGGCTTGAGGCCACGCGCGACGGCATGCAGTTGGGTTTCCGGGCGTTCGCGGGTCGAAACGCAGCGATGGTGCGTGTTCAGCGGCGGCAAAAAAGACGCCGCCCGAGCGAGCAAGTCGTCGGGCGGCGGGCGGAAAGGGACACTGTGATTTGTGAAAGTCGCGTTGCGGGCCGCTAGAGCCCCGCGTTCGCGGTCTCGCACACGCGTGTCCAACGCATGCGAGGTGATTGGTCGAAGGATCTGATCAGCGGCGACGACGACGATTTCCAACAAGCCCTGCGCAACCGATGAGGGCGAGCGCACCAGGAGCGGGCACCGCGGTGCCAGAACCATTGAGCGAAGTCGTGAAGGAAGCGGTCGATCCCGCGGAGAGTCGGAAACTGAAGGTCATACCGATCGTGTCGCCGAAGGACGACGACGCTACACCGCTGAAATTCTGCGAACCAAAGTTCGTCGCGCCTTGTGAGGAGCGCTGCACGAGGAACGGGTCATCGAACAGAGTGTCGACCACGGAGCCGCCGGTTTGCGCGGTCCAGAGCGAAGTGCCGGCGCCCACAGTTTCGAGGCGACCTTGACCACTCGTGATCAGCGTGCCCGAAACGCTTCCGTTGAAGGTGTAGGAGCCAGTTTGTGGCCCAGCAACATCCGTAGGCAGAGCCAACGTGATGAGGTAGGTCACGGTTCCCGCCGTCAGATTGGTGATCGAGAACGATCCCGTCTGGTAGGCGGACGCGCTCGCACCTGACACGGTGCTGGACGCGTTCATGTTGTAGTAGGCGTTCCAGTTTCCGGCGTTCGACAACGAGCCGTTGTAGATGCCGATGCCGCCCGAGACCGAAGTCGGGTTGAGCGACTCAAGGCTGGAGGTCGAACCAGCGTTGATGGTGAGCGACATTGGCAGTGCCGTGGCGAAGGCCGACGTTGAAGTCGTTGCCACGACCACGAAGGTCGCAGCAGCCGCAGCATGACGCGCGCTGTGAGCAATAGACAGCATCTCGAAACTCCCTCCCAGTTGCGAAACGCGAGACACACCGAATGCCGACTGCGCGGTCGGTGCTTTCGGAGGTCGCATGAAGCGACGAACCGACAGCCCAAACCCACGTCTTCGAATCAGTTGTTGCGTTTCTCCCTCTCACACGGCCTTGCAGGTTCCCGCCCGCAAAGCCATCCCTTTTCTTGGTCACCGCACACGGGGCGCGGGCCTAGTGGTGGGAATCTACTCCGAGCCGCTGTCAAGGCAAGTGACTTTGGAAAATTCGTTGAAACCTGCTTGGAAAAGCCCCTCCGCGATGGCGTGCCCCGAGTCCGAATAAACCGCGTTGGAGCCTGTAAAAACGCGCCGGGCCGCTTCCAAAGCCCGACGCGTGGTCGCGAAATCTGGAGCGAGACGAATTGCTTCTTTCAGCGGTTTCACGTGGCCCATCGATTTGCCGTACCAGGCGATGTGTTGGCGCAAACGGATGGCAGCACGTTGTTCGCCGTCGTACTGGGCAGTCAGATCGAGGTGACGGAGAACCACGCTCAGTTTTTCAAAGAGCGTTGGCTCCGGCGAAACGGTTCCAGTGGTGAGGAGCGCGTGTGCTCGGCGGAAGAGCCACGGAGTGCGCAGCGCCGCGCGCGCGATCATGACACCAGCGCAGCCCGTGCGGCGGATCAATGCTTGCGCGTGTTCGGGCTGTGAGACATCGCCATTGCCGATGATCGGAATCGTCGGCACGGCTTCGACCACTTCGCCGATCGCATCCCAGTCTGCAGTGCCGGAGAAGAACTGCACGGTGTAGCGGCCGTGCACGGTGACGGCCGCGATGCCGACATCTGCGAGTTGTCGTGCGAGAATTGGCGCGACTTTGTGCTCAGGATCCCAACCGAGTCGCATCTTCGCGGTGACAGGCACCCGACCACCCGAGTGACGTGCGACGGTCTCGACGATGCGCTTGGCAAGCGCCGTCGTGTTGCCGCAATCACGCAGCAGAAGACTTCCACCGTTCTTCTTCGCGACCTTGTCGACCGGGCAACCCATATTGATGTCGACGATTTTCGCACCATGGTCGACAGCCCAACATGCAGCCTCGGGCAACGGGTCGTCGGAGTTTCCGTAAAGCTGCATGCCCGCAGGCTGATCGAACTCATTGGTGCGCGCGAGGTCGAGCGTGCGTGATGTCTCGCGCAGAATCGCGTGTGAATTCAGGAGATCGGTGTAGGCGCAGCCGACGCCGCCTTGCTCGCGGCAAATGATGCGAAACGCGATATCGGTGTGGCCCGCGATCGGCGCGAGGAGCAGGTTCGAGTCGAGTTGAACGGGGCCGATCTTCAGCTCGGAGCAAGGGTAGTCGAGCGGAGCCAAAAACAGCGAGCCCTCGTCAGGGGGCTCGCAGGATGCGTGTCGCGCCTTGCGCGGCCGCTTGTGTGGGTTGGCTCGATACCGTCAGGAGACGGGCGCCGTTGGCACGTTACGGACACGCGCCCCACGTACCGAGGACCTGCGCGAGGTCGGCGCCGTCGACCGTGCCGTCGCCGTTCGTGTCTGCGCGCGGATAGTCCTTCGGATTGGTGCCCCAACGACCAAGGACGATCGCGAGATCGACGCCGTCGACGATGGAGTTTTCATCGATGTCGCCGGGACAGGTATCGGCGAGTCGGGCGATGTCGGTTGCGGTGAGCGCGGTGTCGTAGATGAACAGATCGTCGATGAGTCCATGGTGGAACTCGTCACCGGGTGCAAACTGTCGCGCGAGTCGTGTATTGGATCCTGCGGTTGAGAGCGGTGGTGAACTCACAGTCGCGACATGGACACCGTCAACGAAGAGACGACTGAGTTCGCCTGGGGTGTATGAAACCGCGACATGGTGCCACGCGCCGTCGGTGGGGTATTCGACTCCTGTTGGGATGGAAGCATTGTCATGCCAGTACCGCCACTGGCCGTTGATGGCTCGGCCGAGGTAGAACGAGCCGCATTCGGAGCATCCTTGGCTGATGAGTTCCATCCAAGTCGTCGGGACCGTGAGTGTTTTGAAGCGCAACGCGACCGTAAAGGGACCAGTCGTGGGGATGAGTCGCACTGGGAATTGCACGTAATCGTTGATTCCGTCGGTGGCGAGTACGCCGCCAACGGTGATAGCGCCCCCCAACAATTGACCGTCTGCAGAGCCTGCAAGATCGGTTACGCCAGATGTAAAGTCGTACGCGTGGATTGGAGTGGGCGGATTCGCGTTTGCGCGATTTGCCGCCGCGGCCCCAAGCAGTAACGCAGTTGTGGAGCAGGCTGCGAGAAGATGGGTGGACTGAGGTGCGGCTCGGAACTTGCGTGGCATGGCGGTACTACTCTTGGGTGCGGTGCTCAATCGCTCGAGACGATTTACCGATGCGTCCTCAAACAAGCGATCGGCGGGTGAAAGAACCGACTGCGCGTCTCTATGCCACGCAAGCCCCGCGATTCCGACAAAGAGCGCCGCAAAGATGGACTGCGCAACGCGACGCGCGCGTGGATCTGCTCGCACGCCCGCGTTGGCTTCCGCCGCCAACGCACGTCGCAAACGCTTTCTGCGGAGCGGGTTGAGTCGCGTTTCACTCGCGTGCGTCATGGCCGTTATCGAAGAGGATCGCGTCGAGTTCTCGGGCACGTTCCGTTGGATCGGGGAACTCCTCCGCCAAGATCGCGTCGATTTCGGCGCGCAGGCGACGGAGCACCGTGCGAGTCATCGACGGTGCGGAGAGCGCAGAAATCCCAAGTTCGCGCTCGAGTTCTGGGTACGGCCGTCCATCCAAGATGTGCCGTGTGAACAAGCGCCACGCTTCCGGACGACCCTCGCGGGCGTACTGCTCACTCACGCGGTCGCACGCTGCCTGTAGGACGCCATCACGCCAAGCGATCTCGAGCGCACGCCACGGCGCAGGCTCTACCTGTCCGGTCGGTTGCGCGATTTCCGGGGCGCGGCGCGCGCGACGCTCTTCCGCAATGCGCTCATGCGCGGAGAGCAGAAGCCCATTCACAAGCCAACGCCGCAACGAAACACGCGGATGAGCAGCGAGCCACCGCGCGAGGTAGTCGCCACGCTGCGCGAAGCGCGAGGCGAGGAAGCCATTGACAAGATCTTCTGCGGGGGCAATGCCGCGGAGGCTCGACTGACGCGCGTAGACGAGGAGCGGCTCGTACGCGCGTTCCATGACGTGCCGCGCCGCGCCGGAGTGATCGCCTTGCGCGATCGATTCCTCGATATACGTGCGGTGGGTGGATGGGAAATTGTCGAGAAGCGCCACAGTGGGAAGATAGAAACCTATGTCGCGTTCATGCCATCGTGAGGATAAAGATCAAACGTTTGCGACCGACTACTTCGTCTCAAATGTCGCGTCTTCGAGGCGATAGAAGCCGAGTAGGTACATCGCCGCTTCGACCGGTTCGACGCGCAGTTGTCCTCGGAAGGTTCCGAATCGGATGAGATGCAGTCCACCCATTGGCAGTGGTGTGCGCATGTCGATGTCGATGGCATCAAAGGGCGTGGGGGGTACACCGATGCAACAGCCGTCCCATCGGTTGAGGGTGAGGAGAAGGTTCTTCGCAACGCTCACACGCACCGCAGTCGAGTAGTAGCCCGAGATTTGCACATACGTGCCGTCGAGGAGCCGAACCCATGGCGGCGCGGTGCGCGCGTTTTGCGAAAGGTCGATGAACTCGGACGCCGAGGTGAGCAGTTCCCACGAAATGACGTAGGGGTCGTTTACGCTTCCGTTCCCTGTGACGCGATAGCGACCATCGAGTTCGACGGTGCGCTCGTCGATGCGCCGCACGACCTCAGAAGGGTTGCGCGTGTCGGTCCGAACAGCTTTGACCGGCGCGTCAGATGATTGGATGACCTTTCCCGACTCACCGAGGAGATCGAAGTCGGGCAGAGCAATCGCGGGCGCGTTGACAACTGTTGGCTCAGAGTTGGTGTTGCCTTCAACATCGGCGGCAGACTTGTGACTACGAGCGTCGGCAACCTCAGACGGCTTCGTTTCTTCGACGTCGGTGGATAGATCGAACTGCGCAATATTGAGTTCGAGAGCATCGGATGATTTCGCGGGCCTTTCAGGGGCAAGGATAAACCACAGCCCAATGGCTGCGAGCAACGCCACGACCGCCCAGAACGTGCGCATCAGCGCCGACCTCCGCGCAGCAGAGCGCGCGTGGAACTCTTGAACTCAGCTTCGACCTCGCGCGGATGCGCGCGACCGAGGGTTGTCGCGAGAATCGCGTCGCGGACACAGGACATCGGTAACTCCGACTCGAGGAATGGGTCGGGAAGTTCACCGAGGAGCACTGGATCGAATCCGCGTGGTACATCAACGCGACCGTGTGATCCGCGCACGAGTGACGCGTCGAGCGGTATGACGTCGAGGAGCGCTCGGAAGCCGAGTTTGCGCAAAAGTAGCTTGCGCATCGCGCGACCCTTGGGCCAGATCAACTTCGGGTCGTAGAACAACTCGCATGGGTCGTATCCGGGCTTTCGGTGGATATCGACGGTGCGCGCGTAGTCGGGGGCGTCGGAGTCGTTGAACCACCAACCGTAGGCGAACCAACGATCAACCGCGCTCACGCAGACGATGTCGCCTGCGCGAGGATGGTCGAGGCCAGCTGCACAGCGTGCGTCGCCCGAGAGTGTGCGTTCAACGCCGTCGACCTTGGTAAGAATCGCGTCGACCTCCGCAATGTCTGCCGGATCGCGAACGGAGACGTGTGCAACCTGATGGTCGGCGACCGCGAACGCGCGACTTGACTCAAGGTCGAGATGCTCACGTCCGCCTTCGAGGCGCACTTTCAGGTAGCCAGCGTCACGGAGGATGCGATTGAGCCAAATCGCATCGCGAACCGGAACGATGCCGTACTCGCTGACGATGAGCGGTCGGTAGCCGTAGTGATCGCACGCCTGCAAGACGCCGTCGACCACGCGATCGAGTTCGCGGAGTTCTTCTCGGATCGACGTATGCGTCGGACCAGCTTTCTGCAGCGCGTAGTCGAGGTGCGGGAGATAGACAAGTACGAGGTCGTTGCGCTGTCCTGCAAGGCACTCGGCGCGATCGGGCGCGAGGAGATCGATGGCAGCGCGCGCAATCCAGTCGGTCGAGGTGAGATCCGCAAGCGGCCCCCAGAACTTGAACAACGGAAACTGACCGTACTTCTGCTGAAGTTCGTCGCGGAGTTCTGCTGGCCGCGTGAGGCAGTCGGGAATCTTGCGGCCGTCGGCGCGATACTGCGGGCGAGGCGTCACCATGCAGTCGGTGGTTGCGTGCATGGCGTACCACCAAAAGGCGTTTGCGCAGCGAAACTGCGGCACGATTCGTCGCGCGGTCTCCCAAACCTTTTCGCCACCGACGAGCTGGTTGGATTGCTTCCAGAACTGCACTTCGCCCAATGCGCGATCGTGCCAACCGTTTCCGACGATGCCGTGTTCGCTTGGCGCGAGGCCAGTGAGCATCGTCGACTGCGAAGAGCACGTCACCGCCGGCAGCGGTGGACGAAGCGTCCGGACGCCACCGGTCGCTTTGGCGAACGCGCGAAGGCGTGGTGTTGCGTCGCCGATGAGATTCGGCGAGAGGCCAACGATATTGATCACGCAGGTGCGCTGCATCACGGCCGGATGGTACGACGTGCAGCAGTGTTGGTGGGTCGCTGTGGCGACTGCGCGAAGACGACTCTCTGCACCGGAGGTGCGTGTTCATGGTGGCCCCTGAGTTAGTTGTGACATAAGAATGCCCGGCGCGCGCGTGAGGTTCACGC
>CAIWCL010000087.1 GCA_903911205.1 uncultured bacterium
AGTGATTGCGCGCATGTGCTGCCGAGTCAGCGCCATGATGTTTCTCGCCATCCACTGAGAACGTAGGGAATCGCATCTTCGGATACGACTGGCGTGTGGAAGGCTTCCTTCACGGAGTAGATCGCGACCTCGGTCGTGATGTACGCCGCAGCACCACCAACCACGACAACCCATCCGACCGGTGTTGCACCACAGAAGACAGCAACGGCAGTCACTGCGCCAGTCGCACCGGCCTTGATTGACGCCTCGACGATGCGATCCTCAATCACGCTTCCGGAGAGCGATCCGTCCATGCTCTCAAATCCAAGCATGGCAAGATCGATCAGGATCGTCGTCCCAGCGGCGATAGCCGCGGTCGCCGCAGCGCTCGTACACAGTCCCCGGAGGCTGGCCATGATGAACTTCCTTTCGATCTCCGCGTGCGTCGCTCCGATCTTCACGATGCGTGACGCGTGCTTCTCGAGCTTTGCAGCTTCATCGACGAGTCCTTCCGCACGCAGCGCCTTCGCTTTGGCGAGGAGATCTCCCTTGAGCTGATCAACATGGTCGTCGGCGACAGCGAAGTACTCTGCCAGATGATCCTTCTCAAGATCCTTGAGATACGTCGCGAACTTGTAGTCCTTATGCAGCTTGACCTGCATGCCTTCAAGCTTGCCATCTTTGAATCGATACAAATCATTCTGCGGGGCATTCGGCTTCTTGACGGGCTTCCAACCATCGCTGCCTTCCGCAATCAACGCTTCCGCGTATCGCCCGAGGGCCTGTTGATTCGGCTTCCCGACGACCTGCTTCCGAACGACCGATGACGTGCCTTGCTTCGAGGTGACTCTCGGGAAGTGTTTGCGGGTCGTGCGAACAGCAGAGTTCTGAAGCATTTCGATGGAGAGTGGATCGACGGAGGTCGCCGGTACGGTGGCCCCAAGTATGCCTGCGTCTTCAAGGATTCTGGTTGCGCGTTGACCGTGTGCTGCTGTGGCGATAGTGCACGCGATGAGTGTTGTGATGCAAGAGATTGCGAGGAATGATGGGTTTGCAGCGAAGTTGTGTGTCGTGTTTGTGTTCATATTTGTCTCCTCGATTGGGAATCAAAGCAAGAGCGATGGCTTACTCCATGTGACCAGAGTTGATGAGCAACTGACGATGTTCTGCTTCGTTGACGTAGTCGAGCACATATGCGCGGGCTTTCGCAATATCACCAGCCTTGCACGACGAGATCGGAGCAGAGTTCTTTTTGAAGGGAGCAAGCTTTGTGAGTGCATCGTGAATCGTGGCACGGTCGTTGAAGAACCATCGATCAGCCTCATCGGCGATTCGAATCGCGTCTTCGATCGCCACATCAGCGATGCAATCGGCGGCTTGATTGAACCGCGACTTCATCGCATCGAGCCGCGCGAGATACTTGATCCGCTCGTCGTGGCGAATTGAAGGGTCATTGACGATCTGCGTGGACAAGAGTTGGGCTGTGCCATAACCGTCCGACAGCCGCTCAAGCCCAACGGAACCAGCAAACTGGTTGAAGCGCGGTTCAATGAACGCAAGCCAAGCGCCGGCTACCTCGAGCGGATGTTCGTCGCTCGAGGCTGCGGCCAGAAGGAAACCGATGGTCGCCTCATCATCGCGGTGGCTGAGGTCAGCCGCGACCGAGGCGTCAACGAGGGTTGGTGCGAGGAGCACCATTGCGTTGCCCTGCGGCTTACTTGCGCAGCCGGTACCGAGCGTCATGTTGGAGGCGAGAGCGAGAAGGCCAATGGTCTTGAGAGTCTTCATGACAAGTTCCTTTCATGTGGGACGGGCGTGCCACCACACCTTGTGGATGGCAAAAGGCCCCGACCCGCGTTGGCGGGTCGAGGCCGTGGGTTGGAGCGCTCAACGGAGCTCGTTGTGCGATTCTGAGGTGAAGGGCTTCCGCCGCTTCCTCGAGTCAGACACTGTTTGATTTCTCAGAGGAGGTGAACGCGATGATGCACAACACCCCACCAGCCGCCATTGTGACCATCCACATCCATGGTTCGTACGCAGGTGCCGACATTGGAATCTCCGAAATCGTGGTGATCTTGGACGGCGAATCGCCAGAGGCAGCGCCGATGAGTGCGCCGCCACCACCGCCGAGCGCCATCAGCGCAGGGATACCGATGGCAAACCCAAGCCCGCCTGTCGCCACACCAATGCCGCCCACCAAGAGTCCAGCACCTAGACCTGCAGCCACTCCGACTCCGCCGCCTATGGAAGCATTTCGAAGCTTGGTTCCGTCACGAATTTCGGTGTTGGACACTCGCTCCGTCCATTCATTCTTTGCTTGGCTCATGCGCAGACTGATAGCGATGAGCGTGATTCCGATGATGAGTGAGATGAGCTTCTTCATGTGACTGTTCCTTTGAACTTGCGGTGAGATGGGATTCAGTCTGAATCCCAGATGAAGCCACCACACCTTGTGGATGGCAAAAGGCCCCGACCCGCGTTGGCAGGTCGAGGCCCAAAGAGGAATCGTTGAAGTGGAGGCGCGTTTGTTTGCTTGCCGCTTCCATCTCCCTAGCCCAGTCCGGCGAAGGAATTCCGAGGCTCACGCTTGAAAATCACCAAAATCGCGTCTGCCGCGATAGAAACGATGTTTTTCCGGTCCAGCACCGCTGTTCCTCGCCTCAACCAAAGTAGGTTGCCCCCATGAAACCCGAACGCTGCTGGTGGTGCGGCTCCGACCCGATCTACGTCGCCTACCACGACACGGAGTGGGGCGTGCCGGTCGTTGATGACCGCGCGCTGTTCGAGAAGCTCGTCCTCGACGGCTTCCAAGCCGGTCTCTCGTGGATCACGATCCTGAAGAAGCGTCCCGCATTTCAGCGTGCCTTCAAAGAGTTCGACCCTGAGAAAGTGGCGCGATTCACCGAGCGCGATGTCGCTCGGCTCTTGAAGGACGACGGCATCATTCGCTCGCGGCTCAAGATCGAGGGTGCGGTGAAAAACGCGCGTGCATGGATCGCGGTGATGGAGCAAGGCGATGGTGCTTTTCGCGACCTCCTATGGGAGGCGGTGGAACATCGCACGATCGACACGCGACTGACGCGGCGCGAGGACATTCGCGCGGAAAGCCCTGAAAGCGTGCGCCTTTCGAAGCTTCTCAAAAAGCGTGGGTTCACCTTTTGTGGGCCCGTCATCGTGTACGCGTTCATGCAAGCGGTCGGCATGTACAACGACCATCTCGTCACGTGCCCGCGGCACAAGGCATGCGCGCGGCTGGCGCGTGGGTGAACCACTCATCGACATACGAAAACACCGCGCATCCCTCGAGGAGATGCGCGGTGTACACGTGGAAGCAATCAATGATCGACGCGGACGAAATCAGCGTCGGCGACGGCGAACCAAGGCAGCGGTCGCGAGGAGCGCGACGGCTCCTGGCGCTGGAAGCGTAAAGGTCGATTCACCGAACAACACTTGCGTCGAGACGCCGTTGTTGTAACCAAGCCTGAGAGTCCAAGTTCCGCCGTTCGTACCGGCATCGACCACGAACTGGCCGAGGCGAACCGAGTCGTTTGCGGGAGCGGCAAGGCCGACGCGTCCTTGCAAAGTCGGTGGGTTGGAGTTGTACCAACCCACATTGGACCCATTTGGGATGTCGGGTCGGTTCCAACCGCCATCAGCAATCGGCCACGAGGGGTCGCCGACCGTCGCGTTGGTTGTCGTCGCTTGACCTCCGATGGTGAGGTACGAGTCAAACGGACGATTGTTCACCGCACTGCCCGTGAGCGACGGTGACCACGATCCAAACTCCTTCATCAAGACGCCGTCGTTGTAGTCGGCATTGTCCTTGTGATAGAAGTGATTCGTGGACGTCCCGTCGAGCCGATTCATGTTGTAGGCGATCAGCAACGTGTCAGTCGCCCCGTTGAACCGCGCAAAGAGCGTGTAGACGTCGAGCGCGACACCTGCGTGGGTGACGTTGGTCTTCACCGTGTAGTACTCAACGAACGCGGCAGAAGCCGTCGTTGAAACAGCGGCCGTGATCAGCGAGGAGAGAACAAACTTCATGTGGATACTCGCGAGACGAATGCAGAACACGGGAAACCCCCATTCGCCCTCGATTGCGAGCGAAACGGAAGTTGACGATGACCTCAAGATCTGCCCTCGAAAGGCGCGGAGATCACTGAGGGGCCCATCCACCCATTGCTCCAAAGGTCGAAGCGAAATTGGGGCCCCGATCCTGTCACGCCGTACTGGTTTCTTGTGAGAATTGCTTGCAGTGATGACATGTCGGTGCCGTAGGACCTAGAAAAACGCCGAATCCCGGGATCCGTCGCCGTGCACGGCTTGGGACTCCCGGGATTCGACTGTTGCGAGCGGACCTCTTCGGGCCGCCGCATCTCGTCATGCGAGATCAGCCGTGCATTTCGAGGTAACACCGCATGAAGCAGTAACGCTCGTGCGGACTCACGGATTGGAACGTCAAGAACATGCCGAATGTGGCGGCGGTATTCGGGAGGCCGTTCGATGTACCGAGCCACGCGAGATACGCCGGATAGACCACCGATGCGTAGTGCATACGGATCCGCTTGTTGAGCAGCGCTGGTGCGAGCGGATCAGCCTGCGGTGGCGGAGGTGCGCCACCTTCCGCCGCTTCCGATGGAGCTGGCGGCGGAGGTGCGATGCTCTCCGCCTGCACCACACTTGGTGTGCACATCATGGAGAGCAGAAGCGATGCGAGCATCGCGATCGCGGGCTTCCGTGTGCGTGAGAGGGATGGGTGTCGTGTTATCCGTGACATCAGCGGCTTCCTTCCATTTGGCCATAGAGAGCCATGAGTTCGCCCGCATGCTGCCGTGCAGCGGGCACTTGACCGAGTACACCGGCCACGAGCTTTGCTTCGATCGCGTCAAGCGCGCGCGGCGCAACGGCGTTGCCTGCGAGCTTGCGTCGCCGTTCGGAATCGAGTTCAAGATGTTGATGCGCGAAGTACCAGTTGCTTGTGGCAATGGCGTGCGCGCGCAATGTTGCAGAGGCAATCTCAAGCATGCCCCGACGCTGCATGTCATCGTCGAGGAACCGTTTAGCGGTATTCGCCAACGCAACCGCCGCCCACGCTTTCCGTTCGCCGAGCGTTGGCTCGAGCGATCCTGCTTCGCGCACGATGGCAAGAAGTTCACGCAACACGGATTCTGACGTTTCCGGTGCACAGATGGCGTCGAGTTCGAGAATCACCGCATCGATGGATGCAGCCATCGTGCCGTAGTGTCGTGTTGCGGCGTCTTGCGTGGCCGAGAGTTCGGCAACGATGTCGCGTGCAGCGACGAAATCAGCGCGCGCACTTTCTGCGAGCGGCTTCCATGGCTCGCAGTTTCCGACGGGAATCGACGATCGCAATGCATGACCGCGAGACCAGTGGGCCATTGCACGAGACCATTGCGAAACGGAGGTTGGTGGAATCGTGCTGAGATATTCCAACGCAGAAGCAGCGATGCCAAGCGCGTGTGCCGATCGGCCTTGCATGAAAAGCATATTGGAGAGGTTGGCGTCACATAGCAGGCGCCAATCAATCGCAACACCTTCCACTCGCGCCGCGTTCTGCAGACAACGCACCGCTTCGGTGTATCCGCCTGCTGCTTCGTGTGCTTGCGCCTCGACAATCAGCGCCGCCGCCTTTCGAGTCGGCGTGTCGGCCGCGGCGCCTGCTCGCACCGCTAGACGCACCGCTTCGGCAAAATCGCGCTCCACGCGCTTCGCGAGACTCTCGTTGTAGAGCCGCGCGAAATCTGCGGATGTGTCCTGCGTGATTGCGCGTCGCGCATCTCCTGCAGGTTTCACAAGATGATCGACCACCGCTTCAACCGGCCAATCGAGCGCTTTCGCAAGCGCAACGACCAGATCGATCTTCGGCATGCCACTCTCAGGCACAAGTCGCCCGGGTTGTCTCCCAAGCGCATGTGCGAGTTCCTTCACCGACCAACTGCGATACGTCCGTGCGAGGGCCTGCAATTCCTCCAGCCTTTCACGGGCGAGCGCCTCGCGCGCTGCCTCAAGGCCATTGATCTCATCCGTCAGCATCGTGACTCCGATCTGCTACACGCGGCCGCCACCCTGGACGCGTGTACGGGGACAAGTGCGCGCATTCGACGATCTGCCGACGAGGCGTCAATCGCGAAATGCGCAAGTTGCGAAAATGTTGTTTGATTGCGAAAATGTTGGATGAAGCCCCCTGCGTCCGGGAAGCGCATGGCCGCGGCCTGAACTTCACGCCAATCGTGCTCGTCGGCGCGACAGAGGATGTCCTCACCATCGGCAGCGCGTACGGCTTGTTCGGCCAACACGAGTCGCGCGCGTCTTGCACAGGCGAGCCGTTCCGCGCGTCGATCTCCACATCGCGTGAGGTCATCGAGCACGAAACCAAGCTCAATCACAATGCGGCGCAATCGCGCTTCTGCGCGGGGATCTCGCTGGTCATTGCGAGTGTTTCTCCCAGACACGGTGACGCAACACCGAAGTACACCAAGCACGGTGAGTCCAACGATCGAAGCGGCCCAGACTCGCGCCATTGGCTGCGCCCCACGTGTTCGTGTCTCGAACCCACGAAGGAGCGTCTCGACGGCATCGCGGTGTGTGCTGCAGAGGCTGCGTTGTCGTCGAGCGATGCGAAGCACTGAAACACTCTCGCGATGAAACCACGCACGAAGTGCACACACTTCAATTGCTTGTTGGTCGCATTCATGGAAGAGGCGCGCATCGATTGGATATGCGCGGAGACTTCCGCTCGCGTCGGGGGAGAAATTCCGCTGAAGCGCATCGTCGAAAAACCATGTTGTTGCGAGTTCACACTCCGCGTCACTCGCCATCTGGATCATTGCCGCAAGCGGATCGACCCGTGTTGCGGAGTCTTCGCGCAGACATGCTCGAATACTTCTCGCACCGCCGCGCATCGTCTCGTAGCGCGCCAGAAGCGCCTGTCGGAGTGCACTACGTGTTGGCGGCACTTCTTCGAGAAGGCTTCCAAGACAAAGGGGGTCGTCATCAAGATCAGCGCAGAGAACACGAGCATCGAACGTCGCGTCGCAATGCACTCGTGGCATGCAACACGCTTCGTTGAAAGCAGCTCGAGCGCTTTGGACATCCTGAGAAGCAAGCAACGCCACGGTGGTTCCCGGCGCGACACCGAGCGCAGCCGCGAGGTCAAGTACACAATCGAGTGATGGAAAGTCACGCGCGTTGATGAGGCCGCGCACATCGCGGCCGAGGATGCGTTGTGCCGCGCGATGCGATTGCCCACACGCGTGGAAAAAAAGCGCGTACAGCGCTCGCAACCGCGCGGCGCATGTCTCTCGTGCAACTGCGCCGTGATACGTGTCGACCGACAGTGTGGGGGCAGAGGTATCCCAGTCCGGTGTTCCAGTGGGCAGCGGGTGGAATCGTGAAGCGGCGATGGAAACAGCGTGTGACAGCACGGGGCGCAGATTGCCTCCGTCACACAGGGATCCAAATCGGTTTCTTCACAAATGACGAAAGCGCAGGAGGTCGCGGATATGTTGGTGCTGCGCAGATATTCGTCGCGACCACCGTTGCGTACATCACGCCCCAGTCTTTTCGTTGCATCGCAAGATGCGGCGACGAAGCCAAAAAAACGCGACCCACATCACGTGTGGGTCGCGCTGTTTGCGGCGGGATGTACACAAGGACGCAACGATGTCCTACGCGCATCAATATGCGAGACAATCTTCAATAGCGCGCGTGACGCGATTGGCGTCGGGCAAGTAATCCAGTTCCAGTTTGTAGTACGGCATCGTGGTGTCGAAGCCCGCCACGCGCTGCACAGGCGCTTCGAGTTCAAGGAAGCACTTCTCCATAATGCGCGCAGCGATTTCGCTGCCGAAACCGCAGGTGAGCGGCGCTTCGTGCACCACCACGCAACGGCCAGTCTTCTTCACGCTCTCGGCGACCGCATCCATATCGAATGGATAAATCGTGCGCAGATCGATCAATTCGATCGACTTGTCGCTCTTTTCAATCGCTTGCATGCACTGGATGACGCTTGCGCCCCAGCTCACGATCGTGAGATCGGTGCCTTCGCATACCGTGCGCGCCTTGCCGATCGGCAGCGTGTATTCGTCTTCAGGAACTTCTTCGCGGAACGCGCGGTAAATACGCTTCGGCTCGAAGTAGAGCACTGGATCTGGATCGCGCAACGCTGCGACCAGGAGACCCTTCGCGTCGTACGGCGAACTTGGCATAACGACCTTC
Organism: uncultured bacterium; assembly: GCA_903911205.1. Classification (GTDB taxonomy): domain Bacteria; phylum Planctomycetota; class Phycisphaerae; order Phycisphaerales; family SM1A02; genus QWPT01. The sequence goes on from CAIWCL010000087.1 coordinate 8,218, forward strand.
AGGCCCGGGGTGTGTGCGTAAATCGCTTCGGGCGAATCGCTGTGAAGCTCGGGCGCGTGAATGCCGCCGCCCACTGGAATGCGGATCGTCATGGGCACGGTGAACGCGCCGCGCGTACGGCTGCGCATGCGCGCCGCGTGCGAGCAAATCTGGTCGTACGCAGGACCGAGGAAGCCTTCGAATTGAATCTCAGGCACCGGATGTAGTCCGCCCATTGCAAGACCAATCGAGAGGCCGATGATGCCTGACTCTGCAAGCGGCGTATCGAAGACGCGCTTCTCACCGAAGCGCTTCTGCAAGCCTTCAGTGACGCGGAACACGCCGCCATTCACGCCGATGTCTTCACCGAGAAGAACGATGTCAGGGTTCTTCTCCATCTCCTGAATGAGCGCGAGATTGATCGCTTGGACAAGGTTGAGATTTGCCATGGTGGTAACTCAGGAGGTGATTTAGTGATTGGCGTGCGCAGCGGCGGCTTCAGCGGCCATTTGGCGCGCGCGCTCTTGCGCTTCGGGTGGAAGTTGCGACGGATCTTGACCGAGCGAGTGCGTGTGCATCGTTTCGCGTTGGACGACGAGATCTTGCGGCGTCTCTGCGTACATCGAGTCGAAGAAATCTGAGCGATGTGGCGCGTCGATACCTTCGGCGCGCGCGACCGCAGCTGCGTTTTCCTCTTCGACCTTGGTGAGGAGTGCCGCTTCCTTCGCGTCATCCCACAACTTGCGCGCGGTCATGTAGTCGCGAATGCGGGTGATCGGATCGCGATTCTTCCACGCGTCGACTTCGGCCTTGTCGCGATAGCGCGAAGCGTCGTCAGCGGTCGTGTGGTCGCCAAGGCGATAGGTCACCATCTCGACGAAGCACGGAAGGCCCGTCGAGCGCGTGTACTCGACCGACTTCTTCATCGTGTACACAGTCGCGAAGAGATCGTTGCCGTCGCATTGCAGGCACGGCATGCCGTACGAAAGGCCGCGCTGTGCGAAGGTCGGCGCGGCGCTGTTGATCTTCGACGGCGTTGAAATCGCCCAGAAGTTGTTCTGGCAGACGAAGACGACGGGGATCTTGAGGTTCGACGCGAAATTGCACGCTTCGTGGAAATCGCCTTCGCTCGACGCGCCATCACCAAAGAAGGTGCAGGCGATCTTGTCTTCACCTTTGTAACGAGCGGCCATCGTGAGGCCCGCTGCGTGCAGCATCTGCGTGCCGAGCGGCACATAGATTGGCGTCACCCAGTGCGGCTTCGGCATCGCGTTGCCACGCTCATCGCCCATCCAGTGGAGGAGAATCGCTTCCTTCGGAACGCCGCGCCAGAAGAGGCCGCAATTCTCGCGGTAGCAGGTGACCATCCAGTCATCCTTGCGGAGGACATACGAGGCACCAAGGCTCGTCGCTTCTTGGCCCATGTTCTGCGGATAGGTACCCATGCGACCCGACCGCTGCAGGCGGAATGCCACTTGGTCGAGTTGGCGGCACGAGACCATGGCCTCGTACAGCTTGACGAGGTCGGTGTCAGGGATGAGACCCTTCCCGAGCTTCTCGTCGAAGTTGCCCTTCTCATCGAGAATCGAGATGCGTTCGATCTTGGCTTCGTAAGCGGTGGTAATTGGCATGGGGTTCCTCGCGGAAGGCGGCAAGTGTAGCACCGACGCGAGGCGCGACCGCCGAAGGACAAGCCCGTGTGCGCCCACTCCAAGCGTCCGCAAACCTCTGTGCACTTACGCCTGAACGCGCCCCGCGACCTCAAATGCCAGCGCCAGATCCGCGATCATATCGCGCGGATCCTCAAGGCCAATTTGGAACCGTAGGAGCGGGCTTTCTTCGGTCCATGGCGGCGCGATGCGCGAATGCCGCAGGTCGCTCGAAACGACGAGCGACTCGAAGCCACCCCAGGAGAAGCCCATACCGAAGTAGCGGAGACTTTCAAGGAATCCTTTGAGATGCGCGCGACCGGCCGCCTGTGGCTTCAACACACAGCCAAAGAGGCCGCTTGAACCCGTGAAATCGCGCCGCCAGATGTGGTGGTCTGGATGTGACGGCAGCGCCGGATGCAACACGCGCGCGACCTCAACGCGTGACTCAAGCCACCGCGCGACCTCAAGCGCACTCGCCTCGTGACGCTTGAGACGCACTTCAAGCGAGCGCATGCCGCGCAGGCACGTCGCGCAATCGTCGGGATGCGCGTAGTGGCCGTGTGCTTCCGCGTGATGCTTGAGATTCGCCCAGTGCGCCTCGTCGCGCGCAACGACGGCACCGAGCAAAATGTCGCTGTTTCCCGATTGATACTTCGTCAACGCATGAATGACGAGGTCAACGCCATGTTCGATCGGCCGCATGAAAAGCGGCGTTGCCCACGTGTTGTCGATCGCGGTCACGATGCCACGTGCGCGTGCCGCGCTCGCGATCGCGGGTACATCTTGGATTTCGAACGTGAGTGAGCCAGGTGACTCAAGCAGCACGAAACGTGTGTTTTCGCGGAAATGCCGCGTGATTTCAGCGCCGGCGCGTGGGTTGTAGAACTCCGTCGTCACTCCCATACGCGGCAGAATCTTGTTCGCGAGGTGTCGCGTCGGGCCGTAACAACTGTCGGTGAAGAGCGCGTGGTCGCCCGCCGCGAGATTCGCAAGCAGTGGCAAACTCACGGCAGCGAGGCCGCTCTCGACGACCACGGCACCCGCGCCGCCATCGAGATTCGCGCAGAGCCGCTCGAGTTCGCGCGAGTTCGGGTTGCCGATGAGTCCGTAGGTGTACGGACCACGTCGCGTGTCGGCGCGCATCGCGCCCTCGAGGTCGTCGAGCGTTTTGAAAAGCACCGTGGAACCGCGGTGAATCGGCGTGTTCACGAAGCCGTGATGCGCGAACGGTGTGCGCGTCTCATGCGCGAGGCGCGTGCTTATTCCGAGCGGTGATCCTTCGGGCGTGTGCATGGACCGAGCACCGTAGCGTCGAGGGCGCGTTGGTGCTTACACCGTCGGTCGCACACCGAGCGTGCGATGAATGCGTCGCGTCGCGTCCGACTTGTTCAGCGTGTAGAAGTGAATGCCAGCGATGTCTTTGTCGAGAAGATCGCGGCACTGCTCCGTTGCCCAGTGAATTCCGACGTTTTCAATCGCTTCGGCGTTCCCGCGGCAACGATCAATTGCCTTCAAGAGACTCGCCGGGAAACGCGTGCCGGCCGCGAGATCCGCCATGCGACGCAAGCCAGTCGCGCTGGTGATCGGCATGATGCCCGCAATGATCGGCACTTTGATCCGCGCGAGATCGCACCGTGCGCGCCAGTCGTGGAACGCACCGTTGTCGAAGAAGAGTTGCGTCACGATGTAGTCGGCGCCCGCATCGACCTTCGCCTTGAGATGCTCGATTTGGACGAGCGTATTGGGCGTTTCTGGGTGGCCCTCCGGAAATCCCGCGACGCCGATACCGAAGCCGCGTCCGTTGTTGACGCCAAGGCGTTCGCCTTCACGGCGGATGAACGCAACGAGGTCACCGGCATGTTGGAAATCACCGAGCGCAAGAATGCGCGCGCCCGCTGGAGGGTCACCGCGCAGCGCGAGAATGTTGCCGACACCCGCCGCGGCATACATCTCGAGAATGCGACGAATCTCGTCCTTGGTGTGGCCGAAGCAGGTGAGGTGCGGCACAGGCTCGAGGCTTGTTTCGCGCCGAAGCCGAACAACCAAGCGGTGCGTGTTGTCGCGGGTCGATCCGCCGGCGCCGTAGGTCACGGAGACAAAACTCGGCGCGAGCGGCTCGAACTCTGCGATCGAACGGTAAAGCGCCTCGAAGCCGGAGTCGGTCTTCGGGGGGAAGAACTCGAAACTCAGCGACGTCGTGCCACCCGAGAGGATGTCCGCGATGTGCATTCGCGGAGGGTAGCGACGACCCCCGATCTCGACCAATCGCGGGGCGCGCACTCGCCCCTCTTCGACATCGCGTGCGGAACCCGTACTATGGGCCCGTGCCCGAGAAGAAACCCATCCCCCGGCCCGCCGCTCGTCGGTTGAGCCTGTATCTGCGCGAACTTTCGTCGCGCTTAGAGCAGGGGGAGGCAACGGTGAGTTCGAAGGCGCTTGGCCGTTCGCTTGGGTTGACCGACGCGCAAGTGCGCAAGGATCTGGCGATTTGCGGACAACTCGGGCACCCGGGCCGCGGCTACACGATCTCGGATTTGGTTGGCAGCCTGCGCAAAATCATGGGCCGCGACCGCGACTGGCGCGTCTGCGTCGTCGGCTCGGGCAACATCGGTCGCGCGCTTGTGTCGTACGACCGTTTCCGGCGCGAGGGCTTCGAAATCGTCGCCGTCTTTGACGCAAACCCGGCGGTTGCGGGGCAAGAAGTCGGCGGATTGCGCGTCCAACCGATGCGCGATCTTTCGACGACGGTCGCCGCCGAGCGCATCAATCTCGGCATCGTTGCCGTCCCTCGCGAGGCTGCGCAACAGGTCGCCGACGCGCTCGTCGCGGCCGGTGTTCGTGGGATTCTCAACTTCGCGCCGCGCCGGATTGAGGTCCGCGAGGGTATCGGAATCGTCAGCGTCGACTTCACTGTTGCGCTCGAGCAACTCGCCTTCCAGACCGCGACCGGCCTCGATCTTTCCTTTGAGGACGGCGATCACGCCGACGAACCGACCGATGGAGACGCACCAACCAGTGTCTGACGGCCGCGCGCCATTCTCTATGGCCATCATCCCCGCGGTCAGCGCGGCGAACAGCTCCCGGCTGCCTCTGACCTGCGTCGGAGCGGTGCTCGCCGTTGGCTTTGTGGCATGCATGCCTCTGACCGGCTGCAAAGGCCGGGTGCTTGCTCCGAACGCGAACGACGGCCTGCGCGCCGAACTCGTCGAGCGGACGGAAGAGCGCGACGCGGCGCGCACCCGGGTTTCCGAGCTGGAGAGTGAGGTCGCGCGGCTTTCGGCGAAGGTCGCGTCCGCCGCTTCCGGAGGCGAGGAACAGACCGGTGTTGCATCCGCCGAAATCGCGGCGTTGCGTCAGGACGCCGCTGCGGCAACCCCCGCGCTTGCTTCGATTTCCATCTCCGCCCTCTCGAGCGCGAAAGTCCGCAGTTCTCGCGAGGAAAGTTCTCGTGAGGGGCTACTGACGTTGGTCATCGTTCCCTCCGATGGCCTTGGTCGCTTCCACCAGGTGGCCGGTTGGCTTGATGTTTCCGCGACTGTGCTCGTGCCTAATGCTCCGCCCGCACCCGCGCTTGCGACGCGCGTCGGGCCGAAGGCGCTGCGCGATTGCTACCGATCCGGCTTCATGGGCACGCACTACACAGTCGAACAGCCGATTCGATGGGGCGTTGAAGGCGCACCACGTGCGGTTTCGGTCGCGATCGAGTTTGTCGATCCGGCGACCGGGCGCCGATTCCCCGCGACAGCAACCGTACCGTTCGTTCCCGAGAGGGCGGAACCCCGGGATTGAAGCGAAGCCAGCACAGGACCGAGCAACGCGTTTGCGAGTTCGGTCCACGCGAGGGGGTCAGACAGCCCGACCCGAGACAAGTAGGATGCCATCCATGCGACCGACCAAACTTTGCGAACGACCCGTGCCTCGCCCGATGGGGCGTGGTTCGTTCGTCTTCGTTTGCCCCATCACGGTCGCGTCCGTCACGGGGGTGCTCGTCCTTGGGGCGCTCGCCCTCGGTGCACTCGGGCTTACCGGTTGTCAGAAGACCCTCTTTCCGAGCGATCTTCCGCGGAACCAATTCGAGACGCACGACCGAATGCGGCAGGTGTACACGCCGCTCGAAGAGCCTGACGTCTTCGGCACACCGCAGCCCGCGTTGCGCGCACGGCTCACACAGCCGCAGTGACGCGCGTGCACTGCGCGGTTTGGTTCGCCACACCAGTTCGCCACACCAGTTCGCCACATCGGTTCGACCAGCACGACATCAAAACCGCGGCAACACTGCAACAGCGGCTCGCGATGATGCCAGTGCATGCACGTGGCTCGTACTCTTGGCTCGTACTCGTGGCTCGTACTCGTGGCTCGTACTCTTGGCGGTTTTTCCGCGCCCCTCTGAACGTTTTGGGGGAATGCCTTGTCGGGAATATTCCGTATCGGTCCTGCCCGCACGACCGTCACACATGCGCAGAACCGTTCGGTGGACTCGCTCAGATTTCCCGGTGAAAGTGGCATATCTCGCAAATCCTGCAGTGATGCGCTCGCATCGGCCGATTTCCGATATTGTTCGCCCCCCACTGGAGTCGCGCCCTTGGCACGGAAGCCGTCCTCAACCTCAAACTCCCGCAGCACCTCGACCAAGTCGACGACCTCGACCAAGTCGACGAGTAAGAAGCGCAAGGTGCACCCGAAGCGCACGGGAATCGTGTGGACGGTCTTTGTGGGCGCAATGACCTTCGCGGGTGGCGCGCTCGTTCTGAGCGACGGTTGGAAGGGTGGTCAGGCAACTGGCCCGCTCGTCAATATCACCGAGCGCGCAGCGCCGCGCTGGCGACAGATCGTGATTCACGAGTCTGGTTCGCTTGTCGGCAGCATCGAGGATCTCTCACGGCATCACGCCTCGATGGGTATGCCATCGCTTGGCTACCACTTCGTCGTTGGCAATGGCAATGGTGAGCAGAACGGCGCAGTCCTGATGGGACCGCGTTGGAATGCGCAGCAGCACGGCGGCTCGGTTGCGGACGCAATCGAGATCTGTGTCGTTGGCGACACGGCACGCCGTCCACTGACCGACCCCCAACTGCAGAGCCTTGCCTCGATCGTGAGCGACCTCACGCGGCACTATGGCATCGACGCCTCCAACATCGTGCGTCAGCAGGATCGTGGCGGACCGTCGAGCTTTGCGAACGACGCAGAGTGGAATCGCGTCGTTGCCGCGATCGCCGAATGACGCGTTGCGCCGACGGTCGCTGTCAGCCCTGACCTCTCTCGACAATCTTCGCAGAGTGGACGACCCATTCGCGTCTTCGATGCGACGGCCCGCCTATCAATCGCGCCTATGTCGATTGCGCACGTCGCCAAACACGCCCACAAAAACCCCGCCCTTGATGCCGTGACGCCGCGCACCGACCCAACCGCGCACGTTCCAATCACCGAGCGCCACGCGCGTGCGTTGATCGCGCTGCGCGCTTTTGCGCGACCGGACGCCGTACTCTTCGATCTCGACGGCACGCTCATCGACTCGGTTGAGGACATTCACGTCGCAGTCAACGCACTTCTTGCGGAACTCGGCTTTGCCACGCGTACGCGCGATGAAGTGGCGATGTGGGTTGGAAATGGCGCACGCATGCTTGTGGAGCGGGCGATGGCGGGCTCGCTGACCGGCTTTGCCTCCGCATCGAACGCGCGCGAACTCCACGCCATGGCCGACGCCGCGATGCCACGCTTTCGCGCGATCTATCAAGAAGTTTGCGTCGACCACACTGTGCCACTCATGGGAGCGCGCGAATCGCTCGAGGTTGTTTGTGCGTGCGGACTCACGGCTGCGATCGTGACCAACAAGCCGCTTGCGCCAACCGAGCGCATCGTCGACGCGCTTGGATGGCGGCCGTTTGTGTCGGTTGTCATTGGCGGTGATTCACTCGCGGTTCGAAAGCCCCATCCTGCGCCGCTGACGGAAGCGATGCGGCGCGTTGGTGCGCGTCATGCATGGATGGTCGGTGACAGCGCAAACGATGTTGGCGCGGCACGCGCGGCGGCGATGCCGAGCATTGTTGTTCGCGGCGGTTACAACCACGGTCAACCGGTCGAAACGCTTGATCCCGCACCAGAAGTCATCGTGGACACGTTGACAGAGTTTCCTGCGCTGCTCCGCGCAGTGTGCGAAGTAGCCGACAAGACACGTTGAGATCGCAGATTTCTCCGCGAGGTGCGATGTGCGAGGTTTGAGGTGCGAGGCTCGGTGCGGGGTTTGGTTTGTATTCCACAAACGAACCTGCGCTCTGAGACGCAAGCTCAAACACCGAGCCCTCAAAACTGGGGCATCAAAACCTGGGCATCAAAACCTGGGCATCAAAACCTGGGCTTCAAAATCGAGCCTTCAAAACCAGGGCTTCAACACTTGGGCTTCAATACTTGAGCTTCAATACTTGGGCTCGCACAATGAATCAGTTGCTGCGTGGCGTGGTTGTTCCGCCGGATGTCGCTGCACCATCGGTGCCTGATGGTCGGCCGCTGCCTTCACCGCGAGGCTCACCACCCGCGCCTGGACCGCGAGGACCGCCAGCCGGACCGCCGCCGCTCCGACGACCTTCACCCGCACCAGCCGGTGGGCCTCCAGCAGCGGGCGCGTTTGCGGCGCCTTCCGCGGGAGTTGCGTTCATCGCGCGGCCCATCGGTGGGCGACCTCCGCCGCTTGAACCGGGCGCAGAGATGTTTGCCATCTCGAAAACGCTTGCATCAAGTTTCGATGTGATCTCAAACGCCTTTGGTTCGCGCAAGAGCACCTTCTCGCCTGGCTCGACGCCCTTCTTCACTTCGATCAAGAGTTCGCTCGCGCGACCAAGTTCTACTTGGCGCTGCGCGAATCCTGTGCCCTCTTGGACGTACACAAAAGCGACAGGTCCCTGACGGAAGATCGCTTGTACCGGAACGTTGATTGCATCCTCGACGCGGCCGAGAAGAATCTCTGCCTTGCATCGCATCGCGGGCTTCAGTCCCATCGATGGGTCGGCATTGAGCGCCGTCTTCACGGTGTACTCACGGCGGTTTGGATCACGCCAACCACCACTCGCAGCAAGCACGCTCACAGTGGTGACACTTCCCGCGACGGGTTGGTTGGGGAGCGCGTCGCTAAAGACCGTGACGGTCTGCTCCGGCTTGATGCGCCCCGACAACGCTTCGCTCACCTTGAGATTCGCGACCATGCGCGATGTGTCAGGCAAGAGAATCACGAGTTCATTCGGGCGAAGTTCAGTGCCAACCTGTGGAGGTTGCGCGTCGCCACCGCCGCGACCGCCGTTGGAACTATCAATACTCGTTGCATAGACAACGAGGCCGTCGATCGGCGCAGCGATGGTGGTATAGCCGAGCTGCATCTCGAGATTTGCGAGGCGATCCTTCGCGCTCGTGAGTTGGAACTCTGCGCTCTCGAGATCTGACTGCGCCTTCACGAGTTCCGCGTTGAACTTCTCTTCGACGCGCGAACGTTCGGCGCGCGCCTGTTCGAGGTCTGACTTCTTCTTCGCTTCGTCTTGGAAGAACGTGTACTTCTCGTAGACCTCAAGATCGAGGTCCGCTTGCTTCACTTTCGCTTCCGCCTCGATCATCGCAATGCGGTCTTTTTCGAATTCGTCCTTTGCGATGTAGCGCTGTGCAACGAGTTTCTCGCTCTCCTCAAAGCGGCCTTTGAGACGGTCGAAGTTGATGATCGCGGTCTCTTTCGCGAGCGCGAGTTGTTGACGCTTGTTGACAACTTCGCCTTCTTGCCAGCCTTGGAGCGCGAGTTCGGCGATACGCACCGCGACATCGGCCTTGTCGAGTTCGCTTTGCTTCTCGCCTTGCTTGATCGCGAGTGCCTGTTTTGCGGCGATTTCCGCGCTTTGTGCGCTGTTCACCTTATCGCGCGCATCCTTGATCTTGTCGATCAATTCTTCTTGCGCGAGGCGCACCACGACATCGCCCTTCGAAACGCGCGTGCCTTCGCTGACGATCTCTGTGATCACCGCGCGCGATTCGAGTTTGTTACGGATTTCAACTTGTTGCTGCGCAGCAAGTTCACCACTGACCGGGAGCACCATGTCGAAAGATGCTTTTTCGACGGTGTGCAGATCGCGCGCGCCAAGCGTGGATTGCTCCGTCGGCGCAGAGCCACCGCATCCGAGCGGAAGGCCGCTTGCGAGAACGACAAGCGCGAGTGACGCGGCGCGGGCGAGAGAGATGGTGGTTTCAGTACGCATGAGTGTGAACTCGAGAAGTCAACTGAGTGGGAACGAGCGCGACGTTTGCGGTCGTGCACGTTCGTTTTCCGTATTCGTTCTTACGGGCTTGTATCGATGATGCCAGGTCCCATCTCTTCACCAACGTCCATGCCCTTCGGTGGAACGAGTCGACCATTGGGCGAGATTCGCATTTGGCCTGTGGTGTTGAGATAGCGAAGAATCGCCACTTGCAAGTTTTTGCGGGCGTTGTCGAGCGAGTCTTGTGCGCGACGCAACTGGTCGACCGCTTCGGTGCGGTCGCGGGCGGTCGCGCGATCAGGCGCTGCATCGATGGCCGCCTGACGATTCATCGCGGCCTGCACGTTCTTCTCTTGAATGACAAGGCTGAACTGCGAGGTTTCGATACCGCGCGCAGCTTGCCGCACCTGCACCGCCGCATCATCGCGACGTTGAAAGTACTGGCGCTTCGATTGCTCAAGCAAGATCTGAGCCTGGCGCAACTGCAAGTCTTCGGTCACGCGATCGAGCGGCATGGAGAAGACGAGCGATGCGGAGAACTCGTTGTCACCGGGCGTGAAATCGAGTCCCGACTGCGCCTGTGTCGGGTCGGTCGGGAGATTGTTTGCGAGAAGGAGATCGAGGTCGCCGAGCAAGTTGTTGCGCGCGACATCCACCTTGCGCGAGAAGTCATCGACGAGATCGCGCCACGTTTGAAGGTCGAGTCGATAACGGAACGCGAGATCGAGTGCCTTCTCGGGATCGATCATCGGCACCGGAAGGTTGAACCGGGTCGGTTCAATCTCGATGGGCGTGTCGACGGGCATGCCGAGGCGCGCTTTGAAGCGGTCGACGCTGAGGCGATACGCCTCACGCTGCGTTGTCAATCGATCCAGCGCGAAGAGCGTGTTCTGCGTCGCAAGATCTGCTTGGAAGGGCTCGGTGCGGCCACTCTCGACGAGCGCCTTCGTGCGCTCTTCAACCGCGGCGCTGCGTTCCACTTGGCGCTCACCGTTCGCAATTCCTTGGAGCTGCAGCACGAGTCCCAGGTAGTCGTTCGCGAGATCGAAGAAGAAGTCGCGGCGGAATTGCTCGAATTCGCGCGCGGCGTACACGAGGTTGCGGCGCTGTTGAATCAGCGGTTCAAGTGCGACGTCTCCGAAGCCCCGGAGGAGGGGGATCGCAGCCTCCAGCACGATGTCGGCCGATTGGGTGTCGGTGTTCGCGAGGTAGTTGTCGAGTTGCTGCGTCGCGGCCACCACAAAGGAGGCACTGACCTCGCCGCCGAAGGGCAGGCGTTGGGCAACACCGAGGTCGTTCACGATCGAGAGGGCGTTGTTGAAGCGGCCGTTGGTGCCGTCGTTCGCAAAGTTGAGGCTGGTGACGTTCGCGGGGAGCGGTGTCCAACGGTGCTCTTCGATCAAGAGTCGAATCGCGATGATGAGGTACGCCTCCTCGGCAGTGAGGTACTCATCGGCGTGTTCAATGGAGTACGCGACGGCGTCGTCGAACGTGAAGAGTTTCGCGTTCGGGTCACCTTCCGCCATCTTCCGGAACCGCTGGGCGATGCTGTCGGCGTCCTCTTGGGCTTGCGGAATCGGCGTGAATGAGAGGTCATCGGCCGGCGGATTTGCGGTCGGTGGCCGATCCACGTTCTCTGGGAAATCAGGAAAGTAGGAACCACTTTCGTAGCGAGTCGCGTCAACTTCTGGGTAGATCGCGCCGCCACCCATCGCCTCCGCACTCTCGCGCAACTTCTCGGTAGTCGCCCGATCAATCGATCGCAATCCAGATTCACATCCTGCGAGCGCAAGAGCAGCCCCAATGCTCGCGACGATCTTGACGCTCGCACGGGTCATGAGACCGGTCGGAATGCCGAGGTTCGCAACCGAGCTCAAAAAGGCCGCCCCCGCGTGTGGGGTGGTCGCGGGGTAGAAACGTCGGCGGTTGGTTGGAGGCTTCGGAACCATGCGGGAGGGGAAGGGTACTACCGAGCTCGCCCTTTGGGCGCTGCGCCGTTCGTCGATAGTTCGAAGTGGGATGCCTCCTTTTTGCTGCTGCAGGACGATTGTGGGAGAGTTGTCGACGAACGCAGCCGCGGATGCGTCCGGACCGACTCAGACGCGAAGAGCGCAGTTCTGCCGCCTGTACGACCGCCGTCGCTGGATTTCACTCGATGCCATCGGTTTCTTTCGACTCTTTGAGTTTCCTCTTCGACGGCGCACGCAGCCGGGCGAGCCGCTTCACCATCGCAGCCGCCGCGTTTGACGCGACCCTTTTGGACCCCCTCGCGTGGGCCGCCACGCTCAGTCGACTGCGCCACACCGGATTCAACACGGTCGTCATCCGCGTCCCCTGGGCACTCCATGAACCGACGCCGGGTCGATTCGTTTTCACGGGAGCGTGCGATCTTCGTCGTGCGATCGAGTTGGCCGCGACGGCCGGGCTGAAGGTCATCCTTCGGATCGGGCCCTGTGTTGGGGGTTCGTTCGCGCGAGGCGGACTACCGATCTGGCTGCGCGACCTGGTTGGGCCGCGGCTGCGCGAAGCCAATCCAGCGTTCCTCGCACGGGTTTCACAGTTCTGGCGCGCGCTTGCGCCGCAGTGTGTCGATCTCTTGGCATCGCGCAACGGTGCTTCGGCGATACGCGCCGTCATCGCCGTCGGGATTGAGGACGACTGGCGTTCGCTCGATGGTGCGCTTGGCGACGCCTATTTCGCGGCACTCGTTCGGTTCGCGCGTGAGGTCGGGATCGATGTCCCGCTCTTCACAGCGAACAACTGTTGGTACACGCACGAAAGTTTGCTTGACGCGTGGCAGGGACCAACCGTCGTCGAGCGAACGACGCGAGAGTTGCGTCAGGTGCATCCGGACGCGCCGCCCTTGTTGATGCACAGCCCAACGCGTCGCGAGTTGCTCACGGGTGGCACGGAGATCGGCCGCGCATGGGCGGCACTGATTGCGGAGTCGGTCGCGTCGCGCGCGGACTTCGCCTGTGAAGTCGTGGGCACGCGGCACACACACGCAACGAGCGCAACAGGTTGTGCAGAGCGACCCGATGTCGACACGTTCGCCTCGCGTCGCGCGTTGGTCTTCGCGACCTCGTTCGCGGAGATCTTCGCCGCGATGAAGCCCGTCTCGATCGACGCTGGTGCGACGCACCCCCGCGCCGCGATGCACGCCCGCGCCGTGCACCTTGCGGGCGAACGTTCGGAGCGATGCACCGTGGTGCTCGGTGCAGCGAAGGACTCTGGCACCCCTCAAGCGAAACGGTCGCCATCGAAGCGAACTTCAACGCAGCAACTCTCGCATCGCGCGGCGGATGGATCCGAACAAGTGGTCGCCGCACATTCCGAATCGGCGGTCGACTTTTACGCAAGCGATTTTGTGATCGCCGGTGCGCGACTTGAGCGATGCACTGGCTCGCTCGTCGCACTTCTCGGGGACATCGTGGTGGTCGCCGGTGCGCCGCGAACGAAAATCAAAGTGAAAGTCGACGGAAGCGCGGTGGAACTCACGGTTCTTGCGGAGGGTGCCGCGCCGAAGGTGACGAAGGTGCGCGGGCTTCGCTTCGCGGTCGTCACGCACGCGATGGCGTGTGGCGTAGGTATCGCAGAGGATGCCATCGAGTTTATTGATCGTGCTGGTGTATTGCTGGCGCGAGTTGCGCGTGATGGTTCCGTTGAAAGTGCTGAAATCCCGAAGGCAACGAAAGCGGCACGCGGAACCAAGATCGAACGTATCAAGTCATCGCAGATATCGACGAGTGCGGTTGAACTCAAACTTGCTCCACCGCTCGTGCTCGCGGCAACCCGTCTCGTGGATGGCACAGATCCGCGTTTCGCGCGGATCGCATCGCCAGCATCTCTTGGGTCGTACGGTCTCGCGGCCATGCACGGCTTTTACCGCGTCCGTTTCGACGCGCCGAAGCGCAAGGGAAGCGATGTGCGGTTCATATCGATGGGCGTGCGAGCGACGTATCGCGTCGCCGAGAAAAAGCGGAGCGAAATGCATGTCATGGAGGTGTGCGCGAATGCGCTTCCGCCATTCGGTGGGCATCTCGATGAACGCGTGGGTGTACTCGGGCCGCTCGTCGAGTGCACTGCAGTGAAGGGTGTGAAGAGCAGCCTTGTCGAACTCCCCGACTTTGATGCGACAACGCTTGGCAGATTTGCGTGGGGGTATGAACCGCGCGGTGCAATGGGCGCGCGGAAAACGGTGCAATGGACGTTCGCTGCACGCAAGAACTCTGTGATGCTGCGCTTCCCAGATTGGTGGCGCGATGAGGGGCATCTGCGCGTCGGTCACCGCTTGAGACTCAATGGTGAGTTACTCGACGCGGAACTCGCTGAGATCACTGAAATCATGATGGATGGCGCGAAACTTTCACCCATGCGGCCTGCCCCGGTCGCGAAGGGCGAAAAGCCGCCGAAGGGGCGGAATATCAAGTTGGTACCCGGCGAGAACGAGCTCTTGCTCGATCTTGATCCACACGCCGCACTTGACGATGCGCGTCTGAAGCGGCTTGCGAAGGAAATGGACTTTGTCGAAGTTGTTGGCGAGATCAACGCGGAATGGTCCTTCGCGCGCATCGAACCACCGTCGAGTTGGTCGATTGCAGGTTCGGCGGCGAAGCGCACGAAGTCATCTACCACTGCGAAGACCACGGTGGGTCTTCCGACATGGTTCCGTTGGACTTACCCAATGGCGATCGTGCCGACGACCGTTGGCGCGGTTGAACTTGTGGTGGAGCATCCGGCGGATGAGATCGCGACGATCCTTGTGAACGGCGTCGCTGCGATGACGCTTGACGGCGTGAGTGGTGTTCGCGTCGGTACGGCGAAGCGACCGTACGTGCGCCGCACACTTCAACTCTCCGCGACACAGCTTCGCGCGGGCGAGAACGAGATCTCTGCATTTTCGCCAAGCGGCGTGATGCCGGTCGTGTCGATCCGCATCAACGCACTGATGTGCTGAACACGTTCGTTCTCGCAGACGAATGCTCCACGCGGCGATGTACGCACGGAAAAGAGCGCCCAGAGAATCTTCTACAGCCCAGAGGTCCTACAGCCCAGAGGTCCTACAGCCCAGAGGTCCTACAGCCCAGAGGTC
>CAIWCL010000088.1 GCA_903911205.1 uncultured bacterium
CTCGACGGCGACGGCGACACTGGCGCTTCAGATCTTGCGATCGTGCTTTCAGCATGGGGCGCGTGCCTGTAATCAACCTCGCGACGAACCTCGCGCGCTGAGTTTTCCTTTTCTCGCGGAAGCACGGTTGACGCCGTGCTTCCGTCTTCATCCCGACCCGCCCAGCTCCGCGTTCCGACTCGCGGAACATTCTCAATGAAAGGCCTCATGAGCCACATCAAACTTCGTGCGTGTTCGATTGCCGCCGCGATCGCCAACACGTTGCTCTCCGTTTCGTCGCCAGTCAGCGCCGGCGAGGTTTATTTCCTTGGTCCGGTTCCATATGCGTATGTCAATGACATCAGTGCGGATGGGCGGATCGCGGTCGGCTACGACCAAGCAAATGTGTGGTTTTGGACGCGCGAGAATTGGGTTGTCCTCGTCGACGGGGCTCTTGCGCCGGGCAACGGCGTCGGCGGACATCCAAACATCACCGCTGATGGCAACGAGATGACCTGCAGCACGTTGCAGGGGAAGCCGCTCAAGTCTGAAGCGACAATCTACGACATCAAGAATCTGACCTTCACCGAGACGATGGGGAATGTCGGCCCGAACTGCGACATCGAGCGTTCCGGCCCGTGGGGCATGTCACGCGATGGGCGATACGTCTGCGGACTGAACTGGAACGGTTGTTCCGAAGCCCGCGGCTTCGTACGCGATCGCGCGACCGGCGAAGAGCGGCGCATGCAGTCGAGCTACTTCTACAAGCCGACCCGCGCGAATGCCATCAGTGACGATGGCGCGGTGATCGCGGGTTGGGCTGACGATTACGTTGGTTGGCGACAAGGCTCGGTATGGATCCGCAATGCGGCTGGTGAGTACGTCCAGACGCTCATCTATCGCGGCGTGGCAACGGCGAAAGTGAGCGAGGCCTCGTCGGTGAGTGGCAACGGTCAGTGGGTCTTTGGTCGAGGTCGAACCAACTTTGATGGCGGCGCCGCGTGGCGTTGGAGCGTCGCGACGGGCTATCAAGCCATGATTCCAGCTCCTGCCGGCCTCGGCGCGGTGACCGATTCGAACGTCGATGGTTCGATGGCGCTTGTTCTCGCGGGTGGCGGAACCTATCTGTGGTTTGCCGATCGTGGATACGTGTCGCTCTCCCAGTGGGCTGCGGAACACGGATTCAAGCTTCCCTCAAACTGGTCGTACTCCGGCTTCACGATGTCTGACGACGGGCTCTTCATCGGCGGCGCAGCGATGCGCGACGATGGCACGCCCTCGCCATTCGTCTTGGATTTGACGCCCTCCGCGCCCGCGTGCCCTGCCGACTTCAATGACGATGGCGAGGTTGGCGCCGCAGACCTTTCGAGTTTGTTGGCGGCATGGGATTCGCTGAACCCCGATGTCGATCTTGACGGCGATGGTGCCGTGGGTGCATCGGATCTCGCACTTCTTTTGGCTTCGTGGGGAACCTGTCCGTGATGAGCACTCGATTCACTTCAGCAGCAGTTCGACGACTCGCTTTTCCGGCTGTCGGTGCAGCTTTCTTGGGTCTCTCGGCGACGTCTGCAATCGCGGGCGGAACGTCGGGAAGCCTTGCGCTGATCGAGGGCTCATACGCCACAGGTGTGAGTGATGACGGCAGCGTGGTCGTCCTGAATGATGTCGTGCAGTACTGGTACTGGACGGCGGCTTCGGGGCACGTACCGATCGGCGGCATTGCGCCGGGCTTTCAAGGTGCGGGTGGATCCGGGGATATCTCAAAGGATGGCTCGCGCATCGGATTCACAACCATCAATCCGAAGACCAGCAAAACGGAGGGCGCGATCTACGAAATCGCCACGGGCGAAACAACGCGCATTGGCAATCTTGGATTCTCGTGTGACATCGGAGCAACGAGCGCTTGGGGTATCTCAGGTGATGGCACGCGTGTCGTCGGTCTTGGTCAACAAGCGCAATGCTCGGCTATTGGCTACGTCTGGGACGAGTCGACGGGGTTTACAACCCTGCCGACGGCGTTCTTCTATGAACCCAATCGCGCAAACGGCTGCAACATGGACGGCACGACGGTTGTGGGCTGGCAATCCGATTACGTCGGATCATGGCGTGGGTGCATTTGGCGCAACGGCGTACAGACGGTGTTGACGGGACCAAGCAACCTCAAACTCGGCGAGGCGAACGCGTGCTCCGGCGATGGACAGTGGGTCGTCGGGCTCGGACTCCTCAGCGAGCAGCCTGCATGGCGGTGGAATCAAACCAGCGGCTACGCGCCGCTGCCTTTGTCGCCGATTCCAGGCTATCGCGCGTATGCGACGGACGTCAGCGATGACGGCTCGCGCGTCGCGATGTTCTTCCGCGCGGGCCCGCCGGCGACGAGCGGTGAGGGTTACATTTGGATTGACGGCACGCTCCATGAACTTGAGGAGTATGCGCGCTCGCAGGGTGTCGATGTCCCAAATGACGTGCGCATGTCGTTGCCGCTCGCAATGTCGAGTGACGGTTACACCATCGTTGGTACTGGCCGCACCGCCTTTGGTAATCGCATTTTTGTGTTGAATCTCCCGCGTCCGGCGTCGAAGTGCCCAACGGATATCGACGGCGATGGAGAGACGGGTGCGTCTGATCTCTCGCTGCTGCTTGCCGCGTGGGGTACTTCGGGCGCAGGCGATGTCGATGGCGACGGCGATGTCGGCGCTGCGGATCTCTCACTTCTCTTGGCCGCGTGGGGCGCGTGCCCTTGAAGCGAACTTTGTACACGCGCTCTTCTCGAAGAGTTTCGTTGAGGGAACATTCAAACGATTCGAAAAACGCAGCGGTGTCGAAAAGCGCAGCGTTCCGTCCCACCCAAGCGCACGCTGGGTAAGACGGAACGCGCGTTCCTTTTTGAAAGTGCACTCGCGGGTCAGCGGCCGCGTGGTCGGCCAGTCCACTGACTGCGTCGACCGCCACCGATTGGGGGCTTCGCCGAAGAACGGCCTTCACCGGAGCGATCAGACGCAGCGTTGTCGCGGTTCGAACGACGATCGTTTGATCCGCCCTCAGCGCGCGCATCGCGGTTCTGTGGATGTGCAGGCGACTTGCCGTGCGGATGCGCATGCGGCTTTCCGTGCGAGGCAGGACGCGATGACTCACGCGATGACTCACGCGATGAATCACGGGAAGGCGGTTGTTTCTTCGCGTGGGATTGGCCACGCGGCTGCTCACGTGATTGGCCACGCGGCTGCTCACGTGATTGGCCACGTGGTTGATCCCGCGCAGCATCACGCGAGCGATCGCGGGGTTGGTCCAGCTTGCGCTCGCGTGCAGTTTCGCGCGGCTTTGCAGGTGACTCGGCGCGATGTGAGGAGTGCCCTTCGTGAGGCGCGTGCTTCTGGCGCGACGGAGATGCTTGACGATTGTGTCGTGGTTCGCCCGGCGCATGGATTTCACGCGTGCGGCTTTCACGCCCGTGACGTTCATGCGCGCGATCATCTGCGTCGGGAGAAGACGTTGGAGCCGTTCCACCCGAGGCCTTCGCGGCAGCTTCATCCGACTTCGGCACCTCATCCGGAACGCGCTCGCGCGGGATCTCGAACTTGATGAGCCGTTCAACTTGCTTCAAGAGCCCGCGTTCTTCCACGTCGCAGAACGCAATCGCGTGGCCAGACTTGCCCGCACGCGCGGTACGTCCGATGCGGTGGACGTACGCCTCAGGCTCCATCGGAAGGTCGTAGTTCACGACGTGTGTGACATCGTCGATATCGAGTCCGCGTGCAGCCACATCAGTCGCGACCAGCACGGGTGAGCGCCCGCTGCGGAACGCATCGAGTGCACGAATACGCTGATTTTGCGCCTTGTTTCCGTGAATCGCTTCGGAGCCGATGCCGGCTGCCTTGAGTTTGCGCGCGAGTCGATCGGCGCCGTGCTTCGTCTTCGTGAAGACCACCACTCGCTCCATCGCGAGCGTTTCGAAGAGGTGAATCATCAACTGCGTCTTCTGCGCTTTCAGCACGAAGTAGAGCTTTTGATCGATGCGATCGACCGCGGAGGAAACGGGCGTCACCGTCACCGTCACTGGATCGCGCAGGAGCGCATCGGCGAGATGCCGAATTTCCTTGGGCATCGTTGCCGAGTAGAGCATGGTCTGACGGTCACGCGGCAGCATCGCCGAGATCTTGCGAATCGGCTCGATGAAACCCATGTCGAGCATGCGATCGGCTTCATCAAGGACGAAGAACGAGATCTCGCTGAGATTGACCAGCCGCTGCTGCAGGAGATCGATGAGACGCCCTGGCGTTGCCACGAGAATGTCGATGCCTTGTTGGATCGCGCGCACTTGCGGGCCTTGTCCAACGCCGCCGAAGATGACGGCGAAGCGGACGGGCGTGTGGCGACCGTAACTTGCGAAACTCTCTGCGATTTGCGCGGCGAGTTCGCGCGTCGGCGCGAGTACGAGCGCCTTCGGCTTGCGGCCAACAGGCAACTTCATCCCCGGACGCAACTCGGTGACAAGCCGATGGATGATCGGGAGCGCGAACGCTGCGGTTTTGCCGGTACCCGTCTGCGCGATGCCGAGGACGTCGCGCTTTGCAAGCGCTGGCGGAATCGATTGCGCCTGAATCGGCGTCGGGCGCTCATAGCCGTCGGCGCGCAACGCTTCGAGAATCGCGGGAACGAGCCCGAGATCAGTGAAGTGGGTGGTGGAGGTGTCTGCGCTCTTCGTGGCGGAGGTGGCGGTGGTGGCGGAGGTGGCGGAAGCTTCCGAGTGGGTGCTTCCAGAACGGGCGGGTTTCGCGTGAGGAGCGGAGCGATGATTCGAAACAGTCACAAAATGCCTTTCAGACACAATGGCGGAGCCAAAGGTCTCAACCACGGTGAAAACCGTGGTTCTTGTCGTTCAGGCGCAATCGCGTTCGCTCGGCAGTACCGACAGACGGGATCAAGCCAACTGGCGCATGCCGAGCGAATACGCTGCGATTTCCGCAGCAAAATCGGTCTTTTGGCATGCTGCCGGCTAGGTCCCAGTCTTGGTGTCGGACTTCCTGTCCGACCTGAGGTCACCGGCGAGAAGTCGTGATCATAGCAGGAAGTGATTCCGACGAAGCGTATGAAATCATGCGCCGATATCTTCGAGGAACTTGAGCCAAGTAGAGCGTGGAGCAAAGCGCCACGAGGAAACAACACGAGAAAACAACACGAGAAGGCACGAAGGAGTTGGAACGATGAAGCCAGCAGAGAAGTTCTCGCCCTATGCGCGCGAATCATTCCTCAAGTCTGTCGCGGTGAGTGATCGCGCGATTGCGACGCGTCTCTGCGAAGCGCTTGAAGCCGCGTTTGATGTCAAAGACATCGCGATCTATGCGGGCTTCCCGATCGTGGTGCGCGATATGGAGTGGATTGCCGGATTCGCCATGCGGAAGGCTGGGCCGATTGCCTATTGCTGTTCGCCCGCGACACTCGCTGCAATGGGTGCAGCATTGAAGCCGTACATGTCTGGAAAGTCATGCATCGCGCTCAAGCCGCGCAAGGGTGAGACGATCGATGATGTGCTTGCGCTGGTCGCGCGTGCATTTCAAGTCGCAAGCAAAAACGGCGGAATGATTTGCAAGGCCGACGCGAAGCAGCGCGAGAAGATGCGCGCAGCGGGAGACGCGAAGTCCGTCACGAAGCAGGTCGCGAAGAAGGCTGCGAAAAATGCTGCAAAGAAGACCGCGAAGCAGGCCATGAGGAAGGTCACGAAGTAGGCCACGAAGTAGGCCATACGGAGCGCGCCGGCGTCAACGGTGCGAAAGACCTCGTCGTCTCGGTGACGGGGTTTTCCATCTGCAGCATCGTGAGTTGTCCAAAAATGTCGCGACCGCCCCGGAAAGGCGGTCGCAGACTCGCAGAAACCCGAAGGCAATTTTTGTATTCGGCGTTCAGTTGAGCGAGCAAGAACCTGCGCCGCACTTCGACGCGCGATTCCACGGCGCCATGCCGAGGAGCGTCGCGAGCCCGCACGTTCCCGTGGCGCCAGCGAAGACCATGCCGCAGCCCATGAAGGCTGGAAGTGCGAGGAACCACGGGTTCACGAAGAAGCCGAGTGCGGTGCCTGCGACGACCATCGTTCCGATCGTGAGTTGCGTCTGCTGCATGACACTCCACTTCGGACGCGTTGCATCAACTTCGGTTCCGAGCCCAGCGGCACGCCACGCTTCGATTCCGCCAGCGACGCTCAAGATTTCGATGCCACTCTGGGCCAAACCCGCACAGCGCGTCGCAGCGTCCAACGATCGCCGCCCTCCGCGGCAATGGAACAACACGCGCCGCGCACCGAGTTGTGCAACATCCTTCGGTGTCACTCGCGACAGAGGGATCCACTTCGATCCGGTGATGCGTTCGCGCGCGTACTCGTCCGCTTCGCGGACATCGATCAAGATCGTGCCCGACTCCGCGAGGAGGCGCTTCGCCGTCTGCACGTCGACTTCGAGAGAGACGCCGGTGGTGGCGACGGTGGAGGATGGAGCAGGGCGAGATTCAAGCGCTGACATTTGAAAGTCCTTTCGAGCGGCAGCATCAGAGGCAGCGTGAACGCCGAGGATTCAGCATTTTTGCGAAGCCGTGGAAGATACCCGCAACATTTCCCATGAATCCTTGCGGAAGATGACGCAGGTTTACCGCGGCGAACTCGCGGATGATCGACCGAGCGCCCGATTTGCGTGCTCCTGCCGGAGCAAGAGCAGCGCTCCCCAGTAACAAGCCCGAGTAACAAGCCCGAGTAACAAGCCCGAGTGCAAGCCCGAGTAACAAGCCCGAGTGCAAGCCCGAGAGAACAGCATGTCCAACGCCATCTCCTCGACCCGTCGTGTGCTCATCATTGGTGGTGGCAGCGCTGGGATTTCCGTCGCTGCACGTCTCGCGAAGGCGAATGCGCAGGCGAACATCACGGTCACAATCCTCGATCCCTCCGAGACACACGATTACCAACCACTTTGGACGCTCGTTGGCGCAGGCGTCCTTTCCAAAGAAGCCGCGCGACGTCGCGAGGCTGACCTCATTCCCCGTGGCGTGGAATGGGTGCGTGAAGCGGCCACGGGTTTCGAACCAGACGCGAAGACCGTGGTGACATCGAGTGGCAAGCGGCTGCCGTACGACATTCTCGTCGTCGCTGCAGGGTTACAACTCGATTGGGGTAAGGTCAAAGGCCTTGCCGGAAACATCGGTCGAAACGGGATCTGCTCGAACTACGCCTTCGAAACGGTCTCAACAACCTGGGACGCTCTTCGCAACTTCAAAGGCGGCGATGCTGTCTTCACGCATCCTGCAACCCCCATCAAGTGTGGCGGTGCTCCGCAAAAGATCATGTACCTCGCCGACGATGCGTTCCGCCGACAGGGCGTTCGCGGGCAGTCGCGCATCCACTTCTACTCAGGCGAAGCGTCGATCTTCAAGGTTGAGAAGTATGCAACCCAACTTCGTGCAGTGATTGCACGCAAAGAGATCGAGCCGCCGCACTTCAAGCACAATCTTGTTGAAGTGCGTGCTGATGCGCGTGAAGCGGTGTTCGAAGATCTCGACACGAAGAAAGAAGTCGTACAGCGCTTTGATTTGCTGCACGTGACGCCACCGATGTCGTCGCCGGATTTTCTCAAGAAGAGTCCGCTCGCCGCAGCAACGGGCTGGGTGGAAGTCGACAAGTTCACGTGTCGGCATGTGCGATATCCCGACATCTTCGCACTCGGCGATTGCTCGAACCTTCCGACGAGTAAGACGGGTGCCGCGATCCGCAAGCAGGCGCCGGTGGTTGCGACCAACGTGCTTGATGTTCTCGCTGGCCGCGAACCAAGCGCCAAATACGACGGCTACACATCGTGTCCGCTTGTGACTGGATACGGATCACTCATTCTCGCGGAGTTCGATTACGACTTGAAGCCCGCGGAGAGTTTCCCCTTCGATCAATCGAAGGAGCGTTGGAGCATGTATGCGCTCAAGCGTTGGCTCTTGCCGCAACTCTATTGGCATGGCATGTTGAAGGGCCGCGCGTAAACAGCGCGACGCGCCGACTTCACGATGATGGTCACGAAAGCGCAGGCGCGGGCGACGGCGTTGCTTCGGCGGGAGCCGCGCCGTCAAACCACTGCGGAAACACGCGGGGTGCTTGTCGCCAAGCGATGTAGCCCGCCATCACGATGAGAAACACCGCGAACACTTTGCGTAGTGTTGCTTGGTAGATGCGTCCCGCGAGGATGTTGCCAACAAGGCTTCCCGCGATGCCGAGAGCGATGAAGAGGCCGACAACGCGCCAGTCGATTGTGGAACTCTTGGAGATCACGGATTTCACGAGGCCAGACGCGGAATTCACCGAGATGATCGCGAGGCTTGTGCCAATCGCGACGTGCATCGGAAGTCGGCGCAGGAGGACGAGTACCGGCACAATCAAGAAGCCGCCGCCGACGCCGACGAGTCCGGTCGTGAAGCCAAGTCCCAGGCCTTGCGCTGCGATGATCGTGCTGCCGCAGGTTGGTGCGCGCTCGCCCGGTTTCCTCGCGCCGGGAGGTGCGTCATTGGCTTTCGGTGGCGCGCGGAACATGAGCGCGGATGCCGTGAGCATGAGCCCAGCCAGAATGAGCAGCTGCACCGCGCCCGGGATCCACTGTGCGACGTGCGCGCCAATCGCAGTGCCGGCGACCCCGGGAATCGCGAGAAGGAGCGCACTTCTCCAGTCAATCTTCTTGGCGAAACTCGCGCGCGTCGCGCCAAAGAGCGCGATCGCGCCAACGATCGCGAGTGACTCGACAATCGCGGCTTTCTCGTCGTGTCCGACGAGATAGACCAAGATCGGTACGGTGAGAATCGCGCCACCCGAGCCGAGTAAGCCAAGCGAAAGGCCGACCAACGTCGCACCAAGCCATGCCAAAATCATCGAGTTCCTCGCGCGAAATGGGGGATGGACGATGGTGCGTGCATGCAGCGGGCGAAGCGTGGTTGGGTCAGGACATCGACGAAGAAGTGAGTCGAACAAACTACCCGCCCCGAGCACACGTGATGCATGCGTCGGGGCGGGGTTCAAATCGAGCAGTCATTGTCGCGCATTCCAACGCGCGCGTCACGCGCTGCAGGACGTCGTGCAACATTTCGCTGGCTTTGCTGCTTCCGCTTGCCACGCGAGCATCCCGCCCGCGAGGTTGGTCGCGCGGTAGCCATGCTTCTGCAAGAGCGAGCACGCGCGCGCAGACCGAGCGCCCGAGCGGCATTGCACCAAGATGTGGCGATCCTTGGGGACCTCTGTCAGACGGCCGAAGAGCCGGGTGTGCGCGATATTGTGGGCATCAGCGATGTGCCCCTCAGCGAACTCAACGCGGCGACGCGCGTCAAGGATGAAGGGGCGCGCGGAAGCCGCATTCGCACCACCGAGCAACACTTTGGCGGCAGCGACGTCGATCTCCTCCGACTTTTCGATCGCACCGCCCGCGGCGGCCACTTCCGACATCTTCGAAGCATCGATCCACCCAGCGATGTCATCGAGGCCAACGCGGATGAGATCGCGCACCGCCTCATCGACGCGCGCAGACTCGATCACGAGATAGATCTTCTCGCCTTCGCCGATCATCGAGCCTGCGTCGGTATTGAAACTGTTGCCAAGCGGCAGGGTGAGCGCACCCTTTGCGTGGCCACTCTTGAATTGCGCCCACGGGCGCGTGTCGACGATCGCGCAGGTCGTGCCGTCGATCTTCGCGAACTCCGCTGGCGAGAGTTCGCGCGGCTTCGGCACGCCGCCGAGGACGCGCGGGCCCATCTTGTTGTCGCGCTTCATGCGCGCGAAGTACATCGGAGGTTCGGGCTGGCCATCGAGGATGAACTCGACGAAGTTCTTCTCGCTGGTCGCCGCGTTGAGCGCGGCGTTGAAACGCCGCTCGTAGCCAACGGTCGATTGCGGAACCGCACCAAGCGCCTTGCCGCACGCGCTTCCCGCGCCGTGGCCCGGCCAAACTTGTACATAGTCGGCCCAGTCTTTCGTCTTCAGCACCGTTTGATAGAGCCGATGCGCCGACGGATCGGCAACGCCCGACATCCCCGCAGCGCTTTCCAAGAGATCGGGGCGTCCAAGATCACCAACGAACATGAAGTCGCCGGTCGCGATTCCCATCGGAGAATCCGCCCCGCCGCCGAGGTCGGTGACTTCGTAGCAGAGGTGTTCAGGCGTATGTCCCGGCGTATGGATCGCGCGGAATCGAATGTTGCCGATCTTGAAGGTGTCGCCATCCTTCAAGAGCACCGCGTCGTAGCGGCCGCCGCCTGATTTCTGGTCAATCCACATGTACTTCCAGTCGGCATCGCCCTCGTCGGAGAGATAGACGCGCGCGCCTTTCTCGGCGAATTCACGCGCGCCCGTCAGGTAGTCGGCGTGGATGTGCGTGTCTGCAACGGCGACGATCCGCAGGCCGTTCGCCTTTGCAACGGCTTCATAGCGATCGATGTCGCGCTCGGGGTCGATCACGATCGCTTCACCGGTCTTCTGACATCCGATGAGATACGCGGCTTCAGCGAGTTTTTCGTCGTAGATCTGGCGGAAGAACATGGTGTGCTCCGGTCGTAGAAGCTGCTTGTAGAAATCCGCGCGCGAGACTCACCGGCGGGGCGCGTCAGAGGCATTGTGAGCGCGTGAGGGTTCGACGCGCGCGGGAAATTCATCGCAATTCTGAGGGCGCGTCGTGGAGGCTTTCGCCGAGGGCGTACGTGAAGCCCTTCTGAACCGCGAATGCGCCGACGCGGCCATGGAAATCGAGCGCCAGCATGCCGACTTGGTACTCGGCGGGGTTGCCGTTCTTCTCGATGATCCGTGCGATGGCGTGTTCGCAGGCTTCTTGCGGCGTCATGCCGTGGCGCATGGCTTCGACCGCGAGGTGCGCGCCGAGGGTGCGCAGCACCGTTTCGCCGAGGCCCGTGCAAATCGCGCCGCCAATCGGTGCGTCGACGAAGATCCCAGCGCCGATGATGGGCGAGTCGCCCACGCGACCGTGCATCTTGTAGGCGAGGCCGCTTGTCGTCGATCCCGCCGCCATGCGGCCATTCTTGTCGAGGGCGAGCATCGAAATCGTGTCGTGGTTTTCGATATTGATGCGAGGCCGATACTGCCGTTCGAGCAGCCAGTCGCGCCACTCGCGCTCGGCGGCGGGGGAGAGACACGCGCCGCCTATGGCGTCGCAAGCTTGGCATTCGGGTCGCACTTCGAGCCCCGACTCACGTGCAAATTGCTCCGCTCCCGCGCCGACAAGAAGAACGTGCGGCGTGCGCTCCATGACGGCGCGCGCGAGCGAAATCGGGTGCACCACGCCGCGGACGAAACCAACGGCACCTGCGCGGCCTTCGCCGGTCATGATCGCGGCGTCCAAGGTGACGAAGCCATCACGATCGGGGCGGGAGGCAAGCCCGACCGTCATGTCGGGGCAGTCGAGTTCGACCGCGCGGCAGCCGGATTCGACCGCGTCGAGGGCTGTTCCACCCCCGTTGAGCACCCCGATTCCCGCTCGATTCGCGGTCAGACCGTGGTTCCATGTTGAGAGGGTGATGCCCTTCATGTTGTTGAGGCTTGAAAAACCTGTGGAAGCTCTCGCAGTGGTGGGGCTCGAATCTTCGCTCCAACCCGTGTTGCGACAGGCGGTTAGAGAACTCACCACGAGTGCACCAAGGGCGGTTCGACGACTGATTTCGACGGCCATAGAAGCGCACAGTACCGAGAGGTGCCGAGAATGTCATGGCTAGGGGTGTCGTAGGCGGCCGGTTTGCCAGCGGAAGCCTTGTGCGCCATCAAGATGCAGCGAGAAACAAAAGTTTTTGCAGAAACTCTGAACCGACTTCCTTGACCTTTTGAGTCGCGGTGACATGTTCGGCGTGTCCTTGAAAGGGACAGTGTGCAACGAAGCCATTGTCGCGCTTTGTTCTGCAGGCTAGGGGCCATCCCACCGCAGCGGACAACAGTCCACGTCCGCACTCTGTGCTCTGATATCATCAAGAAAGGCAGAGAGAGATGCTTTCGAATCGTCTTGCGAAGCACTTCGGTGCAGCAGCTGCTGCGGCAGTCGTTGTTGGCTCGGCCAACGCAGCCGTCGTGTACAGCGGTGTCATCAACTTCGTCTGCGCCGTCGATATCGACGGTTGCTACATCAACGTCGAGACCGGTCAGCTCAGCAACGGCCCGGGCTCCGGCGTTCCGGGCTGGGACGTCAACCCGTACTCGTCGGGTGGCGGCATGAACTTCTTCAACTCGACCGGCGGCGGGCAGATGC
Organism: uncultured bacterium; assembly: GCA_903911205.1. Taxonomy (GTDB): domain Bacteria; phylum Planctomycetota; class Phycisphaerae; order Phycisphaerales; family SM1A02; genus QWPT01. The sequence continues at coordinate 12,225 of CAIWCL010000088.1, forward strand.
GCTTCCCCGGAGCGACCACCGGCCCCGCGGGCAACCTGGCCCTGGGCACCACGGTCGGCTCGACCGGCTCGTACAACACGGCGACCACCGGCGTGGTGTTCGGCTCCGCGGCGGGCAACTGGCAGTACAGCGCTCAAAACTACATCGGCTTCAGGTTCGTGTCTTCCGCCGGCACGACGCACTACGGCTGGATGCGCTACGCGATGGGCGCCGCTGGCTCGTCGGGCACCTCGATGACCCGCACGGTGGTTGACTTCGCGTACGAGAACGTCGCTAACACCTCGATCGCGGTCGGCGCGGGCATCATCCCGGCCCCAGGCGCGATCGCGCTCCTCGGCCTCGCTGGCCTCGCTGGCCGTCGTCGTCGCTGAGTCGACACGGTTGACAGATATTCACTCCTCAGCGCGGCACTTGTGCTTCGTTTGAGATGAGTCGAAAAGCATCGCGTGGGCGGTCCGTTCGGATCGCCCACGCTGCTTTTTGCGTGAGTTTCAGTTGGATTTGCTTCGGATCTGATCCGGAGTAGGTTGATGTGGTCCGCGTGATGAAGTCGACTCTGGCTCTGTGCGTGCGATCCCTGCGTGCGCCAGCTTGCTCTTCGCGTACCTCATTCCACACGCCCTTCACGGAGCTTCGTCCATGCGCTTCTCCCGACTTGCTCGTCACCTTGCCCTTGCTGCGACCGCCGCCACAGCAAGCGTTGCGTCTGCAGACGTCGTTCACTGGGCCGACGCCAATCTGGTGATTCCGGCGACGTTCGCCGGGCTTTACATCAACGTCGAAGCGCGTACGACGGGCTCGAGCAAATCTCTTGCGGGTTGGGACATCAACCCGTACGGCGCGGGTAGTCTCCTTTGGTATTCGCCCATGGGTGAGGGTGTTCTGCAACTGCCGAAGTACACCGGAGCGGGCAGCCTTGCGCTCGGCTACGTCGTCGACGCAAGCGGCACATTCCTCGATGACACCACCTCCGAGTTTGTGGAAGGTTTCGACGGGTTCTGGCAGTACAACGCCTCGAATTACTTCGGGTTTTCCTTCATGGCCTCCGACGGTGCACTCCACTACGCGTGGGGCCGTATGGTCGTCGGCGCGACCGAGTCGAACCGGGTGATTGCAGAGATCGCCTACGAATCGGAGGCGGGCGTCGGCATTGCGGTTGGCGCGGTTCCTGCGCCAGGGGCGATCGCGCTCCTCGCACTTGCCGGGCTATCTCGGCGTTCGCGCCGCTGATGGGTTTGTGAGACGCCTCGCGGTGAGGCGCCCCCAAGTGCAGTGCCACGCGGCTGACAGGGCCTTCCCGTAGCATGGCGCTATGCCCGCACGGATCGCGAAGCGCCTTCTCGTCATCGGTTGGGATGCCGCCGATTGGCTTCTCATCAACCGCCTCTTTGCCGCGGGCAAGATGCCGGTGCTGCGCAAGTTGGTTGAGGCGGGTGCGCGTGCTGATCTTGGCACGTTGGAGCCGAAACTCTCGCCCCTCTTGTGGTCTTCGATCGCTACGGGCAAGACCGCGGACAAGCACGGCATTCTCAATTTCGTCGAGCCGAAGCCTGATGGCAGCGGGTTGCGCGTTTCGAGTTCGACTTCGCGCAAGACGAAAGCGCTTTGGAACATCCTTTCGCAGAATGGTCTCTCGACGCACGTCGTGGGCTGGTACGCGTCGCATCCCGCGGAGCCGATCAAGGGCAGTGTGGTGACGAATCTGTTGCAGGAGGGCGAGCCTGCGAGCGAGGGCGCCGCGTGGCCGTTGGTCGCGGGCACGGTGCATCCCGCATCGCGCGAAGACGCCATCGCCGCGGGCCGACAGCGCGCGCGGGCGTTTCCGCGAGAGACGCTGAAGGCGCTCTTGCCGAAGCTTGATGAAGTCGGCGTTGGCGACGAGCGCGTGCAAACGCTCGTCAAACTGATGTCGTATGCCGCGAGCATCGAGCGCGCGGCAATCGCGCAGTTGAAGTCGGGTGGCCCGTGGGACGCGGCGATGGTCTTCTTTGATGCGATCGATACCGTCGGCCACCACTTCATGCAGTTTGTCGCGCCGAAGATGGCGCACGTCACCGAGCGCGAGCAGCGGTTCTTCGGTGGTGTGATGGACGCGGTGTATGAGTGGCACGATGCCGCGCTTGGTCGCATCCTTGAGGCTGCAGGACCCGACACGACCGTGATCTTGCTCTCCGATCACGGATTCCACAGTGATCATTTGCGCCCGAATCTCAGCGACTTGCCGCCCGAACGGCGCATGGAACTTGAATCAAGTTGGCACCGCCCGCAAGGCGTGCTTGTGATGTCGGGCCCGGGCGTAAAGCGAAACGCGACCGTTGCCTCGCCGACGATCCTCGACGTCGCCCCAACAGCGCTCGCGCTACTCGGGCTTCCGGCTGCGAACGATTTCGATGGTCGAGTGCTCGCGGAGGCGATCGCGTGTGAGGCGCCTGCGCGCGTTCCTTCGTGGGACGCCGTGGAAGCGATCGCAGGCGAAACAACGGGCTTGCATCCCGCCGATCTTCGACAAGATGTCTTCGAGGCGGCAGACGCGATCAAGCAACTCGTTGATCTCGGATACATGGCGGCACTGCCTGAAGATGTGCAAGGGCAGCTCGATCTCGTGCGCCGCGAGAGCCTCTTCAACTTGGCCGTCGCGTTGATGTCGCGGCGTCGTGGGCATGAAGCGATTCCACACTTCGAGCGCTTGGTGGCGGAGCGGCCGCACGAGTCGCGTTACGCGCTGCTTCTTGCGAATTGCTTGATTGGTGCGGGGCGTGCAAGCGAAGCGGCCGACTGCATGGCGAAGTTGCTGCAGCATGACGCAAAAAATCTCGAAGCGCAGTTGCTGCGGGCTGCTGCGTTGGCGATTGCGGGCGACGAGAGTGGAGCACGCGCGCAACTCGATCCTGTCGAGCGCGCGGTGCGTACGCGGCCAGAACTTGCGCTTTCGCTCGGTGGCGTGCTCGGTGCGTGTGGGCGATTTGCCGATGCGCGCGCCCTTTTTGAACAAGCGAAGGCGCGGAACCCGCGCGACGCCGCTGCACACATCGGTCTCGCGCGCATGCACCTCGCGCTCGGTGGTTTCGAGCCCGCGGCCGAACACGCACTCGACGCGCTTGAAATCTCACAAGCCTTGCCTGAGGCTCACCTGATACTCGGCGCTGCGCTTGCCTGGTACGGTGACGAAGAGAACGCGAAGAAGAGCATCGGGTTTGCGATCATGCATGACCCGGGCATCATTGATGCGCATCGTTGGATCGCAGTGTTGCACGCGAAGGCTGGTGCTGTTGCGTACGAAGGCGACGCGCGCGCTGAGGTTGAGCGGCTTTGGGCGACGATTCCGCAGGGTGCGCGGCCGAAGGACATGCCGTTTGGCCCCGCGGCATTTGCGGCGAAACACGGAATCGACCCCGTCTAACGTTCCGACTTTCCGAGCGGTTCGCCGATTGGCCTCACGCGCGGTTGCGGTGAAGCGATGGATCGACGGCTGCAGTCATTGCGTCGAGTGCAAGCGTCGGTGTACCTGTTTGTGCGAGAAACTCGGCGATACGGGCGGCTTGCGCAGGAGGATCTGCGATGAGTTCGGCGTGACGCACCGCGAGCACGCTGAAGTTCGGTCGCGCCGCGAGCCATGCATGCACCTGCGCAAGTTGCTGCGTGTAGATCGCCGCAAGTCGATCGGGTGGCAGTCCACCGCCCGACTTTCCGCTGCGCGCCAACATGGTCGATTGGCTTTTCACAACTTCGCGCACGTCGCGGTCTAGGAACACCACGCGATAGGAGCGGTCGTCCGGAAGCTCGGGGACGAGCATGTGGATCACCTTCACGACCTTGCCGCGCGCTTCGTCGAGCCAAGCCTTCTCGGTGCGCAATGCCTTCACGCGCTCAAACTCGAAGTAGCCGCGCGGGTTGTCGTCGTCGGCAGTTCGGACGCCGTCGGTGAGGGGCGCGATGCCGCCCGCGACGATCATCTGCATCGCCATACTGGTACCCGAACGGGGGAGGCCCGAAACAATGGTGGTGAAGTCGCGCATGAGAGATGATGAATGTACACGGTCGACCGCAACCCTCGTATCTCATGGTCCGCGATACCTTGGACGCATGATTCTTTCGCCCGATGCTCCCGTTGCTCCGCGTACGCTCGAAGTTCCGATCGACTCGATCGAAGGATCGCGTCTTGCCGCGCCTTTTGCGACGCGGCTTGAAGTCTGTCACGACCTTTCGACCGAGGGTTGGACACCAAAGATGGAACTCGTGCGCGCGTGCCGCGAGGTGGTCGAAGGAACGCAGGCAACGATCGTCGCGATGATTCGGCCGGAATATCCTGGCTGTCGGCGCGAACTTGATGTTGCGGCGTTTGCCACGACGCCGAAGTTGCTCGATCTTTCTCTCCGCGAGATCGAAAGTGCCGCGGCCGCGGGTGCGCACTCCGTTGGTGTGTCGTTGCTGACGCCGGATGGCTTCGTCGACATGGAGGCGAACGCGAAGCTCATCGCGCACGCTCGCGATTTTGGGCTGGTCGTCGCATTCCTACGTACGTACGACTTATTGGTGGACCGCGCGCGTGGCATGCGCGATCTCTCGGCGCTTGGCTTCACGCGATTCATTACGGCGGGTGTGCTCGGTTGGGACGCGTCGATCGCCACGCTCGACGAGCGCATCACGGTGGTGAAGCAGGATGTGGAGAACGCGGCACGCGAAGCGCAGCGACTGGGCCGCGTACCGATCGAGGTGATCCCGGGTGGCGGGGTGCGCGGATCGAATGCGCGCCGTTGGCTTGCGCTTTCGCCGCATCTCCATGCGTCGTGTCGTCGCGAGGGAGTCATCGCGCGGGCTGAACTCGAGCACTTGCGCGATGAGATGCGGTAACGTGCGTGCATGATCAGCACACTTCTTGCGGCCGCGCTCGCGGTGGGTTCCTCGCATTCGTTCGTTGCGCCCCCCAACGAGGGTGAAGAACTCGCGCGCTGGGCGGAGTCGCGCGACGAGCGCATGCAGTGGTGGCGCGATGCCCGCTTCGGGATGTTCGTCCACTGGGGGCTTTACTCGCCAGCGGGTGGCTTCTGGGATGGCAAGCGATACGAGCAGCATTACGCCGAGTGGATTCAGAATTGGGCGTCGGTGCCAAGCGCGGAATACGCGCGTCAAATGAAGCCGCTCTTCCAGCCGGATGTTGGTTTTTCCGAGAAATGGGCAGATCTCGCGAAGGAAGCGGGGATGCGATACGCCGTGATGACTTCAAAGCATCACGATGGATTTACGCTCTTCAATTCGACGCAGCCGTACTCGCGTGGGAACAGCGTCGCGGGTGGTACGAACATCTCGCCCGCGGGGCGTGATGTTGCGCGTGAGTTTGCCGACGCGATGCGTGCACGTGGTTTACGCCCGGGTTTCTACTACTCGCTGCTTGATTGGCAACATCCTGATGCGTACGAGATGGCTCTGCCTGGCTATCCGAAGGATGGCCACGCGCGTGATCACGAGCGCTACAAGGCGTACGTGCGCGGGCATGTAACCGAGCTTCTCTCGAACTATGGGCCGCTCTCGACGATTTGGTTTGATTACAGCGATGCGTCGCGGCAAGGTGAAGCGTGGGGCGCGGCGCAACTCATGTCCGACATGCGTGCGTGGCAGCCGCAGATCCTCGTCAACAACCGCCTGTTCAACGGCCTCGAGAACAAGAACGGCGACTACGGCACGCCGGAAAAGTACGTGCCGCCCACGGGACTTCCGGGCATGGATTGGGAAGTGAATCACACGCTCAATGAGTCGTATGGATTTAGCGCGCACGATGTGGGATGGAAAGACACGAAGAGCGTCGTGCGACTTCTCTGTGACATCGTGTCGAAGGGTGGGAATCTCCTCCTCAACATCGGCCCCGACGCGCATGGACGTGTGCCTGAAGCGGCGCAGAAGACGTTGCGAGGCGTGGGCGCGTGGATGAAGGTGAACTCCGAGGCGATTTACGGAACGACCGCGAGCCCGTTCACGCGGCTTTCGTGGGGACGCGCGACGCAGAAGCCTGGCGTGCTGTATTTGATGGTGTTTGACTGGCCTGCCGACGGCATCCTGTGGTTGCCGATTCGCAACGAGATCAAGTCGGTGGATGTGCTTGGGTCCGACGCGAAGTGCAGTTTCGCGGGCGGAAAGTTGGGTGATCAAGCGGCGGTCATGCTGCCGCTCCCCGTCGATCCAGCGTGCACCGTCGTGCGTGTCCGCTACGAGGGCGCGCTTGATCCGCTTCCGTTCTCGGTGCATCCATCGGCCGACGGCGCATTGATTCTCCTGCCGCACGACGCAACCCTCGAAGGCCCTTCACTGAAGGTCGAGCAAATCGGCGTCATCGGAGACGTCAAGTACAACATCGGCTACTGGCTCGATCCCGCGGCGTCGGCAACATGGCCGATTGGCGTCGGATTTGAACAAGGTGGCACGTATCGCGTCTCTGCGGATATCGCGTGTGCTGATACAGCGGCGGGTTCGCGTATGCAACTTGAGGTCGAGGGCGGTACGTCGACGCCGGAGTTCGTAGTTCCCGCAACGGGTGGCTGGCAGTCGTATCGCACGATCGAACTTGGTCGTGTCGAGATCCCGGCGGGCTCGCACCGCGCGACATTGCGGGCGCTTTCGAAATCCGGCGAAGCAGTCGTGAATGTGCGATCCATTCGTTTGGAACGCGTTCCGTGAAACCAACGCTCACCACCGAGCGTTTGCTGCTCCGACCGGTGCGCTCGGAGGATGCGCTGCACCTCGTCGACCTCGATCGGGCGCCGGAAGTACGACGCTTCGTCGATCAACCTGAAGCGCCGACCTTGGAGCAGTGTCGTACGGTGGTCGAGCGCATGCTCGGCATCGATGCGTCGACTCCCGCGATCGGATTCTGGATCGCCGAAGAGCGCAGCCAGTTCGTCGGTTGGTTTCACTTGAAGCCGCCGCGCGAAGGAGAGCCGGCGGAAGCGGGTGATCTTGAACTGGGATATCGATTGCTGCAGCGTGGATGGGGAAGGGGGCTTGCGACCGAAGGCTCGCGCGAGCTCATTCGTTACGCGTTTGAAACGCTTGGCGCGCCGCGCGTGACGGCGGTGGCGCTTGAAGGAAACGTCGCCTCGATGCGCGTGATGGAGAAACTCGGCATGAGGCCGTGGCTCCGCTGGGAGTATCGCGCGCGTGGAGGTGGGAAGGTTCCTGCGGTGACCTCCGCGATCACGCGCGAGTGTCGGTGATCTCTGTTTCGCGGGTGAGAGGCGCGTGTCTTATCGCGCGGGTGGCTCGTGCGCGAGCTGCGACTCTGCACCTCCGCGCGCGACGAAGCCACTCACGACCTGCGCGTGAGCTTGGATGAGACGCGCGACATACGCATCGTCGCTCGTTTCGCGGACTTTTACGCCCTTCGGTATGTTCTCGTACTCGAGTTGGATCTTGTCGGCGTTCGCAAAGATCTCGCGGAACATCGGATCCCAGACGCGGATCGCGCGTCCGTGTTCGACGCGTACTTTCATCGCGGCGACATGATCCTGGATGAGTCTTGCGACTTCTGCGTTGTCGGACTCGGTCGTTGACTCGATACCGCCGGGAATCTCCTTGAATTCGCGACGAATGAGTTCGTGGTTTCCAAGCAGCGTTTGGAAGACATCGCGGTCGTACGCGACGGTGCCAGGCTCGGCTGTCGAGACGCGTGTGCCGATGGAAGAAGGTGATGGGGTCGCAGGTGGTGTGGTCGCGGGTGGTGTTGCGTTGCAGCCCTTCAAGAAGAGCGAAGTGAGTAGAAGCGGTGCAGCGAAACTCTTCATGGGTTGCCTACGTTTGGTCGAGCGTGCGCGTCTATCCGCGCGATCACGAGTGTGCAGTGCGAAGCCTCGATACGAACGAGGCCTGTGGAGAGAAGCGTGGAGTCCGCTGAAAGAACGCAGGATTCTTCCTTTGTTTTACAACGAAGAAAATCGCTCGTCTGCGCGGCGAAGATGAGCACAACATCCGCCTCGACTTCGATCGACCGACGCTCGTGGACCCGCTGAATCTCAAGTGAGCCGGTCCACTTCGTGCGGTCGAGCATGAGATTCGCGTCGCGAACTCTGCTTCCGACGGGAGTTCCAACGATGGCGTCTTCACCCGCAAAGGAAAACGCGCGGCCTTCACGTGGGACTTCGATCCGTTCTGCTTCGCGTTCGAGCTTCATGCCCGCGCCGTCGAGCACGGCAAGATGGCGATCGACGCCGGGAAACGCAGAAAATGACGCGCGCGTCGGTACGTCGGCAAGTGAGAGTCGCCACGTCCACGGACCGCCTGGTTCTGCGGCGTTCGTCGCGATTTCAAGCGTCGAGCCGAGCCCGTTCTTCCACGGAACGCGGCGATAGTGGGAGGGGGTGAGGAGCTGAAGCGATTGCATGCGTCATTCAGCGCGTGGGACAGCGTGGCGACGAAAGAACTGGGCAACTTCCGATTTGTCGGACTTGCCGAGGGTCACATCGATGACGAGTTCCGCGAGCGCGTCTGCATCGCACTCGACCTCGAATCCATTCAGATCTAGGAAGACAAGTGCAGTAGCAGTGCCCGTTCGTTTGTTGCCGTCAACGAACGGGTGGTTCTGCACGAGGTGGAAGAGATAGGCTGCGGCCATCAGAAACAAATCTTCGTGCAGAAAATGTCCGCCGAATGCAGCGCACGGCTGAGCGATCGCCGAGAGCATCAGCCCTTGGTCGCGAATTTCGGCCGCACCTCCGTAGCGTTCGATCTGATCCGCATGAATCTCGAGAACGTCGGACGGCCCAAGAAAAATCGGCCCCGCGGTTTCTTCAGTCATTGTGCGAGTCTCCGCAACGTTTTCGAGTGGCGTGCATTCACGCGCTCAAGCGCGGACTTCACCTTGCCGCGACGCGGACACGCGGATGCGGGAGTGATCGTGAGCACGGTTCCATCGGTCGAGATCTCGAGTTCGGTTTCTGGCGTGATCTTGAGGAGTTCCATGATCGCGCGGTCGATCACGAGGGCGTAGCTGTTTCCGTGCTTTGTGAGTGTCTTCGTCATGGTGGTTCCGTGGTAGTTCGTGGTGGTTCGTGGTTGCCCGTTGTATATCCAATGTAGTATCCGCTTGATGGGTGCGGCAAGTTGAAACGCAGATATTCAGAACGCTCTGCAGGCAACTTTTGTGGGGAGAGACGGCGCGCCCGATAGGATTCTTGCTTATGCCTACCCCGCGCCCAGTCCATACCCTCGCGAACGTGGGCAAAGCAACGCTCGGCGATTTCGAGCGACTCGGAATCCGCACACGTGCGCAACTCGCGCGGCGCAATGCGTACCGACTCTACGAGCGGCTCTGCGCATTGACTGCGCAGCGGCATGATCCGTGCGTGATCGACGTCTTTCTCGCCACGATCTCCGAGTGTCGCGGAAACACGCCACGTGATTGGTGGCTGTTTACACCCGAGCGAAAGCGCGCGCTGGCGGCCAATCCGAGGCTTGCTCCGACGGCAGCCAAATCTTCGACTCCAGTCCTGGCTGCAGCCCGTGCCCAAGCCCGAACTGAAGCCACTACTCGAAGCGCAAGTGCTTCACACTCTCGCCGCGATCGCGAAGTTCGCGCAGTGCGTCAACGCCGATCGCCAAGTGCTGCGCGACGAAGCGCTCGGTGACCGTGCGGTCGCTCTCGGCGCTCTTGACGCCTTCTGGTGTCATCGGATTGTCTGACACGAGCAGCAGTGCGCCCTTCGAAATGCCATTCGCAAATCCGACGAGAAAGATCGTCGCAGTCTCCATGTCGATACCGATCGCGCGGATCCGAAGCAGATACTCGCGCACGCTCTCGTCGTGTTCCCACACGCGACGATTCGTCGTGTAGACCGTTCCTGTGAAGTAGTCGCGATTGTGCTTGATGATCGCTTCGCTCACCGCGCGCTGGAGACGGAAGGAGGGGAGCGCGGGCACCTCGGGCGGCATGTACTCGTTGCTCGTACCTTCGCCGCGGATCGCTGCGATCGGCAGCACGAAGTCGCCGAGTTTGGTCTTCTTGAGTCCGCCACATTTCCCGAGGAAAAGCACGGCTTTCGGTGCGACAGCGCTCAGAAGATCCATGGTGGTCGCGGCCATCGCGCTGCCCATCCCAAACGAGAGGATCGTGATGTCTTCCGCAGTTGCGGAGAGCATGGGTTTATCACGGCCAACGACGGGGACTCCGAAACGTTCCGCGAAACTCTCGACGTAATTCGAGAAGTTCACGAGCAGGATGTACTGCCCGAAATCCTCGAGTTTGCGGCCGGTGTAGCGGGGGAGCCAGTCGCGGACGATCTCGTCTTTCGTCTTCATGCGATCAGCGTATACTCGTTCATTCGCTCCAATTGCGAGAACCACATGGAACCGCTCACACAAACGGCACTTGATCAACTCTTCCTGAATGCCCGTACCTATAGCGCTTGGCAACCGAAGCCAGTCTCTGAAGCATTGCTTCGACAGCTCTACGAGATGGTAAAGCTTGGGCCAACGAGCGCGAATTGCTGCCCGATGCGGCTGGTGTTTGTGAAGAGTGCGGAGGCGAAAGCGCGCCTCAAGCCATGTGTTGCCGCGGGAAACGCAGAGAAAATGATGGCCGCGCCTGTGACCGTCATTGTGGCGATGGACATGGAGTTTTATGAGAAGGTCGGTGCGCTGTTTCCGCATCTGGACACGCGATCGTGGTACGCGGGAAATTCTGCGGCGATTGATGCGGCAGCGACCCTGAACACCAGTCTGCAGGCCGCATATCTCTTCGTCGCGGCGCGCGCACTCGGACTCGACTGTGGACCGATGGGCGGTTTCGACAAGGCGAAGGTCGACGCAGAGTTCCTTGGCGGCACCTCGTGGCGCTCGCTCCTCCTCTGTAATCTCGGATTTGGTGAGCCATCGAAGTTGCATCCCCGTCTGCCGCGACTTTCGTACGACGAAGTGTGCCGCACGGTCTAGTTCTTTCGGGCGGCCCTCGGTTGATCCATCAGAGTGAACCGAGGGCGATCACTGATGCACGTTGAGCGACCGCAATCACGCACGCCAGAAATCAGGAGCGACCGCAATCAGGCGCGAAAGCAAAAATGACGCACCGCATCCTTCGATGCGGTGCGTCGCTCGTTTGGCTATGTGGATCGCCGATCCGATCCGCAGTGTTCAATCACGCACTCGGCGCAGGTGGCTTCGGTGAGCCGGGATTGCCTGGCTTCGGTCCGCCGCCACCACCGCCACCACCGCCACCACCGCCGCCGCCACCGCCACCGGGTTGACGGGGGCCGCGGCCGCCGCCCTGGCCGAACTCGTCCTTGGTGACCTTGCCATCACCGTCGCGGTCGCGACGCTTCAAGCGCTCCCATTGCTCCTTGGTGACTTCGTCCTCGGTGATGGAGCCATCCTTGTTCTTATCGAGATCATCGAACTTTGGACGCGGGGCGCCGCCGCCACCGCCTTGGCCAGGTCCGCCGCCGCCACCGCCGCTCCCCGGCGCTGGAGGTTCTGCGAGCGTCGAGGAGGCGAGTGCGAGGGTCGTCACGATGCCTGTGAGCACGGCAAAACCGCGCAGTTTCTGGAACTGTTGCATGACATTCCTTCCGTGATGTTGAGACGTGGAAGGCAGGTGGGCTCGCACATGCGAGGCCAGATTCCTGCGACTTTCATCGCCGATGGGCCGCGGTTCTTGAGTGCTGAAGGGCTCCGCGGGACACCCAATTCAGCCGATTTCAAACGATCTGACGCCCCATGCGTCAGGCCGTGAAGAACGCGTTCTGGAGTCCTTCATTGCAGCGCGCTGCAAAAAGGCTCAAGTTTTGCCGTTCGACGATCGCGTCGAATCCTTCCGAACGTTCCCATGGCCTCAAGCCGATAGACACAGGCCGAGAGGCCACCCGAACGCGATGCCAGCCGACATCACCATTCTCATTCTCACGAAGAACGAAGAGGACAACCTCCCGAAGACGCTCGCAAGCGTTCGTGCATTCGCGAAGCGCGTGGTGGTTGTGGATTCGGGCAGCACCGACCGCACGATCGAGATCGCGCGCGCAGCGGGTGCGGATGTCTACGAGCATCCGTGGCGAAACTACGCGGAGCAACTCAATTGGGGTCTTGCCTCGACCGGTATCGACACGACATGGACGTTTCGACTTGATGCCGATGAAGAGGTGTTGCCTGAGCTCGCTTCATGGATTGCAGCGCATCTCAGTGCAGTCGCTTCCGACGTCGATGGCATTGAAGTCTGTCGTCGGATGTATTTCCTCGGCCGCTGGATTCGCCACGGTGGGATGTATCCGCGACATCACGTACGCATTTTCCGCTCGGGACGCGTGACCTGTGAACTCGCGTTGATGGACGAACACATGGTGGTGCGCGGCCGCGTTGTGCGCGCCGACGGCGACATCAAAGACGACAATACGAAGCCGCTTCGTTGGTGGATTGCGAAGCACAACTGGTATTCCGATCGCGAAGCATTCGATTTACTCGAACGCGAAGCAGCATCTCGAATGCCTGGACTTGTGGAGCCGCGACTCTTCGGCTCGCACGCAGAGCGCATCCGTTGGTTCAAGACCAAGGTGTATGCACGCGTTCCTTCCGCGTGGCGATCGCGCTTGTATTTCCTCTGGCGCTACTACCTGCAACTCGGATTCCTCGATGGCGAGGAAGGTCGCATCTATCACTTCCTGCACGCGCACTGGTATCGATTCCTCTGCGATGCGAAGGTGATGGAAGCGCGGAAGTTCCCGAAGGTTCGCGAAGAACTTGTACGCGAGGTCTACAAGAGTCTTGGCTGAATCGCGCGAATTTCTGTGTGCCGTCTGCTGTTTGCGAGGCGACTCACGCATCCGGGCATCTCGCTGGTTCACGCAGCGCTCCTCAATGCTCTCGTGATTTCTGTGGACGTACTTTGGTGAGAGTGATCGAATTCATCCGCCACATCGCGGTTCCGCTCTTCGCGCGAAGTTCGAGCACGAGTTCAATATCGGCCGTGGATTCTTCGACCTCAAACTCGAAGCGCATCACACGCTCGCCACCACCCGAGGCACCCTCGCCGCGAGGGGTACCGGATGTACGAAGTCCCGCAGCCGTTCCCGGCGCGTCTTCGTCCGCTGCAGGGTCTAGCGCCACAACGCCATCGGTGCGAACCACGGCTTCAAGTTGGTACCGGCCTCGCTCAAGAAGTACGCCGCGGCGAAATCCTGCGACACATCGGCCACTTGGTCCGGCCGTCACGCGATACCACGCTGCGCCGTTCTCCTCAACTTCTTCGACATTCGCGTCTTCGACCTCGCTCATGCCGTGGAAGCCCCGAATCGTCACCGCTGCGCCGGGTTTGAAGACCAGCGGTTTCGGCTCGGGCGCACTGCGTTGTTCAAGCAAGCTTTGCGCCCGAGCAGTAAGGCGCTCAAGGAGTGCGCGTGCTTCGGCGGCTTGCGTGTCAGCTAGTTCGGGCGAAAAACTGCGGAGTGCTTCTTGCACGCGCTTTTGTACGGGCTCGAGACGCTTTGCGAGTCGCGCGGGATCGAACTCCGGGAGCAGCCGTGTGACGATCTTTCGATACTCCGCGCGCCACTCTGGATTCTTCATGACACTCGCGGCGACGAGCGCTCGTGGCATGTCGAGCACGCTCATACCGGGATCTTGAAAGCACTGATCCATGCCGTGCGGGATGAACCGGGCGCGCTTTTCAGGCTCGAAATAAAGGCGATAGTTGTTGCTGTTGTATGAATAGCCGTCCCAATGCGCGAGCATGGCTTCGAGCGCCATGAAGCGAAGAAACGCCGGGATGTCGACGAGTTTCTCCAAACGCATCCAACGCGATTTCATGTCGGGATCACGGCATGCATCGGCGATCGCGCGGAGATCGGCACGCGTTTCGCCGTTCTCGCCTACATCCTTGCCCTCGTCGCGCTCAAGATCACTGTCGATGTCCGAGCAAAACCCACCGTCGTACAGGTTGCCTTTCGCGTTGCGGAAGTTGCGGCGCAGGAAGTCTTCGTCGAACGACTCCTTGAGCACGTAGAGCCCGAGATCACGATCGTTGACTTTGACGCGCGCATGGGAAACAAGTGTGGCTGGAACGTCGGCTTCGCGCGCAATCGAACTCGACAACCATTCCGAGAGGAATGTTGGGTCCTGCACGGCGTTGTTCAGATGGAACTTGCGCATGCCGTGGAAACGCGATTCGCCGTCGAACTTGCCAAGGTTGATGGTGAAGCCCGGGCGTTCATCAAAGGATTGAAAACTCCCAGCGGCGCCCTTGAGTTTCGCGCCTGCGGTGTTCGTGAGTTCTTTGCCATCGACGACGATCAACACGCGCGCGTACGTCCGCGGTTCGTTGCGAAGCGACGCGGTCGAAGCCTCGTCGAACTTCAACTCGATGAGCGGGATCGTGCCCTTCTTGAAAAACGCCTCGGTTTCATCAGCGTGCGCAGGACGTATCGCAAACAACGCAGTGAGCGCGGTCAGTGCCAGCGCGGCCCACATGAACATTGGCAGGGCTTGTCGAGGCGGGGCAACCACAGGAAATTGAAGCCGCATGCACGCAGTATGGCCGATGCGGCGGTCGGGGGGTTCGGCTAGACTGTTCGCCCTATGTCGAAAGCCATCATCAAGACCGTACGGGGCGACATGCACGTCGAGTTCTACGACACCGACGCCCCAAACACCGTGAAGAACTTCCGTGACCTCGCCGCGAAGGGCTTCTACAACGGACTCACCTTTCACCGCGTGATCCCGAATTTCGTCATCCAGGGCGGCTGCCCGCAAGGCACAGGCACCGGCGGCCCGGGCTACAAGATCAAGTGCGAGGTTTCGGGTGGAAACCAAAAGCACGATCGCGGCGTCCTCTCGATGGCGCATGCGGGTCGCGATACCGGTGGCTCTCAGTTCTTTGTCTGCCATTGCCGTGAGAACACCGCGCACCTCGACCGAAACCACACCTGCTTCGGCAAGGTTGTGCAGGGTCTCGAAGTGATCGACGCGATTGCTGCCGGTGACAAGATCACCGAGGTCGTGCTCGCCGACTGAGGCTGTCGCGAGACACGTCAGAACAAACGCTCGACCCGCCCCGGACCGCCGGGGCGGCGTCGTTCCTGAATGACAGCAGCGCACGCGGTCGTTCGTCCACGGAGTTTTCGTCCCATGTCTGAACTCGGTCGCATCGCCAACTTCACGGTCCTTCGCGAGACGCAGTCGGGGTTTTATCTCGACGCCGGTGCGCTTGGCGAAGTACTGTTGCCTGGTCGCTTGATCCCGCCTGGCGCGCGCGTGGGTGATCGTATCGACGCGTTCATTCATACGGACTCGCTCGACCGACTTGTTGCGACGACCGTACGGCCACGCGCGCAGGTGGGCGAGTTTGCGTATCTGCGCGTCAAGGATTTGCATCCGACGGCGGGCGCGTTTCTTGACTGGGGACTCTCGAAGGATCTCTTGCTTCCGTACAACGAGCAGGGGGATCGCGTACGCCCCGGTGACGGCGTCCTCGTGAAGGTGCTGCTCGATCTTGAGACACGGCGCATCTACGCGAGTGCACTCGTCAACCGACATCTCGCGCGTTCGCGACCGCCGTATCGCGCGGGTGACGAGGTTTCGCTCATTATCGCGGACGAGTCTCCGCTCGGGTACAACGCGATTGTCGATCACCGATTTCGAGGACTGCTGTATCACACAAACTTGTCCGGGCGGTTGTCGCCAGGAGCCACCATGCGTGGCTTCGTGAAGTCGGTGCGTGAAGACGACAAGATCGACCTGAGTCTCGATGAGGCGGGCTATGCGCGCGTCGCGCCGCTCGCAGAGCAGATTCTCGAAGAACTCGCGCGCGTTGGTGGACGACTGAACTTTGATGATTCGAGCGATCCTGAAGCCATCCGTGATCGCTTCGGTGTGAGCAAGAAGGCGTTCAAACAGGCGATCGGTGCGCTGTATCGCGAGCGGCGGATTCGCTTCACCGAACCTGGAATCGAACTGGTGCAGGGTGGCGAGGGATGAGTGATCAGCCCGCCCCTGATCAACGCATGAGTGATCAACGCATGAGTGATCAAAGCATGAGTGATCAACCAACGAGTGTGCGGCGTTTGACCCCGCTCGAACGCGCGCGCGAACGACTTGCGCAAGCGGAAGCGGATATCGCGCAAAACGCGCGCGAGCGCGTGTGGCTCTGGCGTCTCTTCGTCACACTTCCCGTGTTGGGTGTGATTGCGTGGTTCGTTTTGGCGCTCATCGCAGGCCGCAACATGACGGGGCTTGTCGCCTTTGCAAGCGCGGTTGGACTCGCCGTTGTGACGTACGGCACAGGCATCTACATGACGACGATGCGCAAGCGTGAGTTCGATGATGCGATGCGCGATGCGCGCGCGGAAATCATGCGACTCGAGCGAACTGCGCGGTAACGCGGGGATTTCGGCAGACGCGCGCTGCGTGTATCGTTCCCGCCACGCGCGCATTGCCTGCGCGGGAAACATCTCCCCTGAACCCGCCAAAGTCAGCACCAAAGGAACGCAACCATGGTTGAAGTCACCGCGCGATACGAAGGCGATCTCCGCTGCGCAGCGATGCACGGGCCGTCTAAGACAACGATCTTTACCGACGCGCCCGTCGACAACCACGGCAAGGGCGAAGCGTTTTCGCCGACTGATCTCGTCGCCGCGGCACTGCCTGCGTGCATGATGACGATCATCGGGATCGTTGCGAATCGTCACGGTATCGATGTGCGCGGCATGCATGCTCGCACCGAGAAGGTGATGACGACCGACGGCCCGCGCCGCATCAAGAGTTTGTGTACGACGATCACGCTGCCACTCGCAGCCGACCATGCGCAACGCGAACTCTTCGAGAACGCTGCACACACCTGCCCCGTGCACAAGAGCTTGCACCCTGACATCCACGCGCCGATCGAGTTCGTCTGGGCGGGGTGA
>CAIWCL010000089.1 GCA_903911205.1 uncultured bacterium
CGTGCTTGAAACTCGTGCTTGCAGCGCGCGAGTGTCACGCCGCCGAATCAGCTGTGTGCGTGCGAGGCGGTCGCGGATGAAGCTGCGCTCGGCGCGGCGCCAGATGACCCTTCTGGTGTTCCAAAGCCCGACTTTCGTCGCAGCGAATAGAACATGTAGAAGAAGGTCGGCACGACGAGTTGGTCCATGATCGTCGAACCGAGCATACCGCCGAGCACCGTGATACCGATCGATTGTCGTGCTTGCGCGCCTGCGCCCGTCGCAACAACGAGCGGGAGAATGCCGAGGATGAACGCGAAGCTCGTCATCATGATCGGGCGCAAGCGAAGTCGCGATGCTTCACTCGCAGCGTCGATCACGGCTTCGCCTGTATCGGCGCGGACTTTCGCGAATTCAACGATGAGAATCGCGTTCTTCGCCGCAAGACCAACGAGCATGACGAGACCGATTTGCGCATAGACATCGAGCGATCGACCTGCAATGTGCAACGCAACGAGTGCGAAGAGCACCGCAAAACTCACGGCGAGCAGCACGTTGAACGGCAGCAGCCAACTCTCATAGAGCGCGGCGAGCAGGAGGAAGATCGCGATGATCGCAAGACCGAAGACGTACGGTGCAAGACCCGCCGATTCGATTTCTTGGAACGTCGTTCCCGTCCACTCGTAACTAAAGCCTTCGGGCAGTGTTGTCGCAGCGACTTCATCAATGGCCTTGATCGAATCACCCGAGCCGTAGCCCGCAGTCGTCGCGCCGTTCACCTGAATCGTGTTGTAGAGGTTGTAGTGCGTGGCGTTGTCGGTGCCGGTCGCGATCGACGCGGTGGTGAAACTCGCAAACGGCACAAGTTCGCCTGTGCGGTTTTTCACGCGCAACTGCATCACATCCATCGCCGTCATGCGCGAGCCAGGCTCGCCTTGCACCATGACGTTGTAGACCTGGCCGAACTGGTTGTAGTTGTTGATGAACGTTTGGCCCATCACCTGTCCGAGCGCGTTGAACACGGTCGACATGTCGAGGCCGAGCGCGTAGACGCGCGTGCGATCGATGTCGAGCGCGAGCATTGGTACCGAATCAGAGAACGGCGTCGAAAGCTGCGTCAACGCCGGTTGCTTCATTGCTTCCGCCATGAAGTCTTCGGCGACAGCCGCGAGTTGATCGAATGATTGGCCTTCCAGCGCTTCGAGTTGCAACTGCCAACCACCGACGTTGCTGAGGCCCGGAATCGGCGGCGGCGGGAACGGCATCACGCGCGCATCAGCGACATCCATCAACTGCGGCACCGCGCGCTCGATGATGGCGCGCAAGTTCTCCGTCTTGACGTTGCGTTCGTCCCAATCTTTCAGGGTCACAATCACGATGCCCGCGTTCGACGACAGCGAACTCGTGAGGAAGTTGAGACCGTTGATTTGAATCGCGTCGGTGACCGCGGGATCTTCGCGCACGATCGCTTGAATACGATTCGACACGTCTTGCGTACGAAGAAGACTTGCGCCCGGCGGAAGTTGGAAGTGGACGAAGTAGTAACCCTGATCTTCGTTCGGAATGAACGCCGTCGGCGTGATACGGAAGTAGTGCACAACGCCGAGGCAGCCTGCGAGGAAGACCACAACCATCGCATACCAGTGGTGGCAAAGCCAACGAACGAGGAGCGCGTAGTGATGCGAAACCCAATCGAATCCGCGATTGAAGAGAACGAACGGCGTGAACTTCGTTGAGTGCTGTTCGCGCAAGAAGACGCCGCAAAGCGCGGGCGAAAGCGTGAGTGAGTTGATCGAGCTGAACGCGATCGAGAACGCGATCGTCAGTGCGAATTGGTTGTAGAGCTGGCCGGTGATGCCGGGCATGAGCGCTGCCGGAATGAACACGGCGAGCAACACCGAGCTTGTCGCAACGATCGGCCCACCGACTTCTTCCATCGCTTTTTCGGCCGCGTCTTTCGGATTTTTCACGCCTGATTCGAGTTGGCGATAGACGTTCTCGACGACGATGATCGAGTCGTCGACGACGAGACCGATGGCGAGCACGAGGCCGAGCAGCGTCAGCGTATTGATCGAGAATCCGAACACCTGCATCATCGCGAACGTGCCGATGATCGACACGGGAATCGCGATCATCGGAATGAGCGTCGCGCGGAACGATTGCAAGAACACGTAGATCGTGACAAGCACGAGAATGCCTGCTTCGACGAGCGTCTTGATCAGGTCGTCGAGCGAGGCCTTCACGAACTCCGTCGTGTCGTACGCGATGACGTAATCGACGTCGGGCGGGAACTGCTCCTTGAGCCGCTCCATTTCGGGCGCGTCTTCTCGATCACGTCAAATGCGTTTGCGGTCGGCAGCTGATAGATACCGACCGTTGCCGTCGATCCGCCGTTGAGCGACGAGGTGCTTGAGTACTGGTACGAGCCGAGATCGACTTCACCGATATCGCGAAGACGCACAATCGCGCCATTTTCACCGGCGCGCACCACGATGTCGGCAAAGTCCTCGACCTTGACGAGTCGACCAACTGCTTGAATCGCAAGCATTGTTGCGGGGCGTTCGACCGAAGGCTCCGCGCCGATCGCGCCAAGCGACGCTTGCAAGTTCTGCGCGCGAACTGCGTTCATCACGTCGTCGCCCGTGAGGCCCAGTTGGGTCAACTTGTTTGGGTCGAGCCAAATACGCATGGCGTACTGCTCAAGACCGAACACGGTCGTGTTGCCGACGCCATCCACACGCGAGAGCACCGGCTCCACCGTGATGTTCGCGTAATTCGAGAGGAACGCACTGTCGTATGTTCCATTCGGCGAGAACAAACTGACGACGCCTGTCATATTCGTCGACTGTTTCGCAATGTTCACGCCGACGCGCTGCACTGCTTCAGGCAACTGCGGCATCGCTTGATTCACGCGCGTCAACACGTCGACGGCGGCGATATCGAGGTCGTAACCGACTTCGAAGGTGACAACGATGGTGGACACGCCAGCGCTCGTCGAAGTTGAGCTCATGTAGAGCATGCCTTCAACGCCGTTGATTTGTTGTTCGAGTGGAAGCGTGACAACCTGCGCAACGGTGCTGGCATCGGCGCCGTTGTAGGTCGCAGTGACCTGCACGGTGGGCGGCACGATGTTGGGGAACTGCGCAATAGGAAGGAGATACGCGCAGATGACTCCCGACAGTGTCATCACGAGCGCGATGACAGTCGCGAAGATCGGGCGATCGATGAAGAAGCGGAAGGACATGTGTGATTACTTCCCTTCGGCCTTCGAGGAGGTGGCAGAGGAAGTCGATCCGGCATTCGATGATGACGTCGCAGCGCCGCCAGCTTCTTTGGCCTCGCGAATCTTGTCGCCCGCCTTGAGTTTCGCGACGCCAGCAACCACGATGCGATCTCCCTTGGCGATCGTTCCGGGCGCGATCACAATGAGGTCTTGATGCTTCGAAACGGCATCGATGCGAATGCTCTCGACCGTGTCGTCTTGCTTGACACGCCACACGAAGAGTTCGGTTTGTCGCGCGAAGACAGCTTCTTCTGGAAGCACAATCGCGCCACTCTGAACGCCGAGTCCGATTTCCACAGTCGCGTACGCACCGGGGCGGAACACCGTCTCTGGGTTCGCAAACTCAATGCGCATGAGCACGGTGTCGGAGGTACCAGTGACGGTGCTATCGACGAAGATCAATCGCCCGGTGACCTTCGGCGAGGCATCGGTCACGCGCAACGGCGTGCCAGGTTCCGCGGCGGTCGACGCTCCTTCAAGAGTGACGACCGCGGTCAACGTGCCAGCCTTCTGATTCGCAAGCATGACCGGCAGGTAGTTCGCGCTCGGGCTGAAGCCTGCCCACATCGGATCGGTTTGCACGACCGTGTTCAGGAGTTGCTTGCCGCCGTCGCCGACCAGCGAGCCTTCGTAATACTTCGACGCTCCCAGGAGCCCGTTGAGCGAACTCGTCACGGTGCAGTACGAGAGATTCAGTTCGGCGTTCTTGATGTCGGCGATTGCCGCCAGTTCGTTCGCCTTTGCGCTCGCGATATCCGCATTCGCCTGTTCAACCGCGGCCTTCGCCTCTGCGAGCTGTGCGGTGATGCCATCGAAACGCTCCTGGCTGACGGCGCCCGACGAAACGAGGTCTTTGTTTCGATCGAAGGTTGCTTGCGCAAAGGTCCGCTGCGCGGTGGCGGTATCGAGGCGTGCCTTCGCGACCTCTTCCTGCGCCTTTGCCTGCGCGAGCTTTGCTTGCGCGGCTTCAAGCGCGATTTGGTACTGCGACGGATCGATCTTGTAGAGCACTTGCCCATCGTTCACCCGCGCGCCATCCGGCGTGACCTGCGACTCAAGCCAGCCCGGCACGCGCGCGTTGATGTCGACCGTGCGTGGCGATTGGATCGTCGCGGGGAATCGGTAGGCAAGCGGGATGTCTTGCGTGGTGACGGCTTCGGTCCGCACTGTGACCGCGGGCGGCGTCGCAGCGGGTTGCTCGGCCTTTCGGCACGAAGGGAGGCTCGCCAGGGTCGCGAGACAGGCCGCAAAGCCTGTGATCGCGGCGAAGGTACGGGATGTGGCGTTGCGCTGGGTTGCGCGCGTCATATTCGGCATGTCAGTTCTCGCGTAAGCGGGCGTGCGCCCGTAGATCTGCGTCGTCTGCGACGGTTTTGGGTTGTTGCGTGGCAACGCGCATGCGCGCGTGGGTTGGCTCGAATTACGGACTGGCGATCGGCGAGGCACTTGCGGCGTTCGATGCACCTGCGGTGTTCGACTTCCTTTGACTCGCGCTATCGCTCGCGCTCTCTTTCGCACTTTCGCGGGCGAGTGGGCTGCGGGAAGCGGCCTCAGCCGGCGAGGTCGCAACCGCATTGCGCGATTCTTCGATCGCCTTGTTGGTCGCGGGAATCTCGCTTTCCCAACCGCCACCGAGTGCACGGCAGAGGTCGACCACCGAGCGTGCCGCGAGTCCGCGTGCTTGTGTTTCGGCGTCGAGGGCTCGCAGATATTGGTTCTGCGCATCGAGCAAGCGCTCGATCGTGATGGTGCCTGCGGTGTATTGGAGTTTCGCCAAGTCGTAACTATCGCGCGCGCTTGCCGACGCTTGGCGGTATTGCTCGTCAGCCTGGCGCGCCAGCACGATCGACGCGATGGCGACATCAACTTCCGCGACCGCGCGTACGAGTGTGCCGCGCCATGCGTTGTAGGCGACTTCGGCCGACGCTTTCGCTTGCAAGATCTGCGAGTCGATCGCGCCACCGGTGAAGAGCGGGAGGGAAAGCGCGGGGCCGAAGGAGTACGCGCGGTTCGACATGTCGCCGAGGCCTGCAAACTCTGTCGACGAGATGTAGAAGTTGCCCGAGAGTGAAAGTGCCGGGTAGTGCAGCGCTTCCGCTGCTCCGATCAACGCAACCGCCGAGATATAGCGCTCGTTGGCCGCGCGAAGGTCTGGACGTCGTTCAAGGAGCGACGCGGGAATTCCCACGGCGATCGCGTCGGGCGCCGCAGGAATCTTGCTGCGTGCGCCGAGGGTGGCCTCAATCACGGCGACATTCGTGCCGCAGAGCGTCGCAAGATTGCCCTTCGCTTGCGCGAGTGCGCTGCGCAACTGAGGAATCGACGCGGTCTCAAGATCCAGGTTCGCTTGCGCCTCGTTGACATCGAGTTTCGTGGTTGTTCCGGCTTTGAACTTCTTCTCTGCGAGATCGAGCGTTTGCTGGAAGTTCGCAACCGCTTGCTCCGTGACGCCGAGGCGTTCTTCAATCGTGCGCAACGAGAGATATGCGCTCGCCGTCTGCGCGCGCACCGAAACGAGCGCGTTGCGCAGGTCGTCGACCGACATGCGCAGTCCTGCTTCGCTTGCCTCGACCTGCCGTCGAATGCGGCCCCACAGATCGATTTCCCACGTCGACATCGCGACGCCGTAGGCCCACATTGAGAAGGGGTCGGTGTCGACACCCTGCGCGGCAAGTTGCGAGAAGTTCTGCTTCGTGCGTCGGTACTCGGCGGCGGCCGCGATCTTCGGCCAAAGGTCGCTCTCGCTGAGCCCGAGTTGCGCCTGCGCCACACGCACGCGAGAGAGCGCCTCGCCGATCGTTGCGTTCGCCTCCTCGGCCTTCGCGATCAGCGCGTCGAGCGTTGGGTCGTTGAAGCGCGTCCACCAACGGTCGAGCGAAGCCGCGCCGTCGGTGGTCTCATCGGCGGCCGTCGCGGAGAGCGCGGTCGCGTCGCCGTCGCGCTCGGTTGCGGTGAGTTCGGGTGGAGTGAATGCGGTCGGCGCCGGGGCATTCGGCGTCACGTCGGTGAGTGCGAGCGGCTTCGGGTCGGGGCCGACCTTACATCCTGTGACAGCGACGAGCGCAGCCAGAGAGACGGGGAGGAGGAGCGTTTGATGAACGCGTGTGTTGTTGGCTCGCATCGAGCGAGGAATGATACAGAAATTGCGCACAATCACGTACTTTGAGCGCAGATTGTGGCAAGTTCGATGCCGCTCTCGCTTCGGTCGGCCTGTCTTCCGCAACGCGACCGTGAGGGTTGCTCCGACGGACTTTGAGAAACACATGAAGCCCCGATCCACTGCTATCTACGACCACTTTCCCTCGACTGAGTGGACGTGGCTTGCGACCCGCATCGGCGAGGCCGCGCACGACGCCTCCGCCGCGGCTGCATTGCGTGCGCGGGTGATGGAGCGCTACGCCGAGCCGCTGCGGATTTATGCGAAAGGCTCAAGCCTTGGTTGGCTCGACGATGCCGAGGCGCTTGTGAACGGTTTCTTCGCCAGCCGCCTTGCGCGCGACGAGTACCTCGCGAAGTGGTTCGAGAGCGCGATGCCGCTGCGGCGATTTCTGGCAAACGGCATGCTGCTCTACATGCGTGAAGAGCGCCGAGCGCGGTTGCGGCGGGCCGCACGCGACGGCGCTTCGGTCGATGCGATGCACGAACAGGGGGCCGACGCGATCGCTGCACCCGACGACGGTCGCGCCTTCCGCGAACTCGAGCGCGCGTGGGCTCGGGGTGTGCTTGGCGAAGCCTGCGAACGCGCACGGAATGAGCTCGTCGCGGCTGGGAAGGGGGTCGCGTGGGCCGTGTTTGAACGGCATTTCATCGATGATGTGCCGTACGAAGCGGTTGCGCGTGAACTTGGAATTCGCGAGGAGAGCGCCCGTCCGGCCGCGCGACTGGCGCAGGCGAAGGTGCGCGACTGGGTCAAGTGGTTGCTCGCCCTTGAGGGCGTGTCGGAAGCGGAGATGGACGAAGCGGTCGCCGATGTGACGAGGTTGGTGGGGCCGTGAGCGAGGGGCGCGGGTTGAGACACGCGCAATGGGAGGACGCTCAGTGGGGGCGAGTCGGTGCAGCGGTCGGTGGTGGGGCCGTACGGGCCAGTGGCGGTTTGGGCGGCCGGATCAGCGGCGGCGTGAACCGCGGCGCAAGCCCGCCCGATGCACCGTCGCGTCGCGCGAATTCTGCGATTTTCGCCGCACCGCTCGTCGTGTTGATGGCCTGTTTTGGGGTGCTGCCTGCCGAGGATCGTCTCCCTCGTGCGGTTCAGCATGAGGCCGCGCGAAGTCGCGCACATCAACCTGAGGAGAACAGCATGCGAGTACTTGGTCGTACTGGAGTTGTAGCGGTCGCGGCGGGCGGATTGGGTCTTGCTGCCTCAAGCATTGCGCTCGGCCAGGAACTCGTTGTCAACGGCGGATTTGAGCAGTCGAACTACGCGGGTGACTGTTGTCCGATTTGTGGAAGTGCGATCACGATCCCTGGTTGGCAGGCGTTTCGCGTTGATCATCTCCGTAACGCTGCTCTTTCGCCTGCCGATGAGCGATGGGTCGATCTCAATCAGTGCAGCGCTGGTTGGGTACAGCAGACCGTACCAACCTTGGTAGATCGCAAGTATCGATTGCGCTTCTTGCTCGGATCTATTGGCTTTAGCGGTTGCACGCCGGCGGCGCGTTTGGTCAAGGTGACATTCGGGCCGCTCGTCGAAACGATCGCGATTCAGGAGGCAGAAGGCATCACTGCGCACGAATTCACCGTGACGGCGACTTCGGACCAATCACTGCTCCGATTCGAAGGGCTGACCGGTGGCTGCAATAGTGGCGATCTCGACAACGTGTCCATTGAGGCCATTCTCTGCGGCGACGTCGACAATTCCGGTTTCGCAGATGCCATCGATCTCGCGATCGTGCTTGCGAATTGGGGGGTTCCAAGTCCCAAATATCCCGGCGCAGACATCGATCAAAACGGTGTCGTCGACGGCGCCGATCTCTCCATTCTGCTCTCCAGCTGGGGCGCGTGTCCGTAACACGCGCCGCGGTATCCTCGCCGCGTGCCTGAGCACTTCCCGACCACCGCACGGACTTGGATCGACGAGCAGTTTGCGACCATCGAACTCGGTGGCGACGCGGCTGCTGACGCGCGCGTTCGCCTGCGCAGTCACGTCATGGAACGCTACGCGCGTCCACTGTCGGCATATGTCCGCGCGACGAGCATTGCGCGCGCGCTTTCGCTCGACGCGGACGACGTCGTGCACGACTTCCTCGCACATCGCCTTTCGCGCGACGGCTTTTTCGAGCGCTACGCAGAGAGCAACCTGCCGCTCCGACGCTACCTCATGAATGGCGTTTTCTTCCTGTTGCGCGAGCGGCTTGCGGATCGCTCGGCGCGCGGAAACGAAGATGTTGCGGCTCTCGCGGCGCTTGAGAGTCCAGCCGCGACGAACGCGGTGGCTGCATTCGAACGTGCGTGGGCTGAGGGCATCCTCGAACTCGCGGCGGAACGCGTGGCGCAGGACTTGGAGGCGTCTGGCGACGGCCTCGCGTGGGAGATCTACCGACGACACTTCATCGACGGTCACTCGTACGACGCAATCGGGCGTGCGCTTGGACTCGCTGCGGCCGAAGTCCGCAATGAAATCCGGCGTGCGGGGCGACGGCTTGAGCGCACGCTCTTCGACATTCTGCGCGCCGAGGGCGTCTCAGAAACCGCTGCCGAGGCGGAGTTGCGCCAGATTCTCCATCGTGCGACCGACCGAAACTGAATCGTGCGAAATGCTCGACAGGCGCGCGATTCGCGAGAATACGGCGCATCGCGTGGGACGCGCTCGTGGGTCGCCGCTTTCTCTCGGCGTCGCTGGAAGGACGCGAGCCTCGTGCGCTCGACACACTGTGGGTAATCGCTCCGATGACTCCGAAGGAAGCTCAACTTCTCCGCGCACAACGAGCGCTCTCGCCAGCGCGCGCGCCGTCGAGTCTTGCGCAGCGCGTCGCGCACGCGGTCGTTGAGAGTCGTGGGTCGACCGATGTCGTGAGCGACATGCGGCTTGGTTCCGAGAAGACCACGCAGCACGCGCAATCCCGCACGCCGATCGCGGCACTTGGCATCTTCTTCGGGCTTTTTCTTCTGATCGCGTGGGCTGCCCCTAGCCCGCGATCCTCTCTCGGTGTGCCTCCGCCTCTCGAGCGTTCTGGGGTGGTGCCTACGGAGAATCGTCTCGTCCGTACGGCGCAGCAGGTATCGGCACAGAGTCGCGCACATCAACTTGAGGAGAACAGCATGCGAGTACTTGGTCGTACTGGATTTGTGGCGGTCGCGGCGGGCGGATTGGGTCTTGCTGCCTCAAGCATTGCGCTCGGCCAGGAACTCGTCGTCAACGGCGGATTTGAGCAGTCGGACTACGAGGATGACTGTTGTCCGATCTGTGGAAGTGGCATCACGATTCCCGGTTGGAGTGCAAACTTTGTCGATCAGCTTCGCGCTCCTGAAGCGCCCGCCGGCGAGTGGTGGGTTGATCTCAATCAGTGCAGCGCTGGGTGGATTCAGCAAACCGTACCGACGGTCGTTGATCGGAAGTACCGTCTGCGATTCTTACTTGGATCGGGCGAGTTCAGCGGTTGCACGCCAGCGGTGCGTTTGGTGCAGGTGAGCTTCGGGCCGTGGAGTGAAACGATCGAGATTCAAGAAGGCGAGGGAATTACTGCCTACGAAATCGATGTGACAGCCACCTCGGCGAAGTCTGTTCTTCGTTTCGAAGGGCTGACCGGTGGCTGCGCGAGCGGCGATCTCGACAATGTGTCCATTGAGGCCATCCTCTGCGGCGACGTCGACAACTCCGGCTTCGCAGATGCGATTGATCTCGCGATCGTGCTTGCGAATTGGGGGGTTCCAAGTCCCAAATATCCCGGCGCAGACATCGATCAAAACGGTGTCGTCGACGGCGCGGATCTCTCCGTCCTGCTTTCAACGTGGGGCGCGTGTCCGTAATCGTGCGCTGACGGTCATCGCCTTTGACGATCATCCCTTCGTGCGGCCAGATTTCTTCGTGGTTTTTCGCACCGTTTTTCGCACCGCCTTGCGCGTCGCCGACTTCGCGGCCTTCGGAGACTTGGCGCTCTTCTTTTGAGCCTTCGCAGCCCCAGACTTACGCGCCCCAGACTTACGCGCCCCAGACTTACGCGCCCCAGACTTGCCGCCAAACACATCTCGCGCAAACTCCGCCACGCGCGACCACGACACGAGCGTCGTTCCCTTCAAGGCTGGCATGTCATCGCCACCGCCGTGCACGATCACGCGCTCGAACGATGTGCTCGGTGGCAGTGCGTTTGTCATGCGCTCAAGTGCGCGCGCCCACTCTGGTTGCACAGTCCGCGCACTCTTCACTTCGATGACGGTCAGTTTGCCGTTGAGATCAACCACAAGATCGGCTTCCGCCGCATTTTGATCGCGCCAGTGGAAGATGCGCGAGCGGAGTGCGTGCACAGCCTGCGCCTTGAAGAGTTCGCTGGCAACCCATGATTCGACCAGCGCACCGCGCAGCGGATGCGTCTCAAGCATCGTTTCGTTCGTGATCCCGAGCAGCGCGCATGCGAGTCCGGTGTCGATGAAGTGCAGCTTCGGCGCCTTGACCAGTCGCTTGTTGATATTGCCGTACCAACCGGGAATCAACTTGACGATGTAGGTCGCCTCAAGCACCGACATCCACGCGCGCGCCGTACTTTGCGCGACGCCCACATCGGCACCGAGTTGCGCGAGATTGAGGAGTTGCCCAGTGCGCCCTGCACAAAGCGCGAGAAACCGCTGAAACGATGAAAGATCGCCGACGCGCAGGATGTTGCGCACGTCGCGCTCGACGTAGGTCGTGACATAGGTGTCGAACCATGTCGCGCGGTCGGGTCGCTCGGCCTTGAGCGCTGGATAGCCGCCCTCAAGAACGGCGCGTGTGAGCGAATGCCGACCGTCACCGCGACGCACCGGAAACTCTGCGAGTTCCAGCGCGTTCATTGGCAGCACTTCATGCATCGCGATACGGCCCGCAAGCGATTGCGTGATGCGCTGCGAAAGAAGCAGGCTCTCGCTGCCAGTAAGAATCCATCGACCCATGCGTCGCCCTGTCTGCAGGTCGCGGTCGATGTACTCAAGCAGATAGGAGATCAGCTCAGGTGCGCGCTGAATCTCATCAAGCACGGCACCGTCGCTCGACGCAAAGGAGTCGAGAAATCCCCGCGGATCCTGCATCGCCATGCGCAGCACATCCGGCGATTCCATCACAACAAGCTTGTGCTTCGGAAACAAAACTCGCACCAACGATGACTTGCCGCTCTGTCGCGGACCGACGATGCCGACCGCTGGAAAAGTCGCGGCGGAGCGCAAAACAAGCGGTCCAATGACGCGAGGAACAAGTGAAGTCATGGAGAGAGCATAGTCCAAGTTTAGGATAAACCACGATGCAATCGTGGATTGTCCTAAAGTTATCTTGGACGCTCCGAAGAATTCACGCGTGCGTCGGCGTCTTCTTCGATGCGGCATCGATCAACTGTGTCGCGTAGCGGTTCATCGCATCGCGCAGCTGCTCGAAGCTCTCAAGAACGTAGAGGATCGGCTGGTAGTGGTCGATCTCGAAGCTTGTATCGCACACGCGGTCAAGATCGAACGGACGACGATCGACCTTGTCGCTCGTCAGCGAGTGTTTCGACTCGCCGGGGCTTGAAATGAGCCCAGAGCCGTACAACTTGATGCGGCCGTCTTCGCGAATGAGGCCAAACTCAACGGTGAACCAGAAGAGCCGCGCGAGGCGCTCGGTGTGGTACGGGTCATCGGTCAGAAGCGCGGCCTGGCCGTAGGTTTGCAAGAAGTCGGCGAAGACAGGATCCGCGTGCAGCGGCACATGCCCGAAGATGTCGTGGAAGATGTCTGGCTCGGGCAAGTAGTCGATCGACTGCTTCGGACGAATCACGACGGTCGTCGGGAACTCGCGCCGCGCAAGGCACGCGAAGAACGCTTTCGCCGGGAGATATCCAGGCACCGCGCGGCTTTGCCAGCCAGTGAGCGGCGCGAGGAAGGTGTTCACACTCTTCGGCCCTTCGAGATACGGGATGTAGTCGCGTACGAGTTTGATCGAGCGCGCGCCCGACAAGTACACATTCGACGCGTGCGTCGCGAGGAACTCCATCTGGCGGTCATACAGGATGCGCCACGTCTCTTGATTCTCCTCGGTGTAGCCGTCGTATCGCTGCGAGATGTAGACCTTGGTGATGTCGGGGTAGCCCGGCTCGCCGAAGTGGTTCGCATACTCCTGCGCGGCGTGGCCTTCGGGGCCATCGATCATCGCGTGGTTGAGGCTGCCCGCATATTTTTTGTCGCCTTCGGTCATCGCCATAGGTTCCTCGCTCAGCCCGCGGAGGCGGACGGCCCCGATTCTACGGGAGAGAACCGTGCGAATCATGCGTGACGTGCGTCGTAGGCAAGTCGTCGGAGCCGGATGCGAAGGTGTCGGTCAATTCCGACTCGCCTCCGAGGGACGCCAGTTTCCGCAGCGCGCGGAAATAGCGGCGATGTGCGGCCCCCGGCGTTGTGCGCAGCTCGGCCGCGATGGTTGACCAGTCGGCGCCACGCAGGCGAAGGCCGAGAATCTCGATATCTGATGCCAACAGCGTCCCGAGGAGTCGCTCGGCCTGTGTACGGTCGGCGTCGTGCTGCTCGAGGAGCAACAGTGTGTCTTCGGGGTTGGCTGCCGGGTCGATACCGATCATGTGGGGCAGCGTCTCGCGGATGGTTCGCAGTCGCGCCTGTTCGCGTCCAACCTTTCGGGTCCGCTCCCGCACCGCGTTGTATGCGATCGCCGATGCAAGGGCGAGCAGTTGATCGTCAGAGATGCGCGGGACAAGGTCGCCTGATGCCGCGAGCACGTCGACGCGGCGCAAGGTTGTTGAGAACACGTCGTCTGGCTCGGACTGTGGGCGTGTCTGCGCATCGAGCCGTCGACGAATGCGCTGGAGCAGGATCCGACGCTGCGCGATCATGCGGTCCGCGATATCGGCTCGCAGCGCTTCAGACTCGGAAGCGTTGCATTGCTCGGCGTTGAACATCGGATCCGATGGCAAGGTCATGGAATGGTGCCTGCAACGGTGATCCAATGCAAGCAGATTTCGCGATCATCAAAGAGATCGCGAGTCCGGCTGCGGACGTCGTCCGGCATGCCGACTTGCGCCTCAACTCAAGGAATGCACGCGCAGGCGATCTCAAGCGTCGGGAGATCGATACCGAGGATGCATGCGCTCGGGGTAGGGCAGGGACCGACGCAGGTGTAGATCCAGTTGCGCGGGTTTGGATCCGCTATGAGGATGCGGAGTTCGCACGGATCGTCGTTGGACGACGCTGGCAGGATCTCGATGATCTCGCCCCTCTCGTTGAACCGAATCCCGGCCGTTCGAAACGATGCAGTGGGAAGCGTCACACCCGCGGCCGGGACGGCTTCACAGACGACGCGATCGACTTGTCCATCGGTGCCGAATCCCACCGATCGGAAGAGTCCATGTGCGTCGAACCACTCGATCAACTCGAGGGTCTTCGGATGTACGCTCAACTCAACGTCACCAAGCTTGTAGCGGACATCTCCCTCGTGCGACATCGCGGTGAATGGGGCGTCTGCAAGCGCAGATTCGGATCCGAACGGCGATCCAGCAGGCGAATACCTCGCACCGAAGAGCGCGGCGCTCGTGAACACGACTCCGAAGAAACCCGCGACATACAGCCGACGCGCAGTGGTGCGGGCGCGCGTCGGCTGTGCGTCGGGTTCTACCTTCCCCCAAAGGACTTTCCCCTCAAAGACTCCCCCCCCCAACGGCTTCCCC
>CAIWCL010000090.1 GCA_903911205.1 uncultured bacterium
GGTTCACCAGCACCTACAAGTTTGCACTGCTCATCGCGCTCACGAATATTGCCGTCGAGCAAGGCGACGACACGAGCGATGAACTCAGGATCGATCTCGATGATGTCGCTCGGCAGTACCTCGCGCTCTACTGGAACATGGCGCGGCCGTATCCGCGAGTCGACACCATTCTCAAGCAGAATCGAGATGCCGCAAAGCCCTCGAAGATGATCACGCTGCTCAAGAGCGAAGCACGGCACGGTCAGTCGAGTTACGAGCGACTGCGGGTCTATCGCGCATCGCGGGATGGACTTCTGACAGAAACCAAACGCACACTCGCAAAGGATGTCTTGTACCGATTGCAGACGATCGGTACGACCGCCGAATCGACATCACATCGGTTTCTCTACGAACATCCACCAACGGCTGCAGAGTGCGCCACCCTGAAGCATCTCACGCTCAAGCCCGGCGTGGCCGCGTGTCTTCGTCGACTCCGTGGTGTGATCGTCGCACTGGTACAGGCTCGCTGGGCACGATGGATTCGCGAGAACAACGAGAAATTGGCGGCTGATCGCGAACTCGAAGAGTTCCTCTTTGGCGCGAGTCGCACGAATGTCGCGGTTTATGCTGAACGCTTCTACGAACTGCAATCAGGCCGCTGCTTCTATTCGGGCGACAAACTCGCGAAGCCAAATGCTGGTGAAGTTGACCACTTCATCCCTTGGTCACGCTATCCGTTCGATTCGCCGTTCAATCTCGTGCTTGCGAGTCGAAAGGTGAATAACGAGATGCGCGATCAATTGAAGTCGATCGAATCTCGCGACCTGTGGCTCCAACGGAATATCGATGTCTACTCCGTTCTCATCGCGCCGCGCCCGGAAGGATTCGGCGCGCGAGAAGACGATGCCGAAACGGTGAAATCGATCAGCCGCTGGCTCTACGCGACACAGGCCAAGTGATCACAACTCAACGCACCCGCTTGCGGCGAGGTACTCGAAGGTCTCGTCGAGTTCAGGCATTGGCGGCACGAAGACGATCGTCGCCGAACGGCCTCGCGTGAGGAGTACGCGGTAGGCGTTCTTGCGCAACTGCTCGGGATCGCGGGGCTGCGGGCCACCCTTCTTGAAGCCGCGAGAGTTGGCGATCGACCAGCGACCGCCCTCGAGCCGGAGGTCGGTCCCCCACGCAAGGAGCGCGCCGTCGAGTTCGAGCCCCTGCGCGCCGAACTCGGTCACGCAGTCGCGGAGCTGGCGGCAAGAGTTGTTCGAACTCTCCGCATCGCCGTACCACGGTCCGAACCGCAGCCGCTTCGTCGCCTGAAAGTCGTTGTAGACGCGAAACCCCGGCAAAGCACGATCGCGGCTTGAGGCGACGAGACCGTAGCGCGCCTCGGGACTGTCGCTGAATCTCTCGCGGAGATACGCGCGCGCCGTATCGAGATCCCTCGTGATGCGCAGATGGAAGTCGCCCGCGGCAAGCGTGACGGCGACCTTCGCGTTCTCCGCAGCGGGCGCAGGCTCGAGCACGCCGGCAACCCAGCGGTGGACATCCTTGGTCAGATGGAATCGGAGTTCCTGCTCGAGGTTGAGCGCGGACTGCGCCTCGAACGGCCGGCCGCAACCCTCGAACTGCCCCGTCATCGCTGGGGGGCCGTGGACGAACCAGTGTTCCTTCTGCGCACAACCCTCAATGGCACGTCTCCATTGCGCCATGCCGCCTTCCTCGCCCGTGTGGATCTCTTGTCCACCGCCAATGAGCCCGACGATGACGCACCACTCCGGCACGCGCTCCGCGAACTCGACGAAGTGCTCCGGCTCGCTCTTCGCTGGCGAGGTGTGTGCAGACTGTGACCCCGCACCATCCTTCGCATGTTTGTGTTGGACGTACTCAGCATCCCACGCCCGTTGCGCCTCGTCGAAGACAAGGACGTGCTCCGTCGGCACAAGCGCACGCTTTCCGGAGTAGCGCTTGACGTAGTCCTTCACACCCCGGACAAATGTCTTTCCGTCGCCAACCGAGCGCAGTTCGTACTGAAGCACTTCGACAAGTGGGCCGTTCCCCGAGAGAAACACCGCAGGCGCCGTCGGTTTGCCGCCGCCGCGGTCGACCGCCAGATCATCGAGCCAGTTCGCGTGCACGGTCTGCAGCCCGACAAGCGTCTTGCCGGATCCCGGAACTCCGGACACGAGCACGAGGCGCCTAGTCTTCGTCGCCGCGGCATCCCGGATGATCCGCGCAATCTCGGCGCACGCGGGATCGGTGGCGGCCGCAGCGCGCTTCACGCGACGCAGGCTGCCCGTCTCGAAGAGTTCGCGGGCGGCGCGCACGAGCGTTGGAAGCGGCCGATACGCATCGTCCTCGAGGAACCGCGAACGACTGATCGGTCTTCGCTCAGGATGCCGGTCGAGTTGCTGGACGAGATCGTCGAGTGCATCCGGCCCGCAGACGAAGACCCCCTGCTTTCGAGGCAGCCGACCCTTCGCTCGCATCGGCACGAGCACCGGATACACGGGAACATGCTCGCAGTCGCGGTGATAGCAGCGCAGATCACGCGCGTATGCCGCGACCTGATCGATATCGGCCTGCGTCGGCACGTCCTTCCCCTTCAGTTCGAGGACGATGACCGCGCCATCGATGAGGAAGATGACATCCGGCCGCCGCGACTCGAGGGGAAGCTCGTACTCGAGGATCGCCGAGTGTTCCGCTGCCACCTCGGCTCCGGCTGCGGCGATCGACTCTCCGACCTCGCGCTGCAGCGGCGGCACCGAGTCCCTCCACGCCGCGACCTGCGAATCACTCGCATCGGTGACGAAAGCCTTCAACGCGGCGACGATCTCACTCGCGCGCGTGCCCGCGAAGGCCGGAAAGTCCGAATCCCAACCACGTCGTGCGTCTTCGCCCATGGACGCAGCTTACCGAGCCGCTCGCGGGATCTCGAGTATGCCGCGCGCTGCCCATCCCCCCTACCCCCTCGGTGCCGCGTCGCGCGTGAGATACACCGTCTGCGATGGGAACGCGAAGCCTGCTCCGTGCGCGGCCACGGTGTCCATGAACGCGAGATTCAAGCGTTCGACTGCGTCGCGATAGAGCGCTGCGTCGGCGGTACGAATCGTCGCCTTGATGTCGACGTCGAGGCTGCTCGCGCCAAACGCGAGGAAGTGAACACGCACGCTCGCGGGATCGA
>CAIWCL010000091.1 GCA_903911205.1 uncultured bacterium
CGAGGTGGCCGAGCGCTGCGCGCCGGTCCTGCGTTCAGCGGGCTACCCCGTCTTCGTCCATGGCGAGGATGGTGAGCGCTCGCAACTCTTGAAGCGTTTCCGCGAGCACGATCACTCGGTCTTGTTCGGCACCGCGAGTTTCTGGGAAGGCGTCGATGTGCGCGGCCGCGCATTGCGCAACGTCATCATCACGAAGCTCCCGTTCGATGTGCCCGATCATCCGTTGATTCAAGCGCGTCACGAGAAGATTGAGGCAGCGGGGGGCAATGCGTTCCGTGACGACCAATTGCCGCGCGCGGTCCTGCGCTTCAAGCAGGGCGTCGGGCGGCTCATCCGCAGCGCCGAGGATTCAGGGCGCATCGTCGTGCTGGACCCGCGCATCGTGACGAAGTTCTACGGCAAGCGTTTCATGGGAGCGCTGCCCCAAGGCGTGGAGCCTGAGTTGGTGTGAGTGCGGTCTGAGCACGAGTACTGCATATGCGAGGCGTTGCGTGTGCGCGGCGTTGCGTGTGCGAGGCGTTGCGTGTGCGAGGTGGGGCTTCTGCAGATGGCGCGCTCGTCTCGGTCGATTCGTGCCCGAAATCCGTCATCTCCGGGTGAAACGTCGGTCGCTGCGCGTGCGAAAGATACGCTTACTCCACTGGATGTCGCTTTCGGGGCGTGTCCTTCGTTGATACCTCGGGATAAACGGCCGTCTTCACTCGGATTCCCTTATGGCGTACTTCGATCTCACGGCCCGTGCACGCCTCGCCCCGGCCTTCCTCGCCCCGGCCTTCCTCGCCCCGACTTTCTCCCTACTCGCCCTCGCAGCTTCGCTCGTTTTCGCGATGGCTCCGGCAGCGTTCGCGCAGGACGCGGACGGCGACGGCGTGCCCGACGCGTCGGACAACTGTCCACTGGTCGCGAATCCGGCGCAATCTGACTGCGATGCGAACGGCGTCAGTGATGCCTGTCAATCGTCGCAAGCGATCTCGACTGGCAGTATGGGTGCGATCGGCTCGGGCGTCACGACTTCGGGCACGCTCGCAGGCGTTGTTCCGAGTTTCTTTCCTGTCACCGTCACCGTGCGTGCGATCGGCGACTTCAACCTCGCCACCAAGTACGCGACGCTTGAGCTCGCGGGTACGACGATCACCACGACGCTCTTTCAAACGGGCGCGAGCGACTGTCCTGCGACCCCCGACACTGCGGTGTTTGTGATCCAGCCGAAGCAGTGGAACGCGCTCGTCGCGGCAAGCGCGGGTGGCAACATGGCGGTGACGATCCTTGGGAATGAGTTCGTCAGCGCGACGGAGTGCGCGAACGCCTCAAGCGAGGTCACTGCGACGCTGTCGATCTCACCCGACTGTAACTCGAACGGGACTTTCGACTTCTGCGACATCGCGACGGGCGCCGAACAAGACTGCAACGAGAACGGCATTCCCGATGCGTGCGAGATCGCCAGCGGCGACGAAGCCGATGTCGACCTCGACACGATCCTCGACCGTTGCGAGCGGGCGTTCGGCGATCTCGACCTCGACGGCACCGTCGGCGCTGGCGACCTCGCGCTTCTTCTGAGCGTCTGGGGTACGCCCAACGCGCCGTTCGGCGATTTCGATGGCGATGGGCTCGTGGCCGCGGCTGATCTGTCGTTGCTTCTCTCAAAGCTTGGCACGTCGCCGCCGTGGATGTTGCCCACGATTTCGTCCGTCGCTCCGAACACCGGACCCGCCGCAGGCGGCACGGCGATCACGATCACGGGTAAGAACCTGACAGGCACGAGCTCGGTGACCATCGGCGGCGTGGCGGCGAAGAGCGTCAGCGTCGTCAACGCGACGACGGTGATCGCGGTCACTCCCGCGGGAACTGCAGGGGCCCAAACGGTGTCGCTCACGACACCCTTCGGCACCGCGAACCTGACGGATGGGTTCACCGCGGTGGCGGGACCGATCGTGACTTCGGTCACGCCGAGCTCGGGTCCGATCGCGGGTGGCACGGCGATCACGATCACCGGCACGGATTTGACGGGCACGACGAGCGTCACGATCGGCGGCGTCGCGGCGACACGCGTGTCGGTGGTGAATTCAACAACGGTGACGGCTGTGACACCCGCGGGTACCGCGGGCGCCAAGACGCTGTCACTTACGACACCGTTTGGTACTGCGAACGGAACGAATGGATTCACGTACGCCACGGTGTGGTACACGGTGCTTGAGCAGAACCCGGACCCCGCGATCGTGACGAGCGCCGCGCTGCGCAACGCGATTCGGGCGACGGGCTATCCGTGGCGCGTCCGTGACAACGGTACGAACATCGAGATGGTCTTGATTCCACCGGGGACCTTCAACATGGGGTGCACGGCGTCGAGCGCGTGTTCGTGTTACGCCTACGAGAGCTCCGCGCGCGCGGTCACGTTCACAAGCGCGTTCTACATGGGCCGCTACGAGGTCACACAGGCCGAGTGGCAGGCGCGGATGGGGACGAATCCGTCGTTCTGGGTCGCGCGCGCTGGCAACGGGAATACGGCGAACACGAATCGGCCTGTCGAGCAGGTCACATGGAACATGATCGCAGGTTCAGGTGGGTTTCTTGCGGGAACGGGCCTGCGCCTACCGACGGAGGCCGAGTGGGAGTACGCGTACCGCGCAGACACGACGACCGCGTTCCACGGCTTTCAGGGGTATCTCAACGGTACGAGTGACGACACACTGGTCGGAAACATCGCGTGGTTTGTGGGGAACTCTGGCGCGTATGGCACTCCGGCCCACGGGACGAAGGCTGTGGGGCAAAAACTCGCGAACGGCTTTGGCCTCCACGACATGGCAGGCAACGTCTATGAGTTTGTGAACGACTGGTACTCGACGAGTGCTTCGACGAGTGCTTTGACGAGTGCTTCGCTGAACCCCACCGGACCTGCGACTGGCACGACCCGCGGGGTTCGCGGCGGATGCTGGAGTGTCGATACGGACTTCGTGCGATCTTCCTACCGCTACGGCATCACGCCGGACAGTGCGAACCTCAACAACGGTTTCCGCGTCGCGAGGAATCCCGCCTGAGTTTCCTCTGCCGTCGTTCCGGTTCGCTTTCCCGCCATTCTTACTCACCGCTAGACCACCGCCGAGCGCGGTGATCACGAGTAGGGTGACCGACCGTTGAGGGTGTGTCCCTGAAGTTCGCGCGAGTGCACACTGATTCAAGTGTTCGCGGAAGAAGACCGTCGCGGCCTGCATGGCAAAAGAGTCTCAGCGCATACGCGGGACTGCTCACCGCAGACGTGGCACGCTCAGAACTAGCATCGTCGATTCGCTGTTCTCGATGAACTCTTGAATGCTTGCGCGGCGCTCGACAAGCACCCGCGCAATGTCCGCAGTCGACGCGTTGTGCGCGTCGAGCCAGATCACCTTCGGTGGTGCGCCGAGCGTCAGGCTGAGGATTTGAAAGTCGGCGTCGAGCGTAACGAGCGTTCGCTCCTCCGACTTTGCGAGGGCCCAGACTGCGGCATCGGAGATCCCGGTGCCTCGTGCGCGGCGGACGTGCTCTACGTCGGGGAATGCGACTCGAATGCGCGTGGCGATCGACTCGGAGAGGTTCTCATCCAGCAGGAGGCGCATCGGACAGACTCACGCTGCGGGGTCGATCAACAAACGGCGCTCGCGCTCAGCGGCGAAGGCGAGGCACTCGAGCACATCCTCGTGGGTGAGCTGCGGGAATTCGGCGAGGAGCTCCGCCTCCGTCGCACCGGACGCGAGGTAGCCAAGGACCTCGCCAACCGTCAGCCGGGTGCCCTTCACGCAGGGCTTGCCAAAGCGGATCTCGGGATCGACTGAAATGCGGGGGAACGAAGCCATGGAACGAGTCTACCCCGAGGCGTGCGGTAGGAAAACGAGGTTCGCGCGAGTTTCGGTTTGGTTGTCGGGACGACCGTTTGGGAGACCGGAGAGTGAAGCCCCGTTTACGTTCCGTCGTGCCTCGCAGGGAACCGGGCCCTGCACGCGCATTACGCCGAGCCGCTGGGTGCGTGCGGCTTCGCGTTCGACTTTCCTTTCGATCTCACGTTCAACTTCGCGTATCCCATCGCCGCGAGTACCGTCGGCAGCACCACGCACGCGACGTACATGCATGCGAGGCTTCCGATCGCCATCGTGATGCCGAGCGAGCGCATACCGCGGTGTTCGGCGAACACCAACGCGCCGAAGCCGATGGCGGTTGTGAGTGCGGTGAATACGACCGCGCGAATCGTCGGCGCGAGGTTGCCGCGGTCTTCGCGGTCGCGGTGGATGATGTGAATCGCGCTGTCGATTCCAAGACCCACAAGCATCGGAATCGCGAAGAAGTTCGCGAGATTGAGATGCGAGCCGAAGAAGGGAAGGAGCGCGATCGTCATGCCGACACCGGCGACGACCGTCGCGGTCGCGAGCAATGCAGGCACGATCGCGCGGAACGAAATCGCCGCGATGATCGTGACCGCGAGGACCGCCCACAAACTCGTTTCGATGAACGCACCGCGCATATCGCGAATCGACTCAAGTTGCGTGATTGGGACGCCTGTCGCCTTCGGATCGACCTTTCGCACGGCTTCGACGAAACGCGCGAGTGGCGCTTCATCCCACGCGTCTTCCTTCGGGATGAAGCGCACGAGGAATCGTTCGTTTGGCGACACGAGTCGAGGGGCGATGGCCGCAGGCAGCGAATCGCGCAGCGGAAGTGTGGCGCCCCAGATGATGTTCCACGCGGCGCGAACGGCCGCAGGGGCGTCGGCGGCTGGCGGCGCGTCGGTCATGGTCAGACCGGCAGCCGTGCCCGCAGCGGCGACCTTCGCGCGAAGCGCCGCGCGCACCGACGTGTCGCGCGGGATGACGTCGAGGATCGACTCCGCACGCAGAATTTCAGGGTGTTCCGCCGCCTTCGCGACGAGCGCTTCCACTTCCTCGAAACTCGCGGCACTCGACGCGGCGAACCACGATGCGCTCGCGCTATCGGCGAAGATGCGCCGCTCCCATTGCACGCTTTCGAGCGTTGGCGATTGCAATTCGAGGAGATTCGATTCGAATCGAAGCCCTGCAGGAATGAAGATGAGGCACGCGAGAATCGGTCCAAGCGCTGTCGCGATCTGCTTCCGATAGCTCCAGTTCGGCGGCGGACTCACAGGCGCGTGATCGGACGCGTCCTCACGGTGCTCCGCATCTTCACGGGGCTCCGCATCTTCACGGGGCTCCGCAACTTCGCCGAGCTTCGCAACCGTCCCTTCGCTGACCGGCACGCGTGCCTCTCCACCATCAAGAAGCGCGAGCAGCGCAGGCAGCACTGTGACCATCGCGAGCGCGCAGAGAAGAAGCCCCGCGCCGGCGATGACGCCGAGTTCGCGCAGTCCGCCGAAATCGCTGAACCACGCGCCGAAGAACACGGCCGCTGAACCCGCCGCGCCTGCGAGCGTGCTCGGCCCGACGTGTCGGACGGCAAGCATGGCCGCAGCGCGCGCATCGCGCGTTCGACGAAACTCGCCGTAGCGGCTGACGACATGGACGCCGTAGTCGAGCCCAGCACCGACGAGGACGAGCATGAAAACGGTTGAGAGCAGATTGAGATGCCCGACCAGAAGCGTCGCCGCGCCGTAGGTCCAACCGGTTGCGATCGCGAACGCAACGACCGCGAGCAGCGGCCGCCGTACGCCGCGGAAAACCCGAATGAAGAGCAGCGTGATGATGACAAGCGAAACGGCGCTCGCGATCGCCATGTCGCGATTCGCAGTCGCCATCTCATCGTGCTGCAACACGGGTTTCCCCGTGACGCCGATCTCGACCGTCGGGTGCTCGGCGCGCACGGCATCCACCGCCGTGCGGATTGCGGCGATCGGTTCTCCGACGGGGTCAAGGAGCGAAAAGTCCTTCACCGGCATCGCTTCGACGAAGTAGAGCGTTCCGCCTGGCGCACGCAGATATTCGCGCGGCCGATCGACGCTCAACGCCGTCGCCACCAGTGGATGCGCCGCGACATTTCCGCGTGCGACATCGGCGATCGCGTTCGCTTCTGCCGCCATCGCGGTGAGCTCTGCGTCGTTCGCAGCCCACGAGGCGAGCCGCCATTGTTCCTCGGGCGCAATCGACGACGCCGAACTCGTGACGAACGGCTTCTCATCGAGCAGGTCGAGCGCACTCGCGAGTGCATCGACCGCAGCGCGCGCGGTGGCGTCGTCGCGCGATGCTGCACCCTTCGGCTGGGGATCGACCGCGATCACAACACCTTCGAGATCGCCGAACTCCTTCTGCCACGCGCGGTACTCCTGCATGAAGGGCCGCTCGGGCGCGATGAGCGAGTCGGTGTCGCTGTCGAGCGCGAGATGGAACATCCCAAGCCACGCGCCAAGCACGGCGAACACGGCACCGATGGCAACTACCAACCGCGGCCACCGCACCACGAAGTGTGCGATCCATCGCGTCACGACGAACTCGCTCCGGCCGCAGCGTCATTCGCTTCGCCGACGCTGCGTCGCCCGCCGAACACGGCGTTCTTTCCAAGTCGCGCAAGCAGGCCAACCGTCGCCGTCGGCTTATGCAGCCCGACCATCACAGCTTCGAACGCCCGCAAGAACCAACGCACATCCTCTTCCGAGATGATGAGTGGCGGAATCAACTTCACGACATCTTGGTTGTGGCCGGCGACTTGGCAGAGAATGCGGTGATCTTCCATCAGCGGCACGACCACGGCCTGCGCGAAGAGGTTCTTGTCCATCGCGTGCGTGGCGGCCCAGTTCGCCCTCAAAAGCAGCGATTTCGGTGGGCCGAACTCGATACCGATCATGAGGCCGCGTTGACGGACTTCCTTCAGCATCTCAAAGCGCGGCTTCATCGCCTCGACGCCTTCACGAATCATCGCGCCCATGCGGCGCGCGTTCTCGGCAGCGTTCGTCTCGTCGTACGTCGCGAGCGCGGCGAGGCCCGCGGTCATCGCCATCGCGCCCTGATGGAACGTCGACGAATGCACGATCGCGCGATCAAGCGTGGTGAAGACTTTCTTCCACACATCGCCCTTCACGAGCACTGCGCCGACCGGGACGTAGCCGCCCGAAAGCGCCTTCGACAGGATCACCATGTCAGGCTCGACAGTTCCCTTCGCGTCATCTTCTTGGTCGAGCGCAAGGAACGAGCCCGTGCGGCCGATGCCCGTCTGCACTTCATCGGCGACAAAGAGTGCGCCATATCGATGGCAGAGCCGCGCGGCTTCGGCGAGATAGCCGGGCGCGTGGATGTTCACGCCCTTGCCTTGGATAGGTTCGATCACGAATGCTGCGACATCGCCGCGCGCGAGTTCGCGCTCGAGCGCCGCGAGATCGTTGAACGCGACTTGTCGGCACTCGGGAAGAAACGGCGCGAAGCCTTGTCGGAAACTATCGCAACCGTTGAGCGACACCGACCCCGACGACAAACCGTGGAACGCTTTCGGCGCATGCAAGAGC
Source organism: uncultured bacterium (assembly GCA_903911205.1). Lineage (GTDB taxonomy): Bacteria > Planctomycetota > Phycisphaerae > Phycisphaerales > SM1A02 > QWPT01. Next base: position 7,433 of record CAIWCL010000091.1, read on the forward strand.
GCAGGTCGTCCGGTCGCACACTTCGCGAACTTGATCGCGGCTTCGACGCCTTCGGTGCCTGAGTTCGTGAAGAAGACGTAGTCGAGCCCGCGTCCGATGCGTCGCTTGAGTTCCTTCGCGAGGAGCCCCGACAAAAGCGGCGCCTCGAACTGCACCATCGTCGCGAGATCGAGCGAGAGGTAGTCGGCGAGGGCTTTCTTGATGGTCGGATGGTTGCGCCCGAAGTTGCACACCGCGTATCCGCCAAGGAAGTCGAGGTAGCGATTGCCGCCCGCATCGAAGAGATAGGGGCCCTCCGCGCGCACGTAGTCGTGGTCGTAGCCGATCGTCTTCAGGACGGTTGCGAAACGCGGATTGACATGTTCCGTGTGAAGGGCCGAGCCTTGGCCGCGATGTGCATGGAGGATGGACTGGAGGTCGAAAGTCACGGCAGTGTGGGAGAATTCGCGGTCGATGCGGGGTGGTCCAACTTCCAAGACGGTCCAAACGAGCGGTTTCGAGGCGGTAGGTCCGGGGAATTGAGGGGATTCGCGAGGATGACCTGAGAGACCGACGCCGCTCGCGCGGAGGAGCATTGTACGGATCCCGGACGCCCGCTCCGGCGATCAGTACGGCTTGAATTCGTCCTTTCAGGTCGCACTGCGGTTGCAATTCCTTGCCCGCAGAGGGAATTGGGTTACGTTCCTCAGACCTCGCCCTGCGAGGAAGGGAGATTCGCATGGCTCTTTCGAAATACACGGCCTCGACTTTCCTCGTTTCGCTGACGGTTGCGTCCCTGCTCGGGTTTTCGAGCACTGCATCTGCGGCGGACTCCGTTGCCAAGCAGTGGAACGAAACCACGCTCAACTCGATCAAGAAGGATCTTGTGCGTCCGCCGATTCAGGCGCGCAACCTCTTTCACTTGTCGGTGGCGATGTATGACGCGTGGGCGTGCTACGACGCGGCAACGCAAGGGTATTTCTTTCAAGAGAAGATCACCGCGAAGGGCGACATCGAGGCCGCGCGTCATCAGTCGATCTCGTATGCGGCCTACCGCGTTCTGAAGCATCGCTTCGCGCTGAGCCCAAATGTCACCATCATCAACGGCTACCTCGATGCCCAGATGGCGGCGCTTGGATATCCGACGAACGTGACGACGACCGTCGGCAACTCGCCTGCAGCAGTTGGAAATCGCATCGCGGCGCTCGTCATCCAAACAGCGTTGGGCGACAACTCGCGTGAGCAATTCAATCATGCGAAAGATCCGACGACCTATATCGACGTCAACCCGCCGCTCGTCGTTGCACTTCCATTCAACCCGACCGTCATTGATCCGGTGCGTTACCAACCGTTGTCGCTCAGTTACTTCGTCGATCAAAACGGCAACGTGATCCCGGGTGGGTTCCCGGCGAAGGTCGCTCCATTCTGGGGTTCGGTCACGCCGTTCGCGATCCAGCCTTCAGAGATGGATCCGAATCGCCCTGGGGTGCTTTCGATCGCATCTCCTCCGCCGGTCCTCAATGGGGTCGGCGATGTCGCTTGGCGTTCTGGTCACGAGGATGTGATCCGAGTTTCAAGTTACCTCACGCCTGACGACGGCGTCCTGATGAACATTTCGCCGTCGGTGCTGGGAAACAACACGCTTGGGACAAACAACGGCGTTGGCCACGCAGTCAATCCGGTGACAGGTCAGCCGTACCCATCGAACGTCGTCAAGCGCGGGGACTGGGTGCGTTGCCTCGCTGAGTTCTGGGCTGATGGCCCGAACTCGACGACACCGCCCGGACACTGGAACGAAATCGCGAATCATGTCGTCGAACATCCAGCGTTCCAGCGTCGCTTCGGTGGCAAGGGCCCCGAACTTGGTGCACTCGAGTGGGACGTGAAGATGTACGTCACGCTCAACGGCGCACTGCACGACGCAGCGATCACCGCGTGGGGCTTGAAGGGCCACTACGACACGATGCGTCCGATCGGCGCGATTCGATACATGGCGCAGCGTGGCCAGTGCAGCGACCCTGCGCAGCCGAAGTTCGATCCAAACGGGTTGCATCTCGTACCGGGAGTCGTTGAGTTGGTGACGGCCGCGACTACTGCTGCCGGCCAGCGCCACGAGGATCTCGCAGGTTACGAGGGCGAGATTGCGGCACTGACTTGGCCGGGCGCGCCGACGGTTCCTGAATCGCAGCACAGCGGCGTCCAGTGGACGATCGCGGGGAACTGGGTTTCGTATCAGCGTCCAACCTTCGTCACGCCGCCATTTGCGGGCTACGTCTCTGGCCACTCGACCTACAGCCGCGCCGGGGCTGAAGTGATGGCGGCACTGACGGGCACTGAGTTCTTCCCTGGTGGCGTAGGCGAATTCGTCTGCAACCAGAACCAGTTCCTCGTCTTTGAAGATGGACCGTCGGAGACCTTCACGTTCCAGTGGGCGACCTACTTCGACGCTGCCGATCAGTCGGGACTTTCGCGTATCTTCGGCGGAATCCATCCGGACTTCGACGACTACGAAGGACGCCGACTCGGTTCGATCGCTGGGACACGCGCCTTTGCGCGCGCGACATCGCTCTTCGCGCCGTTGCCTGCGCCATGTGCGCCCGACTTCGACGGAGACGGCACTGTGGGTGCGAGTGACCTCTCGCAAATCCTCGCGAATTGGGGCACCTCAAACGCCGCCTACGACCTCGACGCAGATGGCAGCGTCGGCGCAAGCGATCTCTCGCTGCTACTCGCCGGGTGGGGCAGTTGTCCAGGAGCGTGAACGACGCAGTTCCGAGTCGTTAGGAACCAGCGAGAGCTGTGGCGTGGAGGCGATCGAGCAGGGGACGCCCCGAGATCATGGCGAACATCGCGCGACCACGAACCGTCCAGCCATCGAACGGACAATTGCGACTCTTCGAGGCGAACTCATCGGCGCGAATCGTCCACTCGTGATTCGGATCGATCACCGTGATGTCAGCCTTTGATCCGGTGTCCAGCGTGCCGATACCGTCGGCGCGCAGGCCACACAGTTCCGCGGGAGTGCGCGTCATCAACTCAATCATGCGCGGCCAGCCGATGACACCATCTTCGATGAGTGCCTTCGCGTAGAGCGGCAACGCGCAATCGAGTCCGATGATGCCGAAGGGCGCGCTCGCGAAATCGCGCGCCTTCTCCGCTGCCGTATGTGGCGCGTGATCGGTCGCGAGCACGTCGATCGTTCCGTCGGCGATCGCTTCCTTCAATTCCGCGATGTCACGCGAGGTGCGAAGTGGCGGATTCATCTTGGCCTGCGTGTTGTAGCCCTCGCATGCTTCGTCGGTGAGGAGGAGGTGGTGGGGGCTGAGCTCGCCTGATACTGGGTTTCCGGTCGCACGGGCGCGTCGCAGAATTGCTGCGCTGCCACCAGACGACACATGCTGCGCGTGGTAGCGCGCGCCGATCGTGCGATTGAGGCACGCGTCGCGCTCGATGATGATTTCCTCTGCTTCTCGGGGCCAACCGAGGAGACCGAGGCGCGTCGCGATTGGACCTTCGTTCATCACGCCGCCCTCGGAGAGCTGGTGATCTTGGCAATGCTGCATGAAGGTCTTGCCAAGTGCACGACACACTTCGAGCACCCGACGCATCACAAGCGCGTTCATGATGCATTCGCCGTCGTCCGAGAAAGCGACCGCGCCCGCACGGGCCATCGCAGCCATTGGTGCGAGTTGTTCGCCTTTGCGCCCGACCGTGGCAGCGGCGACCACAAACACGCGCGCCATCGCCGCCTCACGTGCCGCATGGCGAACAAAGCGCACGGTTGGCACAGTGTCGATCGGCGGGTTCGTATTCGGCATGCAGCAGACGGTGGTGAAGCCACCGTTGATGGCCGAAGCTGCGCCCGTTTGAATCGTCTCCTTCGCTTCGCCGCCCGGTTCGCGCAAATGGACGTGCGGATCGACAAGTCCAGGCGTGACGAACATACCCCCGCACTCGACCACGCGTGCGCCTTCCGGTGCATCGATGCGCCGACCGAGACGGACTTCGGCGACGCGACCGTTGACGACGAGCAGATCACCTTCAGCATCGATTCCGTTCGCGGGATCGATGATGCGGCCTTGGCGGAAGAGCGTGACGTGGATCACAGGAAGTCCGATCGCGCGGAGCGCGGTTTACGGGGTTGTCAACACGGTGGGTTTCTTCGATTGAAATCGAGGCTGGGAGCGGTCAACCCTCAGGGATGTCCACAGGGGGTTCGCTCGCGGCTGGCGCGGGCTCGGCCGAAGGCGAAATGGTGGGCTCCGCCTTGGGGGTCATCGAGGTGTCCGGAGTCGCGGGAATCTCCTGTTCCGCGGGCAGCGGCTCGACAGGCTTCTCGAGGCCACCTGGTGGCAACAGAATGGCGTTGGCGATGAAGAGGACTCGCTTGGATGGCTCCGAAATCGCGTCGATTTCAGCTTGCGACTTTCCTGCGTCCATCGCGAGGTGCTTGAGCATCTCCACCGAGTGGGTTTCAACGACGACGTAGCCAAGCGCATGGACACGGCGGCCGCGGCAGTTGCGCGGCACGAAGTATGCGTGGTCGCGATTCATCACGAGGATCGTGGAGCGTGCACCCTCAGCGTTCGTGTCTTCGATTTCAATCCAACAGCCCATCGTGCGGCAGACGTCGCTCACGGTGCCGCTCAGCACGACCAGTTGGCCACTGTCGGCGTACGTTGCGGCCGTCTCCGGCGTGACTTCAGGCGTTTCGCCGCGCTTCGTCTGTGTGAACGTGCCGTAGACAATCCAACCGTTGTCGGCGTCGTACTGCGCGCGCGTGCGATCTTGGCAAGAGGCGAGCAAGAGGAGAGGAGCGAGCGACGCAGCGAGTGTCGCGGTTCGGAGAATCGGTCGGAGCATGGCGCGATGATAAAGGAAGGTCTGCAGCAGTGGACTGCGCTAGGTAAGGTGTGAAAAAGCACACCGCCCGGCACGAGGCCGGGCGGTGCGATGTACAGGCTGTCATCTCGCGGTCGTTGTCTTTCCGATCACCGGTGAAGGATCACGTCGATGTTCACGACCGCGGCGTGATCAGTTCTGCGAGACGGGGCATGCGGCCTTGCTCGCGCAGCAACCCGACTTCTTCTCAGCGCTGACCGCGCCCGGCGCCGACTTGGTCGTCGAGCACTCGGTCTTCGCGGAGCAGCAGCCCGACTTCTCAGCGCCGACGGCGCCAGGAGCGGCCTGCTTGGTGGCGGTGCACTCGGCCTTGGCCGAGCAGCACTCGCTCTTCTTGGCGCCAACGGCACCCGGAGCAGCAGCGGTGTTCTGCGTGCTCGAGCAACCAGCGAGGAGGGCGACCGAGAGAGCGGCAAGGGTGGCGAAAGTCTTCATTTGGGAGGACTCCTTTCGAAATGGTCCGCGTGTAACGGACTGACATTCCCGCGACACGCGGGGTTTTGCGGTGTACGGCCGCCACATGGCGAACCGTTGCGACGGGACGGCGGCATCGGCCAAAGACGTCCTGAGGCTTCAGGAAGGGCGAGTGTACCGAGGGATCTCTAGTTGGTTCTAGCCTAGTTGCAACTTTTAGAACGGATGGTCCGCCTACATTGGGGGTCCGTGAACCCGGATTCACACGAACCACCCCCTCTCGTCAATCGCGACCCGCCCGATCAGGCGAATCGAGAGGGCGATGGTGCAAACGCATCTCCCGGCCTAGCGCTTGATCCGTTCAGCCCGCCCGCGCATGAAGAATCGCGTGAGGAGCGACTGGGGCGACTGCTCCGTAAAGCCCGGGCGCTTCCCGATGTGCCGGGCGTGTACTTGATGAAGGATGCTGCGGGCAGCGTGCTCTACGTGGGGAAAGCTTCGGTCTTACCCAATCGGGTTTCCAGTTACTTCATACCGAGCGCCGACCTCGGTTTTCGGAAGCAGCCGATGCTCGATGTTGTCATCGACTTCGACTTCATTCCGTGCGAAGGCGAATGGGAAGCGCTCCTCATGGAGGCGCGTCTCGTCAAGGACATCCATCCTCCGTTCAACGATCGGCTGCAAGACGACAAGACATTTCCGTATCTCGCGGTCACGATGCGCGACGACTTTCCTGGCGTCTACATCACGCGGAATCCCGGTGACGAACGCTTTCGTGGCGCTCGCATCTACGGTCCATTCGTCTCAGTCGGCAGTTTGCGTCATGCGATGCAACTTTTGCAGCGTGTCTTCAAGTACCGAACGTGCGAACTTGAAATCATCGACGGCGATCCGAAGAATCGCCTCTTCCGGCCGTGCCTACTCGCAGCGATCAACCAATGCACCGCGCCGTGTGCGGCACGTATTCCGAAAGAGGAATATCGCGGGGATATTGATCGCTTTCTGCGATTCCTCGGCTCGAAGCGCAGCGCGATGCTGCGCGAGATGCGCGAAGAAATGGACGTCGCGAGTCAAGCGCTCGAGTTTGAGCGCGCAGCGGTTTTGCGCGATCAAATCAAGGCGATTGAAAAGCTCGATGAGCGTGAGACGCGCGCTGGTCGGGATGACGACGGAGAGTTTGATTGGCAGCCGGAGGCAACGGGATTTGTGCAAGATCCCGCAGCGGGCGCGCGAAGTCTGGCTCGCGCGCTTGGCCTCGATGCGCCCATTCGTTGCATGGAAGCGATCGATATCGCGCACTTACGCGGCGGCGAGACGGTTGCTTCGAAGGTTTGCTTCATTGATGGAAAGCCGTTCAAGGAGGGCTACCGTCGGTACCGAATCACCACTGTGACCAACGATGATTACCGCGCGATGCGTGAGGTCGTGAGTCGCCGATATCGCGATGCAGGCGATGGTGAAGAGCTGTATCCGGATCTCATCTTGATCGACGGTGGCCCTGGCCAGCTCAACGCCGCGATGGAGGCGTTCGCGCAGTTGCGTGTGCAACCGCCGCATGTGATTTCACTCGCCAAGCGCGAGGAACTCATCTTCACCACCGACGCGCCGGAGCCCATTCGGCTCGGTCGCGAGCATCTTGGGCTCAAGCTCTGTCAAGCGATTCGCGACGAGGCCCATCGTTTCGCGCAGCATTACCACCACCTGTTACGAGAGAAGAGTTTGCTCGGCGAAACCGCGCGCAAGGTGCGGAAGACGCGGGCCATCAAACAACTGCAAGAGGAGCGCGACGCCACGGATATGCCTCCCAGTGGTGAAGGGGCCGACGAGATCTCATGAGTACGCTGCCTGCCTTCGCCAGTATGCGCGGGAACGATCTTGAGCTTCGCGTCAAAGCGGTTCCCGGGGCGAGGCGCGATGAAATCGTCGGGGTCCTTGGAGATCGACTCAAAGTGCGGGTTTCTCAGCCACCGGAAGGGGGGCGCGCCAACGAAGCCATTCGCGAATTGCTCGCCGCGCGGCTTGGGGTTGCGGTCCGGTCCGTCACGCTTGTGGCCGGTTCCTCTGCACCCACGAAGACGTTCCTCGTTTCGGGTCATTTTTCGGAGCTTCCCGACGGTGCCCAGGGCGCATGTGCGAAACTCGCCTGAATGAGCCGCCGTTGGATAAAGGAACGACCGTTCAAGGTGTAGTATCGCACCCGCCGATACCCCAACCCGATGCAATCGCTTCTGTCCCGCATCCTCGTCGCCTTCCTCGTCGTGTCACAGACATGGACGGGCGCGTTGCGTGGACTTGAGTTCTGTATTCCTGTGGGCCTCTGTGAAGGGTGCGGAGTTTGGTTTGTGTCCGCCCATTCGCATCATGGGAACTCCCACGAGGAGATGACGTGTGCGCATCACCGGGCGCATCACGAGATACATCATGAGATACATCACGAGAGAGATCATGGGGCGCATCATCAGCGCGACGTCGCAGTCGGTGATTCGTCGGCCGCGGACGAGGGATGCCTTTGCCACATTCATGTGGAAACTCCCGATGATGACACGCATCGCGGTACACCGCCTGCAACAGGATTGATGCTCGTTGCACCGTTCGCGAGTGACGCAGAGCCTTGGATCCTCGCGGCCTGGCTCCGCGTTTCTGCCTCGCCGCCGGCATTTCCGCCTGATGATCCGCTGGATCAGGCCGCGCCTTCGGCGTTCGAACAAGCGCTGATCGAAGCGACCATGCTTCTCGTGTGAGCGTTGCGCCCGCGGCATGTGCCGCGAGATGTTTGCAACGCCCTCAGGAGAATCTATGCACCCCCAATACGATCAACGTGCGCGCCTTCTGCGCGTCTTACCCCGCGCGTCCCTCGCGCTTCTCATCTGTTCACTCCCATTCGCATCGCTCGGAATGCTCTCGGGCTGCCGCTCGTATGAACGCCGACCGATCGATCTCTCGGCGCATCGTGATGCATTTCTGGCGGGTGCGACGCTTCCTGATGCAGCGGTCGAACATCTCGTGACCGAGGACGGCGCGCCCTTGGGCATCGCGGCCGCCGAAGAACTTGCGCTCCTCCTCAATCCCGACCTGCGACTCGCACGTTGGCACGCGGGCGTTGTTCGCGCGAGCGCCGACAACGCAGGTTTGTGGGACGACCCCGCCATCGGACTCGATCTTTCCAAACTTCTCGAAGGTCCGAGCCAGGGCTGGGAAGTCCTTGGAAGCGTTGGGTTCACGGTGCCGATGTCCGGGCGTTTGTCGCTTGAACGCGACGTCGCAACGGCGCTCACCGACGTTGAACGCGCGCGGCTTGCGGCAGACGAATGGGCGACGCGGGGTGCAGTACGCGAGGCCTATTTCACATGGTGTGCCGCCCATGCGGCATGCGCCGAGGAGCAAGCGTTTTCTGCTCGTCTCGCACGAATTCTGACGCTCGTCGAAACACTCGCTGCACGCGGCGAACTCGCACGTGTAGAAGCGCGACTCTTCAATATCGAAGAGATCGAGGCCGAGGGCAAACTCGCGGAACTTGAGGCGGCGGTGATGAGGGCGCGCGTTGCGCTTCTGCGCATCATTGGTCTTGCGCCGACGGCGTCTGTCGCGTTCGATCCGTTGGGGCTCGAAGTCGAATCGGTCGCGTTCACACCGACGGATGGGGACCAGCATCCCGCGATCCTCTGGAAGCGCGCAGAGTACGAGGCAGCGGAACGTGCGCTCGAACTTGAAGTTCGCAAACAGTATCCCGATCTCGAGATTGGTCCCGGCTACGGCGAGCAGGATGGGGATCGCCAATTTGTCCTCGGGCTTGGCATCGCGCTTCCGATTTTGAATGCGAATCGCCAAGGGATCGCGGAGGCGGAGGCGAGTCGTGAGGCTGCACGCGTGGCAGCGGAGATCGCGGTGGAGTCGCTCGCGTTTGATCGAACGGAAGCAGAGATCGCGCTCGCGTTGGCGAAGACGCGCCGCCAGTCACTCGTGAATGGAGTGCTTCCTTTGGTCGATGCGCAAGCGGAGGACATGCGACGTCTCGCGGACCTCGGCGGGGAAGTCGACGCACTCATTCTTCTCGACAGTCTGAAGCGCGGTCGCGAAGTGCGGCTCGCGCTTGTCTCAGCGACACGTGAACTTCGTATTGCCGAATCGCGCGTGACCACGTTGCACGGCCCTCCATCGAACAATCTTTCTGCGTCCGACGGACGCATGGAGTTGAAGCCATGATCGTTCCTTCCACCCGACTACGGGGCGTCCTTCAGATCGCGTTGCTTTTCGCGGCGTGTTTCCCGGCATGCACCCGAACCGAAAGTTCGCCAACAGGCGCGCAAAAGCCGACGGAGGAGACGAAGCCCGCGATCACCAATCGTGTGGATATTCCCTCGGCGGTGCGCCAAAATCTCGGTATCACGTTCGCGAAGGTGGAGTCGCGCCCGGTCGCCGCGACGTTGCGTCTTCCCGGTGCGTTCGAATTGCCACCGACAGCCATGCGTGAGTATCGCGCGCCGATGGCGGGGCGCGTGGAGTTGAAAGTCGCGGAATCCGCGTCTATCGCCGTGGGTGACATCCTGTACGAACTCGATGCCCCCGATTGGCGCTCGCTGGTCGAAGAGATTACTGCGACCGAAGCGAAGGTTACATCGATGGGTCCGCTGCGCGAAGCGCATCGCGTGCATGAAGAAAGCCTTGGTCGCAAGGTTGAACTCTGGAAGGCGCGATTGGTGCAACTCGAGGAGATTCGCGCCGCGGGCGGCGGAAACGCGCGTGAAATGAACGAAGCGCGCGCAACACTGGTCGCGACCGAAGCGGAACTCGCCGACGTGATGGAAAAAGACGCGGCGCTCGATGCCGAACAGAAGATGGCGGAAGCATCCTTGCGTGCGCTTCGAGCTCGGCGCGAGGCGCTTGCGCGCGCTGTTGGTGGTGATGTCGAGGCAACGGGAACGCTCATGATCCGCGCCGTGGAGCCTGCCGTTGTTGCGGCCATTCATTCGCCCAACGGCGCACTCGTCGCGCAAGGTGCGGATGTGGTGGAAACGGTGCGCGGGGAGGCGATTCGCTTCCGAGCGCGGGCACTTCAGTCAGATCTTCTTCGCATTCAGGATGGTGCGAAGGTTCGTGTTGTCACCGCCGCCACGCCCGGCCGCGGCGAGGACGACGCGACTCCCATCGAAGGCACACTTCGAATCGCTCCGGTCGCGGACGCAACGTCACGCACCGCGGAAGTTCTCGTGGAGCTCGACCGGGCGCAGGTCGCGAAGGCCGCATGGGATCGCGCCGGCGTTGCGGCGTCAGTCGAGATCACGCTCGCAGGCGGAACTGACGAACTCGCGATTCCTGCTGCCGCGATTGTGCGTGATGGCACGCAGTCGTTGATCTTCCGCCGCGACCCGTCGAATCCCGAAAAAGTCATTCGAATGGAAGCGGATCTCGGCGTGACCGATGGTCGTTGGACGGTCATTCAAAGCGGAGTGAAGAAGGGCGACGAAATCGTCGTCGGTGGAAACTACCAACTCATGCTCGCGACGAGCGGCTCAGCGCCGAAAGGCGGCCACTTCCACTCCGATGGCACCTATCACGAGGGTGAGGACTGATGTTCGCCCGCGCCATTGCATTTTCGATCAAGAACGCGACCCTCGTCGTTGCGCTCGCTGGCCTCGTGGTGCTTTTTGCTGGCCTCAAAGCGCGCGAGATGCCGGTCGACGTTTTTCCTGAACTCAACGCGCCGACGGTCGTCGTGATGACTGAGTCTGGCGGCCTCGCTGCCGACGAAGTCGAACAGTACGTCACATTCCCGATCGAGTCCTCCGTGAACGGGCTGCCCGGCACGCGCCGCGTGCGTTCGTCAAGCACGACGGGCCTCTCCATGGTGTGGGTTGAGTTCGACTGGGGTATCGACATCTACCGTGCGCGGCAGCAGGTGTCGGAACGATTGTCGACGGTGCTCGAGCAATTGCCTGAGGATGCACACGCCGAAATCACGCCGGTGACAAGCCTTACCGGCGAGATCATGCTCTTTGCGCTCTCGTCACCGAGTGGCGATGCATCGCCGATGGATCTCCGCGCGTATGCCGAATTTGATCTGCGACGCAAGATTCTCGCGGTTCCCGGTATCGCGCAAGTTGTTGCGATCGGTGGAGAACTTCCAGAGTATCGCATTGATGTTCGGCAAGAGCGTCTTGCGTTGCTCGGTGTTTCGATCGAAGAAGTCGCCGAGGCTGCGCGTGCGGCACATAGCACGGCAACCGCTGGGTATATGGACAACGTCGGCAGTCAAGAACTTCCGATTCGGCAAGTCGCTCGCGTGACAAACGTCGATGACATTCGCCGCACACTGGTGGCGATGCGCGATGGGGTTTCGGTGACGATTGGTGATGTTGCCGATGTTCGCTTGGCACCCGCGCGCAAACGCGGTACCGCCGCGGATCGCGCCATCTCGGCGGTCGTGGTGAGTGTGCAGAAATCTCCCGGGACAAACACGCTCGAATTGACGCGGCAGATTGATCGCGTCCTTGATGCTGCGGAGAAAGCGATGCCGGATGGCATCGTGCTCAATCGTGATCCATTCCGCGCGGCGCGGTTTATTGAACGTTCCGTCAACAATGTGGTGCGAGTCCTTCTCGAGGCGTGCATCATCGTCGCCGTGATCCTCGTGCTCTTCCTCCTCAATGTGCGAGCGACGCTGGTCACACTGACCGCGCTGCCTGTCTCGCTTGCCGTCGCGGCGCTCGTACTTTGGGCGTGGGGACTCTCGGTCAATGTGATGACGCTCGGCGGCCTTGCGATCGCGATCGGCGAACTCGTCGATGACGCCATCATCGATGTCGAGAACGTGCTGCGAAGATTGCGAGAGAACGCAGCGCTCCCCGACGCGGCACGTCAGCCGGTCCCCGACGTGATCTCTGCGGCGAGCAACGAAATTCGCTCATCGGTGGTCTTCGCCACCATCATCATTTGCATGGTTTTCGTGCCACTTCTCTTCCTCGGGGGGCTTGAAGGTCGCTTCTTCCAACCACTCGGGATCGCGTACATCGTTTCGATTCTCGCGTCATTGGTGGTCGCGCTCACGGTGACACCCGCACTGTGTCGGTTGCTCTTTGCGCGGAAACTTGGCGGTGGTTCGCACGGCGATACGCCGTTGGTGCGCGTACTCAAACGTTGCTACCAGCCGCTTCTCGAACAGAGTTTGCGTCGCCGCGGGATGGTCCTCGCGGGGACAGGGGTCTTGACCGCTGCGTCGTTGCTTCTGCTTTCGACCTTCGGCACATCGTTCCTGCCGACCTTCAAGGAGGGGACGTTCACCGTCTTCCTCATGGCACCGCCGGGAACATCGCTCGCAGAGAGTGATCGTCTCGCGCGAGGCGTCGAGACGCGGTTGACGGAAATCAACGGTGTTCAAAGCGTCACGCGACGTACGGGCCGCGCCGAGCGCGATGAACATGCCGAACCCGTTTCAAGTTCAGAGATCGAAGTCACGATTGCCGAAGCGGGTGACGCCGCATCGATTCGTGAGGAGATTGAACGGATCACCGGGAATATCCCCGGAATCAGCGTCATGATCGGTCAGCCGATCGAGCATCGTCTCGACCACATTATGTCAGGAACGCCCGCGGCGATCGCGATCAACGTCTTTGGTGAAGATCTCGCGACGCTGCGAACGGTGGCGAAGGAAGTGGAAACCGCGCTCAAAGCGATTCCCGGCACGCGCGACGTGAACGCCAACCGCGAGGTCCTCGTGACATCGCTCCCGATTCGCTACCGCGCACAGGATCTCGCGGCGGCGGGGTTGACGCCCGCGTCGGCGGCGTCACAGGTGCGCGCGGCGCTTTATGGTGAAAAGGTCGCCGAAGTCAACGATGGTTTGCGCCGCTATGACATGGTGGTGCGACTCGCCGACGATGAGCGCGAGCGTGTCGATCAGGTGATGGATTTGCTCTTGCGCGGAACGCATGGCACGTTGGTTCGTCTGCGCGACGTCGCGGACATCGGACCTGAGCGCACGAGCAATTTGATCGCCCGCGAGAATGCACAGCGAAAGGCGGTCATTTCAACGAACATCGCCGACGGGTACAACCTCGGCGATCTCGTCGAAGTCGTGCGCGCGAAGGTCGACCCCATCGTGGCGCGCGCCGGATGCACCGTCGACTATGGCGGGCAATTCGAAGCGCAGCAATCGGCGAGCCGAACGATCTACGTGATGGGCGCGGTCGTCGCAGTGCTCATGTTCTTGGTGCTTCAACTCTCGACCGGCCGCGCACGCACCGCGGCGCTCGTCATGCTGAACTTGCCGCTCGCGATCATCGGAGGCATCGCCGCGATCTTCCTTTCCGAGAGTTCCCCGTGGCAGAATGCGCTAGCCCTTGCGGGTCTCGGCGGCACCTACATTGCACCTGTCGTGTCGATTGCGAGCCTGGTGGGGTTTGTGACGCTCTTCGGAATCGCCGTGCGAAACGGCATTCTCCTTGTCAATCACTATGACCATCTTGAGCGCGTCGAAGGCTGCTCACGGGGAGATGCGATCGTGCGTGGTTCGATGGAGCGCCTCGTGCCGATCCTCATGACCGCGCTCACTGCCGCGCTGGGCCTCCTACCGCTCGCGCTCGCGGCAGGCAAGCCGGGAAGTGAACTCCTCGCGCCACTCGCCACGGTCGTACTCGGCGGCCTCATCACATCAACCATTCTCAATCTCTTCGTCGTTCCCGCGGGCTACGCGCTCGCATTCCGTGTTCCCAAGTCCGAGTGAATCTCATTCGCACGGACGCAATTTCTGGAGTAATTCATGTCCATCGATCGGAATCACCTTCGCCTCACCGCATCGTTCGTCACTGCTGTAGCGCTCTGCGCTTGGAGCTCCGGATGCGGCGACAATCCAAGCACCCACACGCATGCCGCCGGCGAGGGGGACCATGCGCACGACCACGCGCACGACCATGATCATGCCAAAGAAGCGGGGATGACCGAGGATGGCCACGGTGCCACGGTCGAACTCGGCGAGCAGAAGGCAGGAGACTTCAGCGTCAAGGCATCACGTGATGGCGATGTGAAGGCGGGGGCGGAACTTCCCGTGGACATCTGGGTCACTGGCGGTGCGAAGGTCGCCGCGGTTCGCTTCTGGGTTGGTACGGAAGACGCGACGGGTTCGATGAAGGCGAAGGCCGAACTCGAGAAGGACAATTGGCACACGCACGGCGAGGTTCCGTCGCCGATGCCGGAAGGCTCAAAACTCTGGATTGAGATCGAGGCCGAAGGCGGTGCGAAGACGCTTGTGTCGTTTGATCTCAAGATGTGATGCGTGGTGTGACGCGAGAGACGAAGCGATCTCCTTTCGCGCGCACAAAAAGCAAAGAGGGCGCTCCAAGATGTTCTTGGAGCGCCCTTCGTTTTTCGTGCTTCCTTTCGCGCGCTGTCCGCGGCGTTGGAAGACCGAGCTTCTTTACGCCGGGCTCGGAATCGCGCCACTGAGTCCTGCATCGGGCTCTTCGCCAGCCCTCGCCTCAGGCTTCGAATCTGCGAGCTTTGGTCGCGCGTTTTCGGCAACCAGAAGGTCCGCGACCGTCGGCTTGCCAATCGACTCGCCGCGCATGAGGCGGTCGATATCGTCGCGTTGGAGCGTTTCATACTTGAGGAGCGCTTCGGCGACGGCGATGACCTTCTCCCAGTTCAGATCGAGGAGACGTCGCGCGTCTTCGTAGGCTTCATCCGACATCCGACGAATTTCCTCGTCGATGACGCGTGCGGTGTCGGGGGAGTACTCCTTCTCCGCGAAGATCGACTCGCGATCCTCGCTCCCCGCGTAGTTCACAAAGCCGAGCCGCTCCGACATGCCCCACTGAAGGATCATGGCGCGGGCGTAGCTCGTCACCATGCGGATATCCATCGAGGCGCCCGAACTCGTGTCGCCAGTCTTGCGCTCTTCCGCCAAACGACCGCCGCAGAGCACGCGCAGCGTCGCCATGATGTGCTTGCGGCCGTAGCCGTATCGATCCTTTTCAGGAAGCGAGAATGTCGCGCCCATCGCTTGGCCGCGCGGGATGATGGTGACCTTATGGAGCGGGTCCGCATGCTCCAAGAGCATTTGTAGCACCGCGTGCCCAGCCTCGTGGTACGCCGTTGCCACACGCTCTTGCTGTTCGATCTTGCGCGAACGATTCGCACGACCCCAACGCACCTTGTCGCGTGCTTCTTCGAGATCTGCGAGTTCGACAAAGTCCTTGTCGGCCATCGTTGCGATGATCGCGGCCTCATTGATGAGCGCCGCAAGATCGGCACCCGAGAACATCGGCGTACCGCGCGCGACTCTTTCGAGGTCGACGTCCTCGGCAAGCTTCACCTTCTTCGCATGCACTGCGAGAATCTGGCGACGTCCGGCGAGGTCCGGGAGATTCACCGCGACAGAGCGGTCGAAGCGTCCGGGGCGCGTGAGTGCTGGGTCGAGGACATCGGGGCGGTTCGTCGATGCGATCACAATGACCTGTGTGTTCGCGTCAAAGCCGTCCATCTCGACAAGGATCGCGTTGA
Source organism: uncultured bacterium (assembly GCA_903911205.1). Classification (GTDB taxonomy): domain Bacteria; phylum Planctomycetota; class Phycisphaerae; order Phycisphaerales; family SM1A02; genus QWPT01. The sequence goes on from CAIWCL010000091.1 coordinate 23,222, forward strand.
GCGTTTGTTCGCGCTCGTCATGGCCGCCCGAGGAGAAACCGCCGCCGCGACGACGACCGACCGCGTCGATTTCGTCGAGGAAGACGATGCACGGCGAGTTTTCCTTCGCCTGCTTGAAGAGATCGCGCACGCGACTTGCACCAACACCGACAAACATCTCGACGAAGTCGGAGCCTGAGATGGAGTAGAACGGAACACCTGCTTCGCCGGCGATCGCCTTTGCAAGCAGTGTCTTACCGCAGCCCGGAGGGCCGGACAGCAACACGCCGCGTGGGATACGACCGCCCAGTTTCGAGAAGCGCTTCGGGTTCTTGAGGAACTCGACGATCTCTTGGACTTCTTCCTTCGCTTCGTCGACGCCTGCGACGTCGTTGAACGTGACTTTGACAGTGTCCTTCGACTGCATGCGGTGACGGCTCTTGCCGAAACTGCCGAGCATGCCTCCAGGACCACCACCCGCGCCGCGCATTGAGCGCGCGATGAACCAAATGATGCCGATGATCAGAAGGACGGGAAGCAGTTGAACGAGGATCACCGGCCAATACGACTCTTCGGTCTTCTTGAAGTCGACCTTCGCGTCGGTGAGATCTTTCACCCAGTAGTCCTGCTTGTCCATCACGTTGACGTAGACGGTTTTGCCCGGGAAGACCGCCGAGGTCTCCTTGACTGTCGCAGACACTTTGGTGCCCGCGCCGTTCACGTTGACGCTGTCACCTTGAAGCGCTTTCGATTCAGCGAGGTTCTTGAATTGCGACCACGTGAGTTCTTGTTGGCCGCCGCCCGATTGTCCGAAGGCAAGGAATAACAGGAGGATCACGGCGCCAAACATGATCCAACCCATGACTTGGCGGCCACCATTCTGTTGTGGCATGCCAGGCTTTCCGGAGTTTGGTCCACCCGGACCGCCCGAGCCGCCTGAGTTGCCTGGGCCGCCTGATGCGTCATCCGGACCTGCCATCGCAAGCCGATCGGACATGGTCCGCGTGTGGTGACGGCGTTCATGAACCCGAGCTGGGGAGAACTGCGAGAGGAAGCGCTGGAAGCGGTTGTTCTTCATTACGTGTTCCGACAGATTCATCTGACAGATTTCAGAGCGATCCGAGCGGCGGCGATCCGTCTGCCAAGCGGCAGGATCGCAGGGGCCCAATTCAATGCAGACTGACTCGAACTTCAAACTTGACGATCTTGCATGCGCCGACGACGTGCATCGTGGACGCGACTTTGACGTCTTTCTTCGTCCAATCGGAGGGGTCCCCCGCAGGGAGCCGCATCGGAACGAAGCAATTGGCGGATTCGGTCGTTCGCGGACTGGGGTTTCCCAGAATCGCAGCCTTCACCGAAATCCCTCAGGCCCCATCCGGAAAGCCCCAATTGATCCGACCCGAAAACAACTCAAACCCGAAAACCACTCAAAGAAAGAACGGGCACCCTCCTCGGAGGCGATGCCAACTACCACTTCGACTGCATCGCGCCGACAAGGTCGTGGGCGAGTTGCTGTACGGCTGCGAACCGCCCGAGTTCGAGAGGTTCGCGAGCAGGATAGGAGGGAACAAAGAGCGCGGACGATTCAACACCCTGCTTCGCGACGATTCGTTCGCCGGAGCGAAGATCGACCCATTCAAAATCGGCCCGCACTCGCACCATCATCTCGTTCGCGAGGCCGGTGGACGGATCTTTGGAGAGTTCGATGAGGTCGATGGCCGTGAGGGTGCCGCGGAGAACCGTGTCCGCCGTCGCCTCCGAGCGGACCTTGTACGGGGTTGTCGACTCGATTTCCTTCACCACCGCGTCTGCGAGATCGAGTTCGAAACCGCGCATGTAACTCTGGTTGCGGAAGATCGGTACCGCCACGCTGCGGTACTTCGAGGGGTATGGGCTGACGGCCGCATAGCCCTCATTGGGTGACGACGCGCAGCCGATGGCAAAGAGTCCGGTGAACGGGAGCGGCAGAAGCATCGCGTAGCGCGCGAGTCGCCGAGCAGCGTGATACGTCATGACTTGCCTCCGCGTTCTCCGGTCGGAGCGGACGTCGCGGATCCGGCGTCTTTCGCGCCCCTGCCAACATCAACGGCTGCCGGATCGGTGGGCGAAGCCATTTCTGGCATCTCACTCCACTCGATTCCAAGCAGCGACTTGCGGAGGGCGTGGTAGTCCGGTGCCTCACGGATGACGCTTTGGGGAAGCCGCGAGATCACGGTGGGAACGATGCGCAGCGCCTCCAGCGTGGCGATCGAGCGCGGGTGGCGTTGCACAAGGCGGCGAATGAACATCTCCGCTGAAATCGGATCGTTCACCTCGAGATACCAGTTCGCGGTCGAGAGGAATTTCGCAGCTTCCGATTCTTCGATGCGCACTAAGACGCTCGTCGCGCCGATCTGTTGGGCAAGCCCGGGCTGCAACGCCTGCATCGATCGCAGTTTCGCGCGCGCCTCAAGCAGCCCGCTCGCGTCGTACTCCGGGCCTCGGAATCCCGCGAGATAGGCGTAGATCAGACGAAGTCGCGCCTTGGTCACGCCCGCGCTGCGAGGATAGTTCTCGAGATAAATCGAGTAGGCCTCAGCAGCCATCATCATTTCCCGACGGTCGAAATAGAAATCGCCGAGTGCCATTCCAGCCCTCTCAGCGAGTTCACTCCCGGGGAGCCGCTCTTGGATTCGAATCAGGAGTTCCTGCGCGTCTTCGCTGGCGTCAATGATGCGGAACGTTCCGAAGAAGCGCTTCTTGAGGCCGTTTGCGTAGGCTTGCGCGATCTCGAACTCGCGTTCGAGCGTGGGGATGAAGACTGAACTTCCGTAATAGCGCCGCGCGATTTCTTCGTAATCGAAGAGCGCCTCGTGTTCATCGCCTGATGCAAGTTTTGCGTCGCCACGAATGAGAAGCGCGTCGGCGCGGTAGCGGGAGAGCGGGTAGCGCTCGATGAATGCATTCGCGAGGTTTTTTGCACGCGAGGCTTCGCCATTCACGAGTGCACGGCGCGCGGAAAGCAGTTGCGCCTCTTCGCTCGTCGGATCCACATCGGCGACCTTTTGCCAACGATCGAGCGTATCGAGTTGGTAGGTCTCGGACTGTGCGGCGGCAGAGCGCTGGAATCCACCGAGGTGAACCTCGAACCCGCCGCCAAGATCGCAACCAAGACCACCGCCAAACGCGCCCAGCAGGGCAACGAGGAGAGAGGCGGCGAACTTCGAAGGCGAAGAGGGCATAGGGCCGATCGTACGCGCGGCGGTGGTTTTCCTCAATCAGGGCGAAGATCGGCGGAACACGTGAAGATCGCGATTCTCTTCAATCCCATCTCTGGTGCCGGCAAGGCGCTCGCGACAGCGGAAAGACTCAAGCGCGGTCTCGAGGCGGACGGGGTCGATGTCCGACTCCGACCGACCGAACGCCGGCCAGCGGTGGAGTGGCTCGCACCGGCGCTTCACGATGTGGACGCGCTCATTGTTGCCGGCGGTGATGGGGCTGTGCGGATGGCGGCTCCAGAGTCAGCGCGTGCGCGGGTTCCGCTCTGGCATGCGCCCTGCGGTACAGAGAATCTCTTTGCCCGCGCGTTCGGCATGCGCGCTGATGCCCACAGCATCGCGCGGGCGCTGGTCGCCGGAAAGACGCGCACGATCGACCTTGGTCGTGCGGATGACGAACACTTCAACATCATGGCCTCTGTTGGTTTTGATGCGGAAGTCGTGCACATGCTCGCGGCACGGCGCACGGGCGCCATCTCGCATCTGTCCTATGCACGACCAATTCTCGAACTTGCGCGATCCTGGCGTCCGAGTGACCTTGCGTGGTCGATTGACGGTGAGCGCGAAGAACTCGGCCCAGGGCTCGTGGTCGTCGGCAATCTGCGTGAGTACGGCGTGCGACTGAACCCGACCCCTGACGCGCAACCCGATGACGGGCTTCTCGATTCGGTCTATCTCCCCGCGCGCAACGCCATGGATCTACTCGGGTGGGTTCCACTGCTTCGTTTCGGCCTCGCGGGCCGCTTTGCGATTCCGAGTGCCAACTACCGAGCGCGCCGTGGTCGCGAGATTCGTCTCGAGACCGCGCCCGTTGCGCGGCTTCAACTCGATGGAGATCCGTCGGGAACATCGACATCTCCGAAGTCGCGCCGATTCTGGACCGAGCCTGGTGCCCTGCGCGTGCTGCTACCGGGTTGAGTTTTACGTCGGCTCGGTCGCGCAGGAGTGCGCGGGTGGTGGTTCGCCGATGTGGCCAATCGGGCCTTGCTTCGCGGCGAGTTCGCTTGCATGTCCGTCACAGCCCGCACAGTTGGTCGTTCCAATCCGAGGGTGGATACCCCGTACGGGACGACCGCCTCAAGTCGCGCCTCGGTCCGCCCGATGCGCACCCTCGGACCCGGTCGTTTTCAGGGGAGGTGCCTGAACGGGTTGAAACGTGGGGGATGGGCGAGGAGAGAGTCCCATGGCCGACAAAAAACCGGACGGCAAGTCTGAATCCACGCCCGACGCGGGTGCTGCGCCTGCGAAGAAAAGCGGGATGAAGTTCGCGCTCATCACGGTCGCGCTGTTGGCGATCGAGGGCGGGGTGCTCTTCGCCGTGTTCTCGCTTGGTGGACCAAAGCACGCCGACGCGGGTGGTCCGCCGCCCGCCGTTGTGGCGAAACCGGAAGACAACCAGACCGTCGAACTTCTCGTGTTTGACGACCGCGTCTCAAACGACGCGTCGGGAGTCACGTACCAGTACAAGGCCGACATTCACCTCAAGGTGAAGAAGTCGGCGGAGAAGGAAGTCGACGAGGCGATCAAGGCGGTCAAGAACGAACTCCGCGAGGAGATTTGCGGGATCTTCCGAACCGCCGAACCCCAGCACTTCCAAGAGCCCCTTCACGACACCCTGCGTCGGCGCCTCGAAAGCGCGCTGCGCGAGCGATTTGAGAACAAGATCTTCGCCGGCGAAGGCGATCATCGGAAGCCCGTCTCCATCGACCGCGTCCTCGTGGTGATCGGAAGCGGCATTCGAGTGAGTCGTTGAGCGAGCCGCGCCCGTATTGACTCCGCTTTCCGCCGCGATCGGGCGCCGTCCGTCAACCCTCTCCGCCGCCAAACCGCCACCCCGGCCTCTGCGACACCCGTCTGAGGCCGGGGTGACGTCTTTTTGACACGCAGTTCTTGCCGGTGAAAGGCCAAAGCCGCCTCGACGATTCTCTGCAGGCGCAACCCTTGCGCGACCGACAATGCCATGTCGCGAGAGCCCGATGGATAGGACGTCCATCGCTCGCGACCGAGAGGCCATCAGGCGGAGCCTGAAGAAAGCCCATCATGACCGACGCAACCACCGATTCAGCGAACGTGTCAACATCCGCCTCTGGCGCGGCGTTCGGAACTTCCCCATCACCCGTGGGCTTGCCTGATTTTGGCACGCCTACCGCCGGTGGAGGCGCGGCAAGTGGCATTGGACTCCTCGGAGATGTCTCGCTCCAGGTTCGGATCGAACTCGGCCGGACGCGCATGCTCGTCGAGGACGTGCTCAAGTTGAATGCCGACTCGGTGGTCGAACTCGACAAGGCGGCGGGGGACCCTGTTGATATCTA
>CAIWCL010000092.1 GCA_903911205.1 uncultured bacterium
GGCCACTTGGGTACGCGGCCAAGTGGTTGAGCATCATGGCAGCGGAAACGCCGTCCGTCAAACCTCGGTTCGATGCATCCTCGACCGAAGCGCGAATCGCCATCCCTGCAACTTGCAGAATCAGTGTGATCCAACCCTTGCTCGATCGCGCGACACCCCCGAAACTGCCGAAACACTCACCATGGACTTCGCGACAACCACTGCGCTTCTCACGCTCATATTCCTTGGCTCCACCGCAAGTCCGTCGGGGCAGGCTGTCGCGCCAACGAATTCCCCAGTGGTGCCGCCGACGCAGTCGAGTTCCACGGTACCGGCAACCGATCTTGGTGGTTATCGACTTCCTCTTCTCCGCGAAGGCAGCGTCCTCTCGCGCGTGGAGGGCGACCTCACGCAAGACCCAGACGAAAAGCTCTGGCTCTTCCGTCCGACAAAGTCGGAGTCCGGCGGACTTCGCCGCGAGTTCGTGCTCATGCCTTCGCCAACACTCGGGGACATGCTGCAAACGATTCGTGTCTCGGCAGTGCCTGTCGAGTTTGAAATGACCGGCCGCGTCTTCATCTACCGCGGGCGCAACTTTTTGCTCCCCGAACTCGCGCCACCCATCGTGCGATTCGATCTTCGCCCGACCGAGAGCACCGGCGCGAAGTCGGCCGCAACGCCGTCTTCGCAACCAGTGACCAAGGTCGCGCCAAGCGGTGAAGCGAAATTCGTTCCGCCAACGAAGGACGTGCAGGACTCGGACGCTGCCGAAGACGCGGCCGTGGATGACATCGAGAAGCGACTTGAGGAGCGCATCGGTCGCGCGCCGACGCGACGTATCCCTGAGTTGCCGGGCGCCGCGAACACTCCAGCAACGCGCGAGGGCTCGGGTGTCGGATCGGGTGAGGCCGCAGGTGGCGCCACCCGCGGAGCGCAGGCACCCGTCGCGAGTGGCGAGCGGCTCACGCTTCGCCGCGGCCGATTGCTGCGCGATCCGCAAGCGGGTTCATGGCGGTTCGTTCCAGAGCAATTCAGTGGAAACGGCGATGGATCAATGGAAATCCTGCCGTGCCTGCTTCTCGAACAACTCGAACGCGCGGCGCGCGAAAGCGACGCACCGCCGGTGACGCTCATGTCGGGCACCGTGCTCGCGTTCGAGGGCCGGAACTTCTTGTTGCCGACCAGCTTCCGTCGCGCTCGCGAAGGTCGCGGCCTCGGCGGGTAACGCCCCGCCGACGATGCAACCAACGGTCGAAAGACTTCGGCTTACGCCATCCACGCTGCGAGGAGCGCTGACAGATCCGCGGCGCCAACGGTACCGTCGCCGTCGATGTCACCGACACCCGATCCACCCCAATTCGAGAGAAGAAGCGCAAGGTCGGCTGCGTCGATGCTTCCGTCACCGTTCAAATCTTCGGGGTTCGATGCGGGCGGCGGTCCGAGCGTCAGGTCTGCATTGAGGCGTGATCCGAAGACGTCGCTTGCACCGGTCGTTACGCCGCCCTGCCAGAAGAGGAGCGAACCATCCGACGGTCCATCGACGGCGAGCAAGCGATACTTGCTTCCGCTGTTCACCGCGATGTCGATGGTCGACGTCACAGTGCCCTTCGCGTTGAGGAGTCCGCAGCGAATGTTGTCCTGCGTTGCGCTCGGTGAATCGTCGTAGTAGCACGCAACGCCTCCATTCACGCGAGCAGCGGTCGCCCATGTGCGTGAGTACGTCGTTGCGAGTGGCGCAACGGCGATGCCGTTGACGCCCCACTGCCGCACGCCGCCATCAAAGCACTGCCCAAAGACGCCGTAAATCGACGAACTCGGTGTGTGCTGCGACCAGAAGAC
>CAIWCL010000093.1 GCA_903911205.1 uncultured bacterium
CGCTCCGAAACAACACTCAAACCATTCATGCGACCGTTCGTCCGCGCATCAAGCGGACTTGGCGATGAACTCGTTCGTTTACCGCGAACGGAACTCTTCGAAGGAACCGTCGCTCGTGCGCCACGCGACGCGCTCGCCGAAGCGCAAGACGCATTTCATACTCACGCATGGCCCGATCGGCGCCATCTCTCCGTTCGCATGGATCGTGCGGAAGCGCGCAGCGTGAGTCAGACGTGTATCAATGTCACGCAGCATGAAATCGTTATGCGCTACGCACCGCGCGCTGGCGATTCTGCAGACGATGTCTTTGCACCAGTGCAAACTCTTGCATTTGCGCGAGGCACTGCATGATCATGCTTCTTGCGCACGTTTTCGCTTGCGTTTCAAGTATTTCGGCGACGCTCGTCGCGACAGAATCAACGCTGCTTCCCGGCGGTTTTGATCTCTCCGCGATTTCCAATCCGTGGTTGCAAGCGCTCGCGCTGATGCTCGGTACCTTTCTTCTTGAAGACACCACGGCCATCGCCGCAGGACTCCTCGCGCACAACGGCACGATTTCGATGCCCGTCGCCATCCTCGGCACCGGTGTCGGCATTTACATCGGCGATCTCGCGCTCTACGTGTTGGGCGCTGCGGCCGCGCGCGGCGCGAAAGGCACAGGTTGGATTCGCAGGCGTCTTCCTGAAGCGCGGCTAGCACAACTCAAAGGATGGCTCGATCGCGGCAGTTGGAAAGCGGTTTTTCTCACGCGCGTCATCTCGGGGACGCGCCTTCCCGTGTATCTCGGTGCGGGGTTTGTGGGTGCGGGTTTCGCTGGTTTCGCGCTCTGGACGGGTGTCGCCGTCGCGCTTTGGACACCGCTTGTCGTCGGCGGAACCGCGCTCGTCGGCGGCTCTCTTCTCGCATGGCTTGAACAACACCTCGGTCGCAGTTGGACGACGTGGATTGTCGCCGGAATCGTCCTCTTTCTTGCGCTTCATCTTGTGCTCAAAGCATGGCGAAAGCGCCGCGCGATTTTCATCGCCATGCTTCGCGCGACGCACTTTGAATTCTGGCCAAATTGGGCGATCTACGGCCCACTTCTTCCCTGGTTCGCGTGGCAAGCCCTGCGATTCGGAGGTGCGCGCACGCTCACCGCGACCAACCCCTGTTGGCCTGATGGCGGCGCTGCGGGCGAATCCAAGAGTGAAGGTTTGGGCGCGTTCGACGCAGAATTCACTGCGCCCTCGTTTCGCGTGATTCCAGCTGAATCAGGCACTTCTTACGTGCCCACGTTCTCTGATGCATGCATCGAAGATGCGCTCGCGCAACTTGAGGCGACCGATTGGACGCGCGTGCCCAGTGCGAATGACTCAGGCGCTCGCGAGCTTCCCCCACCATGGTCACGCCCCGTCATCGTCAAGCCCGACAGCGGGCAACGCGGTATCGCTGTCAAACTCGTCCGTGATGCCGCGGCCTTTCGTGCCATTTTCCGCGCATCGCACGCACCTCTTCTTGTGCAACGCTACGAGGAAGGCGCGTGCGAAGTCGGGCTCTTCGTCATTCGCTCGCCCGACGAACGCGCACGATTGTTCGCGATCTGCGACAAACGCTTCCCTATCGCCACCGGTGATGGGCGCTCGACATTGCGCGAACTCATCATGCGCGATCGCCGACTTCGCCTTCAGGAAAATGTGTTTCTCGCGCGACTCGGGGACGATGCGTCTCGCGTCCTTGCGGAAGGCGAGAGTTTCCGCCTCGCCAACGCCGGAAATCACGCGCAAGGCTGCCTCTTCCTCGATGGTGAACGGCTGCGCACACCAGCCCTTGAAGCATGGGTTGAGCGCGCTTGCCGCAATACACGCGGCTTCCACTACGGACGCCTCGACGTGCGATTCGCCGACGAAGCAGCCTGTCTGCGCGGCGAGCGTGGCGTGATCCTCGAGGCAAACGGCATCCTGTCGGAAGCAACGAACATGCACGACCCGTCGATCGGGGCGATTCGCGCCTGGCGGATCATGCGCGCCCACTGGCGAGAAGCGTTCCGGATTGGCGCGAAAAACCGGGCCGAAGGCGTGTCAGGAATGACGCTTTTTGAGGTCCTCGCGCGTTGGCAAGCCTGGAAACGTACGGCTCGACTCTCCGAGCATGCCGACTGATCGAGCATCCGCGGAGACGCGTTTTTGGCTGCTTCCCCGCTTCCCTCCCCCAGAGATCGTGCTATCTTTCATCTCATGACGATTCGAACCACCCGCTCCGCATGATGGCTGCCTCGACCAGAGGCTCCTGTAGTGGTTCCATGCGTTGCATCGGTGCGACCGAAATCGTCGCCACACGAAGCGATTTGAGTATTTCGTACTCGGCCATTCGGCACGCGGGCGACGCGTTCCGTTTCGGCATCACCCGTTCCGCCGTCGCCCGCTGAAGCGTCACACTTTCAAAGGAATCGACCTATCTACCCGCCTCGCAGACCGTTTGGGGGACCACGCCAAGATTCGAGAGACTTCGGTCCTCGCATCAACGACCGCATTCGCATTTCTCCGGTACGTCTCCTCGACCCGGAAGGTGAAATGCTTGGCGTTGTCGAACTTGATGAAGCAAAGCGCCGCGCGTACGAAATGAATCTCGATCTCGTCGAGATCTCACCGGACAGCCGCCCGCCCGTGTGCAAGATCATGGACTTCGGCAAGTTCAAGTACGAACAGTCCAAGAAGGAAAAGGCGAACAAGGCGAAGAGCAAGGCTTCCGAAATGAAGGAAGTCCGACTCGGCCGCTCGATGAAGATCGATCCGCACGATGTCGACATCCGCATCGCCCAAGCGCGCCGCTTTCTCATCGAAGGTCACCGCGTGCAAATCGTGCAGAACTTCCGCGGGCGCGAAATGGCGTTCCGTCAGAAGGGCGACGATCGCATGGAAGACATCATCGAGCGCCTCTCCGACCTCGCGAAGGTCGAAGTTCCGCCTCGCATGAATGGGCGGCGAATGGGCATGATTCTTGTTCCGGAGAAGCAGAAAGTCGAAGCGTATAAGCGCAAGATGACGGCCGAGGGCAAGCCGATTCTGCCCACGATTCCAGAGCAACTGGAGAACATGCACGACGACGACCATGATGACGATGATCATGACCTCGAGCATGGCGAGGAGTGAGTGCACTGACTGCAGCGTGGAGCGCTGGAGTGCGAGCCATCGAACCGTTTGCTGATGGAAACGATGATCGATCTCTCCCTCACCGCTGCGTACCCCGCTGCATCTTGCGGCACTCCTCTTCAGATCGTTCCAGCCGCCCCTCGAAATGAGCAGCGCCTGTGCGATCAAAGAGTTCAGGAAAGCAGAACCCACGCCGCCGACCGCGAAGGTCGGCGGCGTGGTCATTCCATAGGACTCTCCATCGCCGTCGTTGGCGGAACATTTCATGAGTGCATGACACTTCCGGATGCCATACTCCGCGACCGCGCGCGAGAAGGCGCGCGGCAGGCGGCCGCTGCCTGCGATCGACTCCGCCTGCGCGCGACATTTCTCGTTCCAGGCGCGCACGCACTCCTCCACATCGCGCTGCTGCGAGAACTCGCGCCGCGGCATGAGATTGGGCTCTACGGATTTGATCCCGTTCGTCCGGCGCCAGACGACCCGTTTCGAGCTCGCGAACGCGTCGTCGTCGCACTCGGCGGCGACGTGTGTTGGTACTGCCCCGCATTCTGCGCGCCGACGTCGGAAGAAGCGGTCCTCCATGCAGGTTTACGGCGGGTTCCTCGAGCATCCCCGGTTCGCCTTGCCGGACTGAAATTTCGCCTCGCGCCAATCCTGCAGTTCGTCCCGATCGCCCGATTGACGCGATCCGTCGCAGCCGCCGCCTTGGCGCGCGCTCGTTCGCAAGTGGCTTTCCAATCACGAGATATGCATACCGCAGCCGCCGAAGCCGTGCTCCACGTGCACTTGAACGCGGCGAACTTGAACAGCCGGGCCATCGATGCCGTGGCGACCGCGGCTCGCACGTGATCGCAGGCGAAATCACGTGATCGCAGGTGAAATCACGAGTTTGAGCGCGCGGGCGTCTTGATCCTCCTGCGAACGCCGGGATCGATTGCATCGACTTTATGAAAAATCATGCAGGAGACTTGCGTTCTATGCAGTCGAGTGTATATTTTTCCGCTTCCCTGCATATCCATCCTGACTTGGGAGAGGGCGGTTTCGATGCCGCGAAGCCGCTTCGTCGGAATCCGTCCAGCCCATCAACTCTGCTCTCGAGCCATATCCATCCGTCACCCACCTCTCTCCGACTATGAAGTCTCGCCGCCACGCCATCATCCGAAACCTCATTGCCTCGGGAGAGATCTGGAGCCAGGCTGAGCTTGCCAAACTCCTCTCTCGCGAGGGTGTCGAGGCGACGCAGGCGACACTCTCACGCGATCTTGCGGAAATTGGAGTGCTGAAGGGACCAAGCGGATATCAACTGCCCGGAGCGACGCCCGCAGTGGTGACACCCGAGGGCGCACTCGCGCGCGTTTTGAAGCGGGAATTGCTGACGATCGACGTCGGGGGCACGCTCGTCGTCCTCAAGACTCCGATTGGCCACGGCAACGCGCTCGCCATCGAACTCGATCGGGCAAACATCAGCGGCGTACTCGGCACGATCGCTGGTGACGACACGATCTTCGTGGCCGCGCGCAGCGAACTTGCCGCGCGGCGCATCGCGAAACACTTCCGCGATCTCGCGGAACTTACTTGAGTGCTGCGCGAGTTGCCCTCATCCACCCTTCTCCCTGCTAACACCTCGCAAGAATTCAATCGTCCCGAACGCAGATACGAACTCGGAAACGAACTTGGAAACCAACTTCTCAACACTCTTCTCCTCCTCGCAACCGATCCGAGCAGCCGTTGTCGGAGCGAGCGGCTACGCGGGCGCTGAACTCCTTGCGATTCTCTCGGTGCACCCTGCCGCCGAAGTCGTGGGGCTCTTCGGTTCTTCGAAGAAGGCGGACGAAGGCGCTCCAACGGCCGCAGATCTCTTTCCGCGGTTTGAGGGTTCGGCCGTTGGCGCTCTCAAAGTCGAGCCATTTTCGATCGACGCTGTAAAGGTGCTCGAAATCCACGCGATCTTCCTCGCAACGCCGCACGAGTTGTCACATGAAGTTGCACGCGCACTCGTCGACGCTGGCATCGTCGTGTTCGACCTCTCCGCCGCGTTCCGGCTTTCTGATCGCGCGGTCTTCGAAAAGAATTACGGCTTCGCACATGAACATGCGGACCTCCTTCAAGAAGCCGTGTACGGACTCGCAGAGTTCAAGAGCGATGCGATCGCGGAAGCGCGACTGATCGCGGTTCCCGGCTGCTATCCCACCGCATCGATCCTCGCGATGCTGCCGCTCGTCGAGGCTGGCCTCGTGGATACAACGCGGCCGGCGATCGTCGATGCCGTGAGCGGTGTCTCTGGCGCCGGACGAAAGGCGGAAGTGAAGAGCCTTTTCTGCGAAGTTTCTATGCAGGCCTACGGCGTGTTCAAGCACCGCCACCGACCTGAAATCGCGGAACACGCGGGAATTCCGACCATTTTCACGCCGCACCTCGGCTGTTACGACCGCGGCATTCTCGCGACCGTGCACCTTGAATTGCATGCGGGCGTCGGCGAGCGTGAAGTCCGCGCGGCGTACGAAGCTGCCTACGACGGACGTCCTTTCGTGCGCCTCTTGAAGTCCGGTCGTTGGCCAAGCGTGGCTGCGGTCGAACGCACCAACTACTGCGATATCGGCTTCATGCTCGAGAAGACAGAGACCGGCGCGCACCTCATTGTCGAAAGCGCGATCGACAATCTCGTCAAGGGTGCCGCCGGCCAAGCGGTGCAGTGCATGAACATTCGATTTGGGCTCGCGGAGACTACAGGGTTTCTCCCGACGCCCGCGTTGACACCAGTCGTTGTCGGAGGTGACCAGTGACCAACTCCATTCCACTTCCATCGAAGCCGCTCGAGATGGACGCACGACTCACGCCCGCACCTCTCGTCGTCAAAGTCGGCGGCGCGTTGCTCGAGGACGCGCGAATGCACCTAGACGCATTCGCAGGCTTGATTGCGCTCCATCGTGCGCATGCTGGCGGGATCATTCTTGTCCACGGCGGTGGCGCGCAGGTCGATCGTCAACTCCAACGCGTGGGTATCGAAACCCCGCGTGTCGAGGGAATTCGCGTGACCACGCGCGAAGCGATCGATCAAGTCGTGGGCGTACTCGCTGGAAGCGCGCACGTGCGACTCCTCGGACTGCTGTCCTCGCTCGGCGCACGTCCGGTTGGACTGTCGCTTTCCGATGGCGGCCTCTGCCGATGCCGTCACTCCACGAAATTTGCGTTCGACGCAGGCGAAGTCGGCGAAATCATCGATGGCGATGGAACCCTCGTGCGCACGCTGCTTTCCTCAGGTTTTATGCCGGTCGTGAATTCGATCGGGCTCTCTTCGCAAGGCGATCCCCTCAACATCAATGCCGACGAAGCCGCGTGCGCGATCGCGCGCATCATCGGCGCTGATGGCCTCGTGCTCCTCACCGATGTTGCGGGCGTGCTTGACGCAGACAAGAACCTCATCGGCGAAATTGATGCATCTCAGATCGATGCACTGATCGCCGACGGAACCATTTCGGGCGGCATGATTCCAAAGGTACGAAACGCACTTGCGGCAGCACATGAAGCAGGCTGCCCGGCAGTCATCGCATCCTGGCGAGATCCATCTGCCATCGCGAAGGGCGTCACGGGAACGCGCGTGCTTGCGCCACGGCCTCAACCTGTCCTCGCTTAACCCGCACGCCAAACTCCCAACTCAAGCATCAGCCTTCCTCAACACTTGGGACCCCGTCACACGATGGCACGCACTCCAAAGTTCTCTGCACTCGACAACCTTCGCGGCCGCTCGATTTTGCGTCTTGCCGATCTCACCGATATTGAGATTCGTGAAGTACTCGCGCTCTCGATCGCGTTGAAGGCGGATTACGCTGCGTTCCGCGACACGCTCGCGCAACGCGCTCTCGTGATGCTGTTTGAAAAGCCGTCACTGCGGACACGGGTGTCTTTCGAGATCGGCTTCCAGAAGCTCGGCGGTTGCGTGACCTTCCTGGATCACCGCAATGAGCCCATCGGTGCACGCGAACCCGTCGGTGATTACGGCCGCAATCTCGAACGTTGGTGCGACGTGATCGTCGCTCGCGTTTTCAAGCACGAAACACTCATCGCTCTTCGCGAAAACTGCTCAATTCCGATCATCAACGCTTTGAGTGACATCGCACATCCGTGCCAGGCACTCGCCGACGCGCAGGTACTTGTCGAGCACGGCATCACGCTCGAGTCATGCCATCTCGCGTGGTTTGGAGACGGCAACAATGTGTGCCTCTCACTGATGGAACTGGTCGCGATCATGGGTGGGCGCATGACGGTTGTCACGCCGCCATCGCACGCTCCGTGCTCCAAACTCACGAACGAGATTCTTGCACTCGCGGCGCGATCTGGGGCAATCATCACGCTCACGAACGATCCATCTTCCATCGCCGGCGCAGACGCCGTCTACACCGACGCATGGATCTCGATGGGCCAGGCGAACTGCCCTGAGAAAATCTCGTCACTGCGCGCACTCGCTGTGACCCCAGAGATCATGCGGATCGCCGGTCCACATGCGAAATTCATGCACTGCCTCCCCGCACACCGCGGCGAGGAAGTTGTTGATGCCGTCATCGACGGACCACAATCGATCATTTACGACCAAGCCGAGAATCGCATGCATGCGCAGAATGCACTCATGCTCGCGCTTCTCGGCGCAGTTCCGGCAGCGCGATTTGTGCCGGCCGGCACTGTCGAAATCCTCGCAAAGCACCGTTGAAATCCGCACCTCACAGAGAAAGCTCAGAAGAAGATGTCGAATACCACGAAGCCTGCTTTCCGTCCGAAGAAAGTCTGCGTCGCCTACTCCGGCGGTCTTGACACCTCCTGCATCATTCCTTGGCTCGTCGAAACATACGGCTGCCAAGTTGTGGCCTGCGTCGCCGATGTCGGCCAAGGCGCACGCGAACTCGAGGGAATCGAAGAGAAGGCAAAGCGCACTGGCGCCGTCGAGTGCATCGTTGTTGACCTGAAGAAGCAGTTCATGGAAGAGTTTGTCTTCCCGATGTGCATCTCAGGTTCGATCTATGAAGGCCGCTATCTGATGGGCACGTCGATTGCGCGACCGATCATCGCTCGCGCACAGGTTGAAGTTGCACTCGCAACTGGCTGCGACGCGCTGTGCCACGGCTGCACGGGCAAGGGCAATGACCAAGTGCGCTTTGAGTCGACCTACGCGTCACTCGCGCCGCAACTTCCGGTCATCGCGCCGTGGCGTATCTGGGATCTCAAGAGCCGCGAAGCGATGTTGGCGTATCTCAAGGAACGCAGCATTCCATGCGCCGCGAGCGCCGAGAAGATTTATTCGCGCGACGCGAACATGTGGCATATCTCGCATGAAGGCGGCGAACTTGAGGATCCGTGGAATGCACCGCCAGAAGACGTTTGGATGATCTCGGCGAGCCCAAAGGATGCACCCGACCAGTTCGAAGATGTGATGCTTTCGTTCTCGAAGGGGCGCCCCACCGCGCTCAACGGGAAGGCGATGGACCCAGTGTCGCTTCTCACCGAACTCAACAAGATCGGTGGACGCAACGGCGTCGGCCGCGTGGATATCTGCGAGAACCGCCTCGTTGGCATGAAGAGCCGTGGCGTCTACGAGACTCCGGGCGGCACGATTCTCATGGAAGCGGTGCGCGGACTTGAACAGCTCGTGCTGGATCGTGAGACGCTGCACTTCCGCGAGAAGCTCGCGCTTGACTTCGCGAAGATCATCTACAACGGAACCTGGTTCAGCCCAACGCGCGAAGCAATGTGGGCGTCGTTCGAAGCGATCGCGCAAGTGCTCGATGGTGACGTGGTGGTGCGCTGCTACAAGGGGCGCGCCGAGGCCGTCAAGCGTCGTTCACCGAATTCGCTCTTCCACCATGGTTTTGCGACGTTCGGCGAAGACGAGGTTTACGACCACAAGCACAGCGAAGGCTTCATTCGACTCTTTAGTTTGCCGCTGCGCATTCGCGCGCTGCTCGGACTCAATCCCGATGCAACGAAGATCGCCGCCGCGAACAAGCCCGCAAACAGCGCGTCTTGCGGCAACGGCTGCGGCTGCTCAACCACAACGCAGCACGCCTAATTCTTGCGATTTCCGCAGCGTTCCCCTGAAGGGAATCACGAAGGGAATCACGAGGGGAATCCCGAGGGGAATCCCGAGGGGGAACGCTGCGATTCTCGATCCATTTCGAACTCTGACCGAAAGTTCCGACGGATGACCACTGCCATTTGGGCCGGCCGACTTGAAGGCAAGGCCGACGATCTCTTCCGCGAATTCAACGACTCGCTTCCGTTCGATCGCGCGCTTGTGCGCGAAGACATCGAAGGTTCTGTCGCATGGTCAAAGGCCATCATGCGCGCCGGCGTCATCAACACCGATGAGCAACGCGAACTCGAATCGGCACTGGATGCCATTCTTGATCTCGCAAGAAATGACCCGTCGTCGATTCTTGAAGCGGCCGACGAAGATGTGCATTCATGGGTCGAGCGCCAACTCATTGCGCGCGTGGGCGATCTCGGAAAGAAGCTCCACACCGGGCGCAGCCGAAACGACCAAGTCGCAACCGACTTGCGACTGTGGACGGCGCGTCAACTGCGACAGCGTCAATCCGAGTTGAAGGCCGCGATGAACGCGCTGGTCGACCTCGCGGAGCGCGAGAAAACCACGCCATTCCCAGGCTACACGCACCTCCAGCGTGCGCAGCCAATTCTCTTCGCCCACTGGTGCCTTGCGTATGTCGAGATGTTCCGCCGCGATCTTGAGCGCATCTCCGACGCGCTCAAGCGCGTACGCATGTCACCGCTTGGATCGGGTGCACTGGCAGGAACGGCATATCCGATCGACCGCGAACAACTCGCGAAGGATCTCGGCTTCCGCGCGCCCACTGCAAACTCGCTCGATGCAGTGAGCGATCGCGATTTTGTGATCGAAACGCTCTCTGCGTGCGCGATCTGCGCCGTGCATCTCTCGCGATTTGCAGAGGACCTCATCTTCTATGCAACAAGCGAGGCTTCGCTTGTGGAACTTCCCGATGCATTCACGTCGGGAAGTTCACTGATGCCGCAGAAGAAGAACCCAGATGCACTGGAACTCTTCCGCGGAAAGACCGGCCGACAAATCGGAAATCTCGTCACGCTGCTTGTCACCGTGAAGGGGCTTCCGATGGCCTACAACAAGGATCTGCAAGAAGACAAGGAACCGCTCTTCGATGCGATGCGGCAGTTGTCGATGTGCTTGCGCATCCTTCCGCCGATGGTGGCGGGGATCAAAATCAACCGAGAAAACGCGCTTCTCGCCGCCGCCGAGGGCTACACCAACGCGACCGATCTGGCGGATTATCTGGTGCGACTCGGGGTCCCCTTCCGTGAAGCGCATCATCAAGCAGGCCGATTGGTTCGCAAGGCCATCGAAGCGCATTCTTCGCTCGAAGAACTTCCGCTTGATGTCATTCGCGAGCAAGCACCGCGCGCCAACAACGACGTGTACACGCAACTCACCGTCAGCGCGACGCTTGAAAAGCGCGGCGTGACTGGCGGCACTGGTCCAAAGGCTGTTGAAAGCGCCATCGAGCGCGTACGTCGCATGCTGCGCGAGCGCGCGATTCCAGCGGGTGCAGGCGAAGTTGAGTTCCGTCAAGCGCGTATGGATGACCTCGACGCAATCGTGTATCTCGTCGACTACTGGGCGCAACACGGTGAAAATCTACCGCGCTCACGCGAGGACATCATGAAGGCGATTCTCGACTTCGGCGTCGCTGTCGTGGATGGACGCGTTGTCGGCTGTGCTGCGCTCTGGATTTACACCCCGGATCTTGCGGAGATTCGCTCGCTCGGCGTGCACACGGAGTTCCAAGGTCGCGGCATCGGACAAGGTCTCGTTCGCCACTTCCAACACGTCGCGGGTCAATTGCACATCGACAAACTGTTCGTGCTGACCCGCGCGCCTGAGTTCTTCGAGAAGTGCAGTTTCCGTCGCGTGTCGATTAATTCGCTTCCGGAGAAGGTGACGAAGGACTGCGCGAATTGCCCGAAAAATACGAACTGCGACGAAATCGCCTTGGTGCACGACACCGTGCTACCTGACAACGGCAAGTAACTTCCTGAAGAGGGCAAGTAACTTCCTGAAGAGGGCAAGTGATGTGCGGACGAACTCCGCGATCGATCGAGAGAACGCCATGACGACGAACATGCTTGCTGCAACGTCAACGCAGACCGCGACCGCTCCCGCACCGCTGCACTGGCCGCGCGGGTTTCGCGCGAGTGTCGGCGCTGCAGCCATCAAGAAGGCTGGTCGAGATGACCTCGCACTTCTCTCGATGCCAAACGGCGCGACGGCAGCTGCGATCTTCACGCGCAATCTCTTTGCCGCCGCACCGATTGAAGTTTCGCGGCGGCATCTGAAAGATTCGCGCGGCCATGCGTCGGCCGTCATCCTGAACTCAGGCTGCGCCAACGCAGCAACTGGACCACGCGGTTTGGCCAATGCGCAAGAGATGGTCGACGCTGTCGCGCTCGCACTTGGCGCGGCCAGTGAATCGGTCATGGTGAATTCAACCGGCGTCATCGGCGTGCAACTCCCGATGGATCGCATCGCTCCAGAGATCGCACACATGGTGACGAGGCTTGGATCGAGCGAGGATGGTGGCAGTCTTGAGCCGTTCGCGCGAGCGATCATGACCACTGATACGAAGCCGAAGATGTCCGCGCGGTCGATCGACTGCGGAAGCGGACGGCGGGTACATGTGTCGGGCGTTGCCAAGGGCGCCGGCATGATTCGCCCGGATATGGCGACGATGATCTCGGTCCTCGCAACCGATGCCGATGTCGATGCGCGCACGCTCGATCGCATTTTGCGCCACGCCGCAGATGCGAGTTACCACCGCATTTCCGTGGACGGCGATACAAGCACGAACGATTCGGTGTTCGCGTTGGCGTCGGGCATGGCAGGATCGTGCGACGAGGCGCTCCTCGCGCAGGCTTTCCGCGAAGTTGCGTGTGACCTCGCGAAGATGATCGTGTGTGACGGCGAAGGCTTCGAGCGTTCGCTGTCGGTGCGCGTCTCGGGCGCGGCATCGCGCGCGGATGCGCTGCGCGTTGCGGAAACCGTTGCCTCAAGTTTGCTCGTTCGCACTGCGATCACCGGCGGCGACCCAAATTGGGGCCGCATCGTCGCAGCTGCTGGTCGAGCTGGCGTCGCATTTCGCCCAAGCGATCTCGAACTGCGCGTTGGCGGAATCCTCATTTTCCGCCACAGTGAACCCTGCCCCGCCGATCGCGATGCCGTGCGCGCCGCATTCAACGGCTCGCATGTCGAGATCGAAATTTCGCTTGGTACGAGCGAGGGCGCCGAAGCCGAAGCCAACTCTGACACGTTCTTGTCGTGCGGATTGACGACGGAGTACGTACGGTTGAATGCCGACTACACGACGTGACTGTGTTTGAGCGCTCGCAACCTGCTTCGCAACTTGCTCGC
>CAIWCL010000094.1 GCA_903911205.1 uncultured bacterium
ACCATTGGTTTTACGACAGCCCGCGGCGATTCACTCGCCGCGAGGCGTGCCAGAGCGAGCAAGTTGCGAAGCAGGTTGCGAGCGCTCAAACGCGCGCCCAGCCAAGAATCACCACACTTCGCCGAACGCCGTCCATCACGCACGCATCGGGAAATGCGCCCCACTCGATAAATCCGCGCGAGCGGAAGAGCCGCAAACTCGGCTCGTTGTGTGCAAAACAGATCGCGAGAATGCGATCAATGCCGCACGCCGGTGCACGTTCCAACAGCGCATCAAGCATCGCGCGACCAACACCGCGTCCTGCCGCGCGATCGGCAACGTACACCGAGATCTCTGCCGTCGGCGCGTACGCCGCGCGATCTTTGAAGTTGGTGAACGCCCCCCACGCGCAGACGCCGTGATCATCAACGGCGACAAAAACAGGCCGTCGCGCGTGATCACGATGGAGAAACCACGCGCGGCGTGCCTCCGCCGTTTGCGGCTCAAGATCTGCCGTCGCGATGCGCTTTGGAATCGATTCGTTATAGATCGTGCGAATGGCCTCGAGATCGTGTTCGGTCGCTGCGCGAATGGAAAGCGAAAGTTCACTCGTCACAGCACTTCTCCTGTTGCAATGCACACGTTGGAGACGTCACTGAAGAAGCGAAGTGCTTCATGTCCGCCTTCGCGACCAATTCCAGAGTCTTTCACACCACCAAACGGGACGCGGAGATCGCGAAGCATCCAGCAATTCACCCAAACCGTACCCGCGTCA
This sequence comes from uncultured bacterium, assembly GCA_903911205.1. Taxonomy (GTDB): domain Bacteria; phylum Planctomycetota; class Phycisphaerae; order Phycisphaerales; family SM1A02; genus QWPT01. Next base: position 755 of record CAIWCL010000094.1, read on the forward strand.
AGTTTCGCAGCCATGCGGTGCGCACGAGAGAGCTCGCGCGTCCAAACACTCGCCGCCAATCCGTAGCGTGTGCCATTCGCCATTGCCACAGCGTCGCGATGGCGATCAAATCCGTGCACCGTCACAACGGGGCCGAACGTTTCCTCTTGGACGCACGAACTCTCTTGTGGCACACCAAGAAGCACGGTTGGCTCGAGGAAAGCGCCATTCGCAACACGTGGCGCAAGTCCACGCGGAACTCCTCCGCCGCACGCAACAATGCCGCCGTCCGCAACACCACGCTCGATTGCCGCAATGACTTTCTCACGATGCGCTTTCGAGATGAGTGCACCAAGGTCGGTTTCTGCCGCGAGCGGATCACCAACTTTCATCGCACGCACCGCATCGACAAACCGTTCCGTGAATTCCTTCATGCGCGAACGATGCACAAGGATGCGCGACGAACAGAGGCAAATCTCGCCTTGGTTCAAGAAGGAACTGCGCACGATCTCTGGGAGCGCAACGGAGAGATCCGCGTCTTCACACACGATCGCCGCGTTCTTGCCGCCGAGTTCAAGCGACGCTGGAATCAAGCGCTCGCCACAACGCGCGGCAATCCGCCGCCCTGTCACGGTGCCCCCCGTGAAACTCACGGCTCGGACGCGCGCGCAGTCGACAATCGCTTGTCCAGCCTCGCCACCGAGTCCATGTACCACATTCAAGACGCCAGGCGGCAAACCCGCGGCGCGCGCGATTTCACAAAGCACCGTCGCCGTCGTTGGCGTGAGTTCACTCGGCTTTGCGATCACGCAATTTCCGGCGGCAAGTGCGGGCGCGATCTTCCATGTGAAGAGATAGAGCGGCAAATTCCACGGTGAAATACAGCCCACAACACCAAGCGGCTTCCGCAAGACATAATTGATCGCGTGCGCTGGTCGCTCGGTCACGAAACTCTCGCTCGCATCGTGCAAGATCGCCGTCGCGAAGTAGCGGAAATTCGCCGCTGCACGTGGAATATCGAGTGCGCGCGCGAGTGCAATCGGTTTGCCTGTGTCTTCCGATTCGAGACGCGCGAGTTCATCGAGTCGCGCATCGATACCAGCCGCAATTGCAAGCAAAATGCGCGACCGCTCCGTCGCAGGTGTGCGACCCCACACGGCAAAGGCGCGCTGCGCAGCGTCGGCCGCGCGCGCAACATCATCCGAGCCGCCACGCGCGACTGCACGGAGCGTTGCGCCAGTCGCTGGGTTTTCGCGCGAGAATCGCGCCCCAGAAACGGATGCTTCGAAAGAACCGTTGATGAAGTGGTCGACGTCGTACATCGCGTTTTCTCGCATTTCCAGCAACTGTTCTCACATCTTCTACCACGAGGCAAAGACGAACTCACTGCGCCGCGAGCCGACCACCATCGACCGGAAGATTCACACCGTTGACGTAACTCGCCGCAGGCGATGCAAGAAAGAGAATGGCCATCGCGAGTTCCCGCGCTTCGCCAAGTCGACCTGCCGGAATCGTCGCAATCGCGTCGCGTTCGACTTCATCAACAGTAGTTCCGCCGCGCGAGGCCTTGCCCTTGAAGAGCGCTTCGAGGCGCGCCGTCTTCGTGAAACCCGGCATGACGTTGTTCACCGTGATGCCAAATCGACCAAGTTCGCTTGCCAGCGTCTTCGTCCAGTTCGCCATTGCGGCGCGCACAGTGTTGGAAACACCGAGCCCCTTGATCGGCGTGAACACCGAAGTGCTGGTGATGTTGATGATGCGTCCGTATCCCGCGGCGCGCATCGACGGCGCACACGCCTGTGTCCACGCCTGTGCGCAACCGAGGTGCATCGCCATCGCCGCAACGTAGTCACGCGGTCGCGCTTCAATCGCCATGCCTGCCGCGGGCCCGCCCGTGTTGTTGACGAGGATGTGCACTGCACCGAGTCGGGCAACCGCCTCGTGCGCGACGCGCTCGGTCGACTCAAGATCAGAGAAGTCCGCGAGAATCGTCTCGTGCGCAAGTCCAGAAACTTCGCGTAACTCACCGAGCACCTTCGCGAGACCGTCTTCGTTGCGACCAACGATCGCGACACGCGCACCCGCGCGTGCAAACTCCAAAGCGGTCGCACGACCGATGCCCTGCGTCGCGCCACACACCACCGCGGTCTTACCTTCGAGAGAGAGAGGATTCATCATCGTGGGGCGCAGGATAGCCGCACCGGTTCCCGCGACGCCTCATGAGAAGAACGCGCATGTGCAAAGAAGCGCTGCGCGGTCTGTTCAGCCACCGAAGTTGCCGAGCAGTACCGCCATGTCGGCGGCATCCGTTGTGCCGTCGCCATTGAGGTCGCTCGGACCCGCACTTCCCCAACCGTTGAGCATCTCAGCGAGGTCCGCCGCATTCACGGTTCCGTCGCCGTTGAGGTCGCCAGGAATGCCGCAAGTACCTGGGGTGACAAAACTCCGCGTCGGGCTCGTGCCAACGTTGTTCGAAACATCGAGCGCACGAATGAAGTACTCGACGGTCGCGCAATCGCTCTGCGCAGGAATCACGCCGCGCCAAAGACTATTGCCGGACCAAAGCATGGGCACCGACACAGGCTTACCGCCGTTCACTGCATAGACCAAGAACACGCCCTTGTCGTCGTAGCCGCGATCGCTCGTGGTTCCGTCGAAGACTTCCGTGCGAACGACGTACGGTCCAGCGGTTCGTGACGGAACCTGTTCGACCAGTTTGATATTCGGCACGATGGTGTCCGCCGGGCCGGTATTGATGTAGATCCGATTCTGGAACGCGCCGGACTCACCCTGTGCTGTCACGATGTCGGGCTTTCCGTCGCCCGTGAGATCGCCCACCTTGAGATCGAGTGAGCTGTCGGTTGCGGTCGGCACGATTCCGGTCACTTGCGCGAATGTTCCCGCGCCGTTGTTGCGATAGACGCGATCTGCGCCGCCGAGGGCGGCCACGATCAAGTCGAGATCGCCATCGTTGTCGTAGTCGATGAAGCGTGAGTCGTTGTCATCAACCGTTGGATTCGGCGAAATCTGGGTCGAGACGTTGGTCCACGACGTGCCCGCCCCGTTGTTGCGCAGCAAGAGTTCGGTGTTGGAAGAGCCCGCGTTCACACCGATGAGATCGAGATCACCGTCGCCTTCGATGTCGCCAAAGTCGTACGAATAGCACGTGAAATCGGTGACGAACGTGGCGAGCTTCGCAAAGGTTCCGGAGCCATTATTGATCCAGAGCTGGCTTGAGCCCGTGCCGGTTGCACGCGTACCAACGTGAAAGTCGAGGTCGAGGTCGTTGTCGACATCGCCGAAGACGCAGTCCATCTGTTCTGCGAGGGCTGTCGACGGGAACTGTGTCGTCGGTGCGTCGGTAAAGACGCCTGCGCCATTGTTGATGAAGAGGCGCGGGCGACCTGTCGTCGCAAATCGATTGGCGCCCGAATTGCACAACAAGATGTCGAGGTCGCCGTCATTGTCGATATCGCCAAACTGACCGCGCGCAGAACCCATGGTGATGTTCGGCAGTCGCGTCGTCGTCTGATCAGCAAACACACCCGAACCGTTGTTGATGAGGAGAAGCGGCCGACGGTTGTAGTCCTGCGCGAGGATGAGATCCCAGTCGCCGTCGCGATCGACGTCGCCCGCTTCCACGCCGCGAAAGCAACCCGTGATGCCAGCGGCGCGCGCATCGGTTTCATCGGCGAAGGTGCCGGTTCCGTTGTTCACGTAGATCCGCGGCTTCAGGAGCGTGCCGATGGACGAGTAGCCCTGACCATTCGCGAAGACGATGTCTTTGTCGCCGTCGGCGTCGATGTCGACGAACGTGCACTGGTTCGTGTACTCCGCTTGTACGGGGAAGCGCGTCGAGGTTTGGTCGACGAACTGCTGCGCCGAAGCGGCGGACATGATGAACAGCACCCCGACCGCGGCGATGGGGCGAGCCGTCTTCCAAGCTGTGTTCCGGTTGATGTTCCGGTTGATGTTCCGGTTGATGTTCCGGTTGATGTTCTCGGTCTTCGTCATCTTCATGTGTTCGTTCCCGTGCGGAGACACGCGATGTCCGTGCCGCGGCCATTGCGGTTGCACAGATGGCTCAAAGTAACCCCGAATCGGTGGAACCAAAGAGGAACGCTCGCATTCCAGACCGGATGGCCGCTTGAGCGGCCTGAGGCGCATGACGCGGACCCACAGGCTTTCGAAACTCACGAGCGCTCAAATCTCGCATCACGGCCCGCCGCGATTCACTCGCGGCGAGGCCGAAAAGAGCGAGGGCGCGGCAAGAGCCGCGCTCGAGCGCTCAAATCACGTCGGCAATCCGTACATCGCGAGCGCTGCGTTTCGATACCGCGCGTCCTCGCTCACTTCGCGCGCAATCACCGGCGCCAACCACTCCGGAAACGGACACGCGGCGTGTTCCTGTGGCAACTCAACCTCTGCCATCGCAAGCGGAAGCTCGTGAAAGAAGTCGATCTCCCACACCAGTTCGTGGCCAAAACCCCCTGCTGCGCGGCCAAAACCCACGTCGCGGACACGATGGCGTGTCTTCGAAATCCTGCGCCCCTCCGTCCGTGGCCACGCCGCTTCGAACTCTTCGCGCGTGATCTCGCGTTCCGTTTCGACACGTACGACGCCCGAGCCCGACTTCACAGTGTGAAAGAAGCGCTCACGGCCCGTGGGCTCAACGATGCGTCGCAAACGGCCCTCAGGAAATCCAACCTTCGCGAGGGCCTCCTCGCTCGCCATCATCGGTGCGAGATATCCCTGCTCGATCTCCCACACCTCAGCACCCGCGGGAATCGTCGGCCGCGCCGAGAGCGTCCACACCCGCTCAATCTCGCGGCCCGCGGCGCCTCCACTGGCGCTCACGCGGCACTTCCTGCAGTCCACTGCGCAACGAGGTTCGCAAACGCATGCTTCATATTGACGTTCGCGCGAATCTCAGACTCCAGTCGCGCGAGTAGCCCCACGCGATGCGCCGCAATCGCAAGCAGCGCGGCATCACCACGCTGCGCAGCGGCGGTCATCTGTGTGCGTAAACGCGATGCGATGATGAGAAGCGCGCAGCGAGTTCCAAGCCGATTCGCGCTCTCTTTCGAAGCCTTTGGATTTTCCTTCACGACCTTTTCGGCAAACTCCCCAACGAGTTCGCCCAGTCGATCGGCAAGAGCCGCATCAAAGCGTCCTGTATCAAGGCCATCGAAGCGCGGCATCAACTCCTCACTCCACGCGCGCAAGCCCTGCGCGTGCGCGAGTTGCGCCATGCCGGGCGAACCCTCACTGAACGCCGACAACCACGCGCGTTCGTCCATGGGCACCGCATGACGGTCGTACCACCGCGCCATGGACTCCGCGTCGAGCGCACGAAACACCGCGCGTTGACAGCGACTGCGAATCGTTGGGAGCAATCGCTCTTCCTGCGTCGTCACGAGAAAGATGTACGTCCCCGGAGGCGGCTCTTCCAACGTCTTCAACAGCGCGTTCTGTCCGTACTGATCGAGCAGGTCGGCTTCGTCGACCACGAACACCTTGTGGTGCCCGAGGTACGCGCCCTTCCACACGGGCGATTCGAAGTTCTTGCCATCCGAAACGGTGCCGCCAAGCATCAACTCGCGAAGGAGATCGAGCGGGATATTCGTTTGCTTTCGCTCGCGCACCTCGCGAATCGACGACTCTTCCGCACGCTCTTTCGCGATCACGTGGAGGTCGGGATGCGCGCTGACATCGATGAGCTCCGCCACGCGCGACTCGCGCGGAGCGCGAAACGCCGCGACATCGTCATCCGTCGCTTCTGGATCGAGGAGGAGTCGCGCACACTCGATCGCTGCAGTGCACTTCCCAACCCCTGCGGGGCCACTCAAAATCCAGGCGTGATGCATGTGCCCGGACCGCATCGCTGCGACGAGCGTGGAGGCCGCGGCATCTTGGCCGAAGAGCACGGGGCCCTCATGGTGCACGGGACGAACCCGTTCCGGTGGCGGCTGATCGCCCGCCCGCCCACGCGGTGCGCGCGCCGGGGCCTTCGCCGCCGTAGAAGTTGTCGCGCGCTTTGCCATGCGTTCCCTACCGAACACCCACCACCGACGTCAGGACGACGATCGCATGCCTGCCAAGGTGGGGGTGCATCCTATCGATCACCCCACCACCCGATCGCTCACGATCCGCCCGCCCGACGCATCCCGACTCACACTTCAGGCACTTCGACCAACCGACACGGCTGTGGTTTCTTCGCGCCCTTCGGATTGGATTGGTCGATTGGGACGAGCAGCGGCTCACCGTTCAAGAGGTGTGCGGGGAACCTCCGCATGAGGTCCTCGACTTCGGGCGAGAACAGCGTCGTTTGGCCGTCGTAGGCGCGGCGGTCGAAGTTTCCGACCGTCACGATGCTTGTTTCACTGTCCTCGTCGTGGTGGAACCACGCCTCAACCCCCTTCGCACGGAGATCGGCGCAGTAGCGCTCGGCGGCGCGGCGCATCTCGTCGTACTTGACTCCTTCTTCACCAAAGGTCGACCATGCGGCAACCTGCAGGGTGAACAAGGGCCGCACTTTCGGGTACTTCGCGCGGAGGTTTCGGACATCGAACGGCTTCGTCGCTGCCGACGCGTCGTCGGTGGCGGTTCGCACCAGCATCGCTCCCGCGAACGGCTTCGCTTTCCCGCGCTCGATCGCCTTCACGCGCTTCAACTCACCTTGCGCGGCCTCGTCTTGCGGGGCCTCAAAGCGACCGATGACGATCGCCGAGCCCTTTCCGACGCGGCGGACAAACGCGCTTGCGAGTTCGGGATAGTCGCGGACGAGTTGTGTTCGGAACGCGTTGGCGCGCTCCACATGGTCGAGTTGCGTAAACGTCGCCAACATGACCGACCAACGGCCCTTCCCGTTCCCAACAACCGCAGCAGGACCCGTGGCGCCGCCGCCGGACGTCGCACTCGTCTTCCCGGTGCCGCCTCCGTTTTGCTTCGAACTTGCCTGTTTCGAGCCGTTCTGACTCTTCGCGCCGGGCGTATTCGCACCCGCCATGACGTCATCGGCTGGGTCGATGAGATCCAGATCCCCGGCCCGGGCGCTTGTGGGCTTCGTCGCCGCACTCGACTTCTTTTGCCCAGACCCACCACCGCAACCAACCGCGAGCGCGGAAAGCAGCGCAATGCAGACCAGTGTGACGAACGGACCGCGAAAATTTCCGCACCGTTCGCTCCGCCGACGTTCCACACCATCGCCTGAGCGATTTTGGCCCGAATTTGGAATTTGTTGCACGAAGCGTGGCATAGATTGCTTGTCCTTCCGAGGAAGCATCGCATAATCTCGCGGCGGAATGCGTAAGGACGGCTCAATTACCGCACACTCGGAAGTGGCGGGTTGAAACCTCATTTCTTCCGGGCAGATTCGCAAGGAAGTCTCGTTCTGTCAAGGAGTTAGATCCCTGTTCCATCTGGAAGGGTTGCTCAAGTTGTGCGGGCGACTCGGTCGATGAAGTGGTGGGCAGGATGCAGGCTCGACGTCGCGTGGTTCGAGCCTGAGACCCACGGTCAAGAACCAGGATGGTTTGGCCTCGTGTGGAAAGGTCGTGTCGGAAGGAACCCTCACGCCCTTTCCGAGGAGTGAAGCAATGGCAAATCTCGGCAACATCAACGGCAGTTCGCACCCAGCCTCGACCTACGGGCCGGGTGCAGCGCAGGGCTTGCGCTCGACGACCGACGCGGCAGCGCGTCGCGCCGCTTCGACAAACACTGCGACGACCAACCGCTCGGGCGACCGAGTCGAGGTCAGTGAAGTCGCTCGCTGGCTTGAGGAGATGAACCGTCTCCCAGCGATCCGCGAGAACAAGGTCGCGGCCGCTCGCGCGGCGATTGCAAACGGCACCCTCGACAGCGACGAGAAGCTCGCCGTCGCGGTGTCGCGCATGATCGACGAGATCGGTTGACCGATCGCGTGACCGACCGCCCGGCCTGCGCTCCAAGCGCATGCCATCGGTGCGCGGATCCCCCGATTGAATTCGGTGTTCGAAGCGCACCATCAAAGTCGAGCATCAAAGTCGAGCATCAAAGTCGAGCATGAAAGTCAGGCATCGAACTCCCCGCCCCCTGTGGGCGGGGTTTTCATTTTTGCGTGATCTCTCCGCGCGAGCCCCTCGAACTCTTCGAATCCACCGTGCGCGCCGACCGACGGTGCAACATCGATCGACAGAGCTCGTGCTCCCGTACGATCCGCACCATGGCCTCCACCTCGGTTCCCTCCTGGGACTTCCGCGTCCTTCGCACGCTTCGCGCCTTCGCCATCTTCAACCTCACCCTCATCGCGACACTCGCGACGGGCAGCCTTGCGCGCGACAGTGTGGCGCAACAAGCACCCGTCAACGGCATGCGACCAAGTGACCCTGCGCGCTTTGCGCTCGTGGGCGCGAAGGTGATCACCGCGCCGGGTGAAGTACTCGCATCCGCGACCATTCTGGTGCGCGACGGCATGATTGAAGCGGTCGGCGCCGAGGTCGCGGTGCCTGCGGGATACCGCGTCTATGACGTGAAGGGAAAGACCGTGCTTCCAGCGTTTGTCGAAGCGGCACTGCCTCTCGACAGCAGTGCCGCCGCTGCGAGCGCGAGCGCGGCACCGGGTGCACATTGGAACTCCTCCGTCACTCCGGAAGTGCGAGCGAGCGAACTCACTGTTCCCGATGCGACGATCGACGCGATGCGCACGCAAGGATTCGCAGTCGCGCGCGTCCTTCCCGCAAGTGGCATCCTCCGCGGCACAACAGATCTCCGCGTCCTCCTCAAGCCGACCGAACGACCGCTTGGTGTGTCCATCGGAGGAACGCCCGCCCAAGTCATGGGCCCGCGCAGCTTCGACTTCAGCGCCTTCTTCGCGCAACAACAAACACCACCAACGCCCGGTCAACCCGCGGCACCCACGCAACCGCGCGGCGAACGCTCCGGCAACTATCCATCGAGCCTCATGGGTTCGTACGCGCTGATGCGACAGACGATCCTCGATGCGAAATGGCGCGCGGCAAGCCTCGCCGTCACCGCTCCGCGCACACCTGTGGATGACATGAACGCGCTCGACGCGATGCAGCCACTCGTGCGAGGCGAGCATGAACTCATCGTCGATGCTGCCGATGAACTTGACGCCGCACGACTTCTGCGCCTTGCGCGCGAAGAACTTCCGGGGAAACAGCTCACGCTCCTCGGTGGCGGCAATGAATTCCGCAACGAAGCAGAAATTCGCACGCTGCTTGCCGCGTCGAAGGCTTCACTCGTCCTTCCACTCGAATTCCCACAAGCGCCGGATCTTGTGTCACCGACCGCCGCCGAGTCGATCTCGCTGCGCGACCTCATGACGTGGCGGTACGCGCCCACCAATCCAAAGCGTTTCATCGCCGCAGGCGCGAACGTTGCACTCACATCACATCGATTGGCCGACAAATCATCGTTCCGCAAGAAGCTCTCCGAAGCCATCGCGCATGGACTCACGCAAGACGAAGCGCTCGCCTCGGTGACCACGACTCCAGCGCGAATGCTTGGGATCGACGCACGCGTCGGCACGCTCGTCGCTGGAAAGCTCGCGAACATCCTTGTTGCGTCGGGTGATCCATTCGTTGCGGAGACAAAGTTTGAAGGCCTGTTTGTTGCAGGTGTCACCGCAATCGCACTTCCGGAAACGCCACTCTTTGCAGCAGGAACCTACACGGTCGAAGCCAGCACCACGACGCCGAAGCCGCTCGCGAAAGATCTCCGCCTTGTGATCGATCCGAAGGATTCATCCATCAAAGCAACGTGGATCACCGCAGACGAGCGTGTCGACGCACCGCCAGTCGAAACACCAGCGGTACCGACGAGCGAACCTCCGACGAATGCAACCAAGGAAGCCAACGCGCCTGCGGCCGAAGTTGCGACGGAAGTTGAGACGGGCGGCGCGAAGGGCGCGAAAGACGCGGGCGACGCCAAGAAACCAACCGACGGTCGCACGTCGGCCAATGCGCGCAAAACGAGCGGCGCTGATGGCCGTTGGAGCGGCATGATCGACGGCGTGCCGTTCGGGCTCGAAGGTGAGTTGCGCATTGCCATCGCAAGCGTCGGCGACCGCGCAACATTGACTGCGGAAAATGCGGCGGGCGCGCGCTTCACGTTCTCCTTACGCCGCATGGCACCAGAAGCGACAAAGGAGCAAGAAGCGCCGAAGGAGCCAAAGACCGACGGAAAAGCAGATGGAAAGGACGCCGCGAAAAAGGACGAGGGAACGAAGAACGAGGAATTGAAGAACGAGGAATTGAAGAGCGAGGAATTGAAGAGCGAGGCGAAGAAGGCTGAAGCGACGAAGACCGAAACGAAGAAAGACGACCAATCCACGCTCTGGAAGGACGTGCTTCCATTCCCGCTCGGTGAATATGGCCTCACGTCGCAACCCTTTGGTGGCACCGTTCTCTTCCGCAACGCAACCATCTGGACACAGGGCCCCGCTGGCACGATTCAAAAGGGCGACATGCTCATCCGCGACGGGAAAATCGTCGCGGTCGGCGAGAAGATCGATGCGCCTGAGGTCTCAGTCGTCTTCGATCTGCAGGGCATGCACATCACGCCCGGACTTATTGATTGCCACAGCCACACGGGTATTTCCGGTGGAGTCAACGAAGGCACGCACTCGAATACCGCGGAAGTCACGATCGGTGATGTCATCGATCCCAACGATATCGAGTGGTATCGCCAACTCGCGGGCGGACTCACCGCAGTCAACCAGTTGCATGGCTCCGCGAATCCAATCGGTGGACGCAATTCGGTCGTCAAGATCCGTTGGGGTGAACCCGCAGAGAATTTCCGCTTCGGTGGTGCGCCGTCGGGCATCAAATTCGCGCTTGGTGAAAACGTCGTCCGCTCGAAGTCGCGTTATCCGAGTTCGCGTATGGGCGTCGCGACGTTCATCGATGATGCATTCGAAGCCGCTCGAGAGTATCGCGCACGCCACGCGGCGTACGCGGCGCTCGACGAGCAAGCGCGTGCGCGCACGCTGCCGCCACGAAAGGATCTCGAACTTGAAACACTCGCAGAGATCATCGAGGGAACGCGCCTTGTGCACTGTCATAGTTACAGGCAAGACGAAATCGTGATGCTGCTCGAAACAGCGAAGAAGTACGGCTTCCGCGTCGCAACGCTGCAGCACGTTCTTGAGGGCTACAAAGTTGCACCCGAAATCGCTGCGCACGGTGCCGGAGCATCAAGCTTCAGCGATTGGTGGGCATACAAGGTCGAAGTGATGGACGCAATTCCGTGGAACGGTGCGATCATGCATCGCGCTGGCGTGCTCGTGAGTTTCAACTCTGACTCCGACGAACTCGCGCGCCGTATGAACATGGAAGCCGCGAAGGCCATGCGTTACGGCGGTCTCACGCCGGAGCAGGCACTCGCGCTTGTCACGATCAACCCGGCAAAGCAACTGCGAATCGATCAACAAACGGGCTCGCTCGAAGTCGGAAAAGATGCTGATTTCGCCGTGTGGAATGGCAATCCGCTCTCTGCATTCTCGCGTTGCGAAGAGACGTGGGTCGATGGCATGCGTCGATACCAACGCTCCGCAGAATCGGCGCAACACGAAGCAATTCGCGCTGCGCGTGCTGAACTCATCGCCAAAACGCTCGCACCTGCAGGCGATACGACGCGCGCCGCAAGTGGCGAAGGCGAAGGTCGCGGAGGTATGCGTGGCGGTCGTGGAGGACGTGGGCGTGCGCCAACACTTTTGGAGCGCATGCTTGAAGATCGCGAAGACACGATTTGGTTGCGACTCGCGCGTGGACAAGACCCATTCCCGACAAAACAAGGCGATTGCGGGTGTGGCCCCTCAGCCGATCCACTCGCACCAACGAGCGATTCCACGAACGCCGTCGTTCCAGTCGCGACCGAAACCAACTGACGAGGAGACCACCCATGCAACCGATTCATCAGAGCAAGACGCACGGTCTCCACACGCTCGCTGCCGCGATCGCGATGACGACCCTTACCAGTGTTCACGCGCAGTCCGACGTGGTGCCCGCACCAACGCAGTCGCGGCCTGTTGCAATCATCCACGCAGTCGTACATACCGCGACCGAATCGCAACCCGTCATCCGTGATGGTCACGTCATCTTTGACGGCGGTCGCATCACGTCGGTTGGACCGGGAGTGCCAGAACTCCCTGCAAATTGCGAGATTTTCGACGCGAAGGGCATGCACGTCTCGCCAGGATTCTGCGCGATGGCCACCTCGCTCGGACTTGTCGAGACACTCTCGGTCGAATCGACAGACGACCGCTTTGAGTTTGGCGACTACCGACCAGAAGCGGTGCCCGCCGTCGCGATCAACCCGGACAGCGACCTTCTCACCGTCGCGCGCGCGGCTGGAATTCTGCTCGCTGTACCTGTTCCGAATGGTGGAACTGTCTCAGGGAGCGCCTCAGTCATTCGTCTTGATGGTTGGACACCGGAAGCACTCACCATCGACCGCTCCATCGGACTTGTGATGACGTGGCCGATGGTCGATCCCGCGCGCACGCTCGTCTCACGTCGTTCACCAGAAGATCAGCGTCGCCGCGCGAAGGAAGAACTCGAGAAGATCGGGCGTTTCTTTGACGAGATGAAGGCGATTCTCGCGGCGCGCGCTGCAGATCCAACGGTCGCGCACGATGAACGCGCCGAAGCGATGCGCGATGTCCTCTCCGGGAAAGATCCTGTCTTCGTCCAAGTTGGAAGCGCCGCGCAGATCGAGAGCGCG
>CAIWCL010000095.1 GCA_903911205.1 uncultured bacterium
ACGAGGGACTGGGAAACAGGGAACCAAAAACTGGGAACCAAGAACTGGGAACCAAGAACTGGGAACCAAGAACTGGGAACCGAACGATCCGGACTGGACTCCGGATGAGATAAAGCGCCGCCGAGTGGTTGGACTGCCGCCCTGCGGGACCGAGAAAGTACTTCAAGTTTCTCGAATTCAGGCCGCGTCCGAGCCAGTTTTGGCTGAATTCACGGGGCCTTGACACGTGCTCGACGCAGGAGCGCACTGAACTCATTGAAGAAGCGGGAGTTACGCAGGGATGGGTCGAACGTGACTTTCAAGTGCTGCGTCTGGCAACTTTGGAGGGCGCTCTGCATTGCGTTAGGCTCTTGCGATGCTCTCAGATTCCCTGCGTGTTCGACCTCTTGGCAAGGCTCAGATCTTCGGGAAAGGCCAGATCCTTGGGAACGCTCCAAGCTCTGAATGCACTCGACGCCGGGCACCGCGTTCCGCGATGGCCGCTCTGCTCGCCATCAGTTTGTTCGGCGACCTCCAGCCGTTCGCGTTTGCAGCCCTCGAAGGTCTCACCAGAGCCAACAGCGTCTTTGGCCACGACAATTTCGCCGAGGCAACGGTTGGAGCTTTCATTGGTGAGGCTCGCTCGGACACGCTCGCCCGCGCTCGCAAACTCAACCTTGCGTTGCCGGCGGATTTCCTCGCGTGGATCGACAACGACCCTGCGCTGCAACTCTCGGTGTATGGCTCGCGCGCGGATCCGCTACCGGTGCTGCTCGCGTTACGCTCGCTAGAAATCGATCTCGGCACCGACACCGTGCGCCGCGATTACACACAACTGGCACTCGCCTTCGCGATCCAAGATTCGTACGCCGCACGCGCCGACAAAGGCACAGGTTGGAACGACGGTGACGGCGCGACAAACGCGTCAACGCTACCTGACATCACGCCGCGCGCTCCACTTTCGCTCGTGATTCCGAGCGATCCGCGCGTACCCGTCAACACGAAGCACTCTTTGCGGAACTCTTCGCCGGACACTGCGCGCACGCTTGACGCGAACGATCACATCATCAATTTCCTCGAGGATCACGCGGAAATCGAAGCGGATATTCGCGTGAAAGAACTCCCGCCACTCGAGTATGACGAGAAGGGCGTCGCGAAGCCGCAAGGAAAAGCGGTGACCGTGATGAAGAAGGAACTGCGCAAGCCTGTTGCCGCCGACGTGATCGCCTCGCGCGCGCTGCAGGAAGAATTCAACGCGTACATGGCGGCGCATGGCCACCCCGACGTCAAGATCGACTGCGGAGATCGCGCCGTTCACTGGTACTCCGAAGAGGCAATCGCCGACAAAGATCTGCGCGCGAGAATCAAGGCTGCGCACGAGATTTTCCACGACGCGTATCGCGCGAAAGGCCGCATGCCCGCGGAACGCGATCGCGCGCCGACCGCAGCTGAGTCGATGGCGTGGTTCATTCGCAACGATCGTCACGCGTTCGACGACGCGACGCGCGATGCACGCGACTGGCCGCGATTTCCGCTCAACGCGCCGTGGCCGGTACTGATGATGCTCGCCGCCGACGACCAACCGCTCCGCGAACGCGAGGAGATTTGGACGAAGTTCCGCGACGAGGGCGAGTTCCGAACGTATGGCGAGTACATCGGCGGAATCGCGCAGCAATTCGACATGCAGTCCGCGCGACGCGTGGCGCCCCTTGCGTTCAACTACGGCTCGATACAGATGATGTGGAAAGATGGCGGCGTCTGCGGCACGATGGGAAACATCGGTGCGCGCACACACCGCATCGTCGGCCAACCCGCTTCGACCGCCGGGCAGCCCGGCCACTGCGCGATCGTGTTCATGGAGCACGACGCAAAGACAGGCGAATTCCGCTGTAAGGGCGGGCAGTACGCGACGGGCGGCGACGAGGTGACCACCGTGCATGCGGGCTGGAACTACGACGATATCGGCGGAAGAAGGCCGATGGTGTATCACCAGTCGATCGCGTGGGCTGTGAATTACAACCGTGAGGAAGCGCCAACATCGTTCCTCGAAACGCTCGCGATGCGCCGCATATTCGACGCGCTTCCCGAAGCCGAGCGTGCGGCGACGGCGACAGCATTCGCGGAAGCGGGACTCGCACGCAATCCATTCTCACTCGTGGTGTACGACGGTGCCGTGCGCGCAGCGAGTGCACCGGAAACCGCACTTGCGCTCGCAGACATCGCATCGCGCACACTTGATGCATTGCCTGCAGCAAGTGTTCCCCCGCTCTACCGAAGCACACTGCGCGATCTCGCACACGCGCGGATCTCCGCACTGCCCGCGCCGAAAGGAGCCGACGCAAATCGTGCACTGCTCAACGAACTCGAACGTCAGCAGTGCGACGATGCAAAACTCCTCGCACGCACGTGGCGCGGTATCGGTGGCGACGCCGAGTTCGAGGCACGCGTGCGTGCGGCGACCGAGGCGTATCTCTCCTCGCCCGCGCGGTCGAGCGCGGCCGGTCGTGCGGGAGGTCGTGCGGCGCCGCAAGAAGCGAAGCGCGAGGCCGACCGCTTCGCCGCGCTCCTCAAGATGTGGGTCGATACGGTGAAGCGACCCGCGCGCGCCGCGTTCGCGCAGCAACTGCTTCCGCTCTTCGATGGCCGCGACACCATCACCGTGCGTGGCAAGCAAATGGCTGATCCCGCGCACGCGCTGCTCCGCTCACTCGCCGGGAGCGCTGATCAGGAGTGACGTCGAAGCAACAACACAAGACTCTGTAGTAGAGAGGCTTATGACCGACGCGCGCTCAAAGCCTCCTCAAGTCGCGATTCAGGCGCACGCATATCTCAAACGTCGATCACCTGAATCTCTTGGTTTCTGTCGTTCCTGGAGTACGTTCACCCATCGCTTGTCCTGTCTTTGCTGAAGGACAGATCTGCGTCGAGTCGTGGGGCGCTCCTCAGTTTGTCCGCGAGCAGCGGAACCATGTTGACTCATTGGAGAAAGCCCATCATGCCTCGATCCCACACCTTCGTCGCCTGCGCCGGCCTTATGCTCGGCGCAGTCATCCTTCCCGCTTCGCTCGTCCGCGAGGCCACCGCAGCGCCGCTTCCGGCAGGCACGGCGTTCACCTATCAGGGCAAGCTTGCGAACGCGGGTGGTCCGTACAACGGTCTCGCCTCGTTCCGCTTCCGGCTGTTCAACGCGGCAAGCGGCGGCACGCAGGTCGGCTCCACGCTGACCGCCTGCGACGTGACCGTGGTCGACGGCGTCTTCACGGTGAACCTCGACTTCGGCGCGACGCCTTTCGACGGCGCGGATCGCTGGCTTGAGATCGGCGCGCAGACGGCTGCCGGCAACTGCACGACCTTCGACACGCTCTCGCCGCGACAGGCGGTCAACACCGTTCCCTACGCCATTCGGTCGCTCGCTCCGTGGGCAACCAACGGTACCGCGATCTC
The DNA here is from genome assembly GCA_903911205.1 of uncultured bacterium. GTDB lineage: Bacteria > Planctomycetota > Phycisphaerae > Phycisphaerales > SM1A02 > QWPT01. Next base: position 3,424 of record CAIWCL010000095.1, read on the forward strand.
GTATTCCGGCGGTCGCGTCGGTATCGGCGTCACCGCACCCACGGCGGATCTCGACATCGTGAACGACAACGCGAGCCTGCGGCTCCTGAGCGATGCGACCTCGGGCACCTCGACGCTAACGCTGCAGGGAGCGGGAGCGAGCGGCCTTACGGCGAACGTCGTCGGCTCGCTCGACTTCTCCGATGGAGCCGCAACTCCGGCAGCCTCGATCTTCTCCACACGAGGCCTCCTCGCCAATCCGCTGGCCTTCGCCGTGAACGGCGCGACGGAGATGTCGATCGACTCTGCGGGCGAGGTCGGCATCGGAACGACGCTTCCAGCGGCGAAACTCCACGTCGACGGGGGCACCGACTCCGGCCTAGGCGGTGGCGGCTTCCTCGTGCTCGGCGCGACGAACAACCTGAATCTCTCCCTCGACAACAACGAGATCATGGCGCGCAGCAACGGCGCCGCTTCAACGCTGACCCTCAACAATGACGGTGGCAACGTCGCCATCTGCCCGCAAGGGATCGGCCGCACCGGTATCGGCACCGCACCGACGGGTGCCGCCGTCCTGACCGTCTTCGACAGTCTCTGGATCAACGGCACCCAGCCGCGGCTCGACATCGGCACCGATGGCTTCATCCTGATGAGCGAGGGAGCGGACATCGTCCTCACCAATGGCGGCCTCGAGGTCAATACGCCCTCTGGTGGAAACACCTTCTTCAACCGGACCTTCCCCGATGGAACGCTGATCAGCTTCAAGAACAACGGGACATCCGCGGGTGGCATCTCCGTCTTCGGCACAACGGTGAGCTACAACACGTTCACCGGATCGCACCATGCTTGGATCGACGAGAAGCTCGAGCCGGGCACCCTTGTCACCCTGACCGGCGTGAATCGCAAGGCTCACGAAGGGCCCTACTGCGAGCCCGTGTACGGCATCGCTCCGACTTCGAAGGCGAACGATCCGTCGGTGATGGGGTCCTACCTCGCGGCACCCGACGCGAGTGACGCTGGCAGTCAGCATCTCGTCGCCGCCGTCGGCAACGGCGAGATGTGGGTGGTCGATACCGGTCGCGGCGATCTCGCCGCAGGCGACTACCTGATCTCGTCGGACGTCGCCGGTTGCGCGATGCTCGACGACACCGAGCGCTTCGCAGTCGGTCACGTCGTCGCACGCGTGGCCGAACCAATCCGCTGGTCGAGTGTCCGCTCGGCCGCGGACGGCACGCGTCGCGCGCTTGTCTCGGTGTTCTTCGAGAGTTTCGACCGCCACGGCGACGCGCACATGGTTGCCGAGTCGATCGACGCGCTCCGGGCTGAAAACGCGTCGCTCCGGGCAGAGAACGACGCGATGCGGGCCGAGCAAGACGAACTCCGCCATCGCCTCGATGCGATCGAGCGCATGCTGCGCGACGTCGCGCCGCAGTCGACCGGAGGCCGTCGATGACGCGCACCACATCCATCGCGACCGCAGCGTCGTTCGTCGCAGCGATCATGGCGGCCAGTTCGCTTGCAGGCGTCGGCGGAGGCCTGTCGATCGATCGATCGGCGATCGTTTCCGGCGGCGGCAAGTCGTCGCTGAAGAGCCTTTCGCTCACGGGGACGATCGGCCAACCGATCGCGACCTCAACACCGAGTGTGGGCGGCCCTTACCTTCTTAGCGGCGGCTTCTGGAGTGTCGAGATCATCGAGGCACCATGTCCCGCCGATCTTGATGGCGATGGCTCGGTGGGCGCCGCGGATCTCTCGCTGCTCCTTGCCTCGTGGGGCGCGGCTGGCGAGGCCGACCTCGACGGCGACGGAAACGTCGGTGCCGCGGATCTCTCGCTGCTTCTCGCTGCGTGGGGTCTCTGCGACTGAGTCAGGGCGCACGCGCGACGCCGTACGACGACACGCGGTGCAACGCTTGCTTCGACGGGCCGCGGCCTCCGGACCCTCCGGGCGCCGCGGCCCTTTCACATCACACGCGACGCCGCGCTCAACCGAACCCACCGCCGCCTTCGGAGGGCAGCGGTACCCGCGCGCCGAATCCACCCGTGGCGTTCTGGCGGAATCCGTGCATGATCGCGGACATGTGCCCGGAGAAAACCGCAAGCAGCGAGATGTCCTGGGTGAGTTCGCTCTGCGTACCGGTCGCTACATCGAAGCGCTCGCTGGCGATGCCCTCACGCCTCCAGAGTCGCAGCACCGATACGAGGTCGACCCGAATCGCGCCCTCGCGACGCATCACGACAACGCGCTCGATACCGCTCGAAAGAAGCGCACGGCCCGATGGGAAGTCCTGCGCGAACACCGCCCAGCGGTTGTCGAACATCCCGGGCGTCGGTCCACCGGAGCCGCGGTTTGAATCAAGAAGAAACGCGGGAGGCGCGTCATCGGGGATGTTCATGGCCGCAAGCGCGGGTGCGGCTGCGCGAAGACCACTCACGAAGGGATCGAGCGCGATCACCTCGGCACCCTCGCCTTGCGTGTTGTTGTAAAGCGGCACGGGCCTGAATCCGCGCGCGGCGAGGGCGAGCGCGCACGCAAGACCCTCGTTTCCAGGCAGATCTACCACGATCGCGGTGCGGCCCGAGCCGAGCGGCGGTGCGCCGACCCACGACCATGCGGGCAGGGCGATCGACGTCGCGGGAGGCGCGTAGGTGAAGAGCACCGGCTTCGCCCAGCCCGACCAACGGCTTGTGACGGGCGCCCAGATCTCGAAGAGTTCGCGCGCGTCTTCAGGAAGCCCTTGCGGCATCGGCATGTCAGTGGGAAGCATGGTGAACCTCGTTCGGGATGGCCGAGTGCGCGGAAGCCGCAAGCGCCGCGGCGGGCGAGACGCCTCGCGGCGACTGCGATCCACGCGCGCGGTCGCGCGATGGCGACATCGGAACGGCGAGTTCGGGAAGTGCCGCATCCGACGTGTCGAGTGCGCGATCGACGAGCACCGCGGCATCGCGCGCGTACCCATCGATGAGCGGGCGCCGCGCGATGCGCGCGTAGGCACCGGCGGCGCGGCCGTCGATCACGTACACGCCGATGCACGCGTGGAAGGGTTCGCCCGATGCATCGACAAGCGGCTGCGACTCAAATCGCCGCTGCAGCACCCACGCCTTCGGGAAAACCCGCGCGAGGATACGCGAACGCCGCCACTCCTTGAGCGGCGTCACGCCTTCGATCGCGACACCGTCGCCCACGCGACCCCAGATCGGCTTGAGCACTTCGTCGTCGCGCACGAGCCGCGGCGCGAGCGCGCGCAGGCCGACGGCGCGCGTCGCAGGCAGCACGGAATCCCATGTCGGCGTCGCGATGCCGAGTTCGCGGAGGACGACCGGCAGCCGCTTCCCCTGGATGAGGAGGGCCGCAAGCGGGTTCGATCGCACGAGCCCGCGCGGGAGCGCGGCCCAACGCGCCCGATCGGCGCGGGAGAGGTTCGCGAGCCACTCGCCCGGGAAAAACCGAACCAGCGCATCGATGGGCGCGGGCGCTCGATTGCCCCGCACGAGCCGTGCTCGCGCGCCTGCGCCCTCGGCCTCAAGATGCACGGGCGACGCGAGATGCGATCGCAGTCCGAACGCCGCAAGTTCCGCCCCGATCCGCCGCATCACCTGCTGATCGTCGGTGTAGCTCGTCGCATGGACGAGCGCAACACCGGCATCGGACTGGCCAGCCAGCCGAGCGGACACCGCGCGCGCAAGTTCACGCGTCGGATCAGGCAGGCACTCGAACCCGGGTAGCACCTCGGCAACGATCCGCGTGACGGCGCCGGCCTCGATGAAACCGCCGGGCACGTCGGCGTTGATCTCCGACGCGCGCCAGCCGTCGCGCGTCCAGTGGAAGTCGAAGCGAGAGAAGCGCACGTCGCGCTCCGATGGCGGCGGCGTGGCCGCGAGGATCGCGCGCGACTTCGCGGGTATCCCGAGCGCACGCCAACGTCGCCGTTCGCCGAGCAGCGCGTCCTCCGCCGCGCGCAGCTCTCTCCATGAGTGCTCGGCGAGGTCGGCGAGCGTCGACCACGCCGACGGCGCGATGCGCAGCGCACAAGGCGCCAGCGTGTCCTCGTCAAACGTGCGCGGATCGAGCTTTCCCGCCTCGAAGATCGCGCGCATGCGGATCTCGCGACGTTCTTCTGCGTCGAATGTGCGCGAGAGCGCAATCACACTGGCGCTCCGAGGATGAAGATGTAACCCGCGGCCGCAAGCAAATAGACGATGCCCGTCGCGCGATCGACCCAGAGATTGCCGTCGATTTCGCGCGAAAGTGCAACACGCGCAACGATGGTGTCGGCGACTACGAACAGGAAGGTCGGCCATCCGAGGCGAAAGAAGTCCCCCGTCGCCGCTTCAAATCCAGCCCAGTTTCCGGCGACGGCTCGTCCAAGAACTGCACCAATCGCCACAAACATACAGCCCGCACGAAAGGCGATTCCGCGATCGCGATCAACGAGGATGCGATAGACGGTGCGATTCAGCGCCGCGTGCACAACGACGAGCGTGTAGAGACCGAGATGCGCGAGCGCCGCGCAGTAGATCACGACGTAAAAGCCAGGCCCATCGCCGATGTTCGCACCTGCGTACGCACAGACGCTCGCAAGTGTTGCGGTGTAGAACAACGTGTGCGCAGCTCGATTGCGCCGCTCAAACATATCGGGAACTTTCCAGCCGTAGACGCGCAGCGCGATCGTGTTGACGGCTGCGAAGGCGTATCCCATCACGAGATAGAGCACGATGTACTTCGCGTCGGGCTTCACATCACTCGCAGCAAAGTTGAGCAGCACGTAGAAGACGACGGCACCGATCGAAAACCACGCGAAGATCGTTGCAAGGCAGCCGAAGCCTCCACCTGGTCGCATGCGACCATCGGGCGTACTCCAAAGTCGTCGATCAACCAACGCGCCTCGCGTGGCGAGCCAACCCCAACCATGGAGGCTCACGGCGAGCGAGAACAAGAGAGCGAAAACTTCAGCATCCGACATGCATCGCACTCCTTCAATCCTGCGGTATCACCAAGGGAACGACCACGCACGTGACCCTCATTATGGATCCGGAGATGGATACCGGGGCGGATCCCGCAGCGCGCACAGCGGCGCTTCGCGCTGTCAGCAGCGAACGAATCGATGCATCACGCCTGCGATTCAATCCGGCTTCCTTGTCCGTCTTGCGTCATGTGCCGCGACGACCGCGTCCCACTTTTCGTCGAACGCCCACTCGTAGTTCTTCCAGCGGCCGATGGATTTGCGGTTGATCGGCTGCCGGACCTGCGCGCGGGAAAGCGTGTCGGCACCCTTCGGATTAAGTTCCGGCGAGAGCACGCGCTCGTCCATCGCAAGCCCCATGCGTGCAAGGACACGCGCCGCGTCCGCCGCAGGATCCTCCACGAGGTCCTCGTAAACGATTCGCTCATTCGGCAGCGCAAGCGCATCGAGCGCTGCAGGCACCACGCGGCGCTGCGTTTCAATCACTTGGCGTATCGCGTCGAAACTGCTGGTCCACTCGTAGGTCGAGGGATTGAAATAGGAGAGGAAGATGCTCGTTGCCACATCGCGTGGATCACGATCGACCGATATCGCAACGGCGCCCGGGAAAATCGAGGCAATCTCCGGCAGGGCGCGCCAGGAACGCAAACTCTTGTCGAGCGTCCATGTCGCTCCTTCGCGACGAATCTGCGCCGCGCCTTCGACATAGCGACGACGGAGCTCGTCCACGAGCGCCTGCGGCACCGCGCCCGGGACACGAAACCACATGGGGTGCGATGTCATCGCGCGACAGACATGGTCGAGTCCATCGAACTCGCCGATGCCGCCGATGGCGGGGTGACGATCGAGCATCTGTTCCAGCAGCGTCGTTCCCGATCGCGGCATCGCCACGATGAAGGCGAGATTGGGCGCCTGCTCGGCACGCGGCACAAACGGCATCGGCGACTTCGCGAGAAGCCGCAACTGTTCGTCGGCAAGCCCAAGCCACGGCGCCAGCTCGACAGGGCCAGTCGTTGCGCGGTGCACTTCGGTCGCGAGTTCGAACGCTGCGCGATACTCCTTCGCACGGTCCAGATGCCCCACCGCTTCAAAGCCAGCCCAACGACGAACCACCACGTGCGCGCGCGAGCGGAAAACCGCTTTGAGTGCCTCGATCCCCGCGCCAGAGTCCTCGCGAAACTGCGCACGCCCGATGTGCAATGGTGCGCGCTCGTCCTTCATCCACGCGCCACCCTTCCGAACGAACTCTGCGTGTTCGTCGTGGCGGCCTGCACCATGCAGGGCTTCGAGCAGATTGATCGACGCTTCGAGCGCCTGTGCACTCCGACCTGCGGCCACGCGCCTCAACCCCGCAAGCGCGGGCTCCGTGCGGCCGAGGTGAAAGTCCATATTGGCGCGCAGCAACAGCGCGAGATCATCGTTCGGTGAGATGGCGAGCGCCGCGTTGAGATCACGCTCTGCGGAAATGTTGTCGCGCATCCGAAGGTGTGCACGCGCGCGTCCGAGGAGACCAATGAAACTCTTCGGCGATTGCGCGAGCAAATCGTTGGCCGCCGCGATGGCGCCCGCCGCATCGCCCGCGGCGAGAAGTCGTTCGATGCGGGCGGCGGGAGTCTCTCGGGCGGCCATGGCGGCGAGTGTATCGGGGGCGCGAGAAACCGCGCCTTCCTGATATCCTCCCCGCCCTTATGCCGACCGCCCAGCTCCCGATCCTCCAGTTCGTTGCCCGCAACTACAAGAACTTCAACGCCCGCTCGACGCGCGACGCGCTGTTCGCGTATTGGGATCACATCGAAGCAGGCGGCCGCATGTATTGGGCCGTCGCCGGCGCGATGAGTTCTGCGCAGCTTGGGATTTCACTCGCCCCCGCGATTCGCGCGGGTCTCGTACATGGCCTCTCGGTGACGGGCGCGAATCTCGAAGAGTCGCTCTTCCGACTCGTCGCGCACCACAGCTACAAGGACTTCCCCGACTATCGCTACTTCACGAAGGAAGACGACACGAAGATTCTCAAGCAGCGGATGCGTCGCGTCACCGACACGAGCATTCCCGAAGACGAGGCTTTCCGTTCGGTCGAGAAGATCCTCGTCCCGATGTGGAAGCGCGCGACCGCGAACGGCGAGCGTCGCTTCTGGCACGAGTACTTCTACGAACTCATCCTCTCGATCCCCAAGTCGAAGTACGAGGGCAACCCCGACGACTGCTGGCTGCTGGCAGCCGCGAAGGCGAATCTGCCGATGGTTGTTCCTGGCCACGAAGACTCGACCTTTGGCAACATCTTTGCATCACACGTCAAGTTCAACGACTGCAGCGCATCGATCGTGAAGAGCGGTATCGAGTACATGGGCCAGCTCTACGACGATTACCGCGTGATGTCGAAGGGGAAGGGCATTGGCTTCTTCCAGATTGGCGGCGGTATCGCGGGCGACTTCCCGATCTGCGTTGTTCCAAGCATCAAGTACGACCTTGAGCAGCCCGTGAAGCCTTGGGCGTACTTCTGCCAGATCAGCGACTCAACCACGTCGTTCGGCTCGTACTCGGGCGCCACGCCCAACGAGAAGATCACGTGGGACAAGCTCACGGAGAAGACTCCGATGTTTGTGGTCGAGAGCGATGCCACAATCGTGGCGCCGCTCATGCTTGACGCGCTCCTCGAAGCGAAGGCAAACCCGAAGGCCGCCGCTGCCATCATCAAGGCTTCACGCGCCGAGACGAAGAAGCATCTCGCGAAGCGGTGACGTCACGCGCGGCGGCAGCTTCACGCGCGGCGGTAGCGTCACGCGCGGCGGTAGCGTCACGCGCGGCGGGCAGCACGATTTCAATCGTCGTTCCAACGCCGAGCGTGGATGTGATCTCGATTTTTCCTCGAGCTTCTTCGACTGCTTTTGCGACCATCGCGAGTCCAAGCCCAGTTCCACGGCCCGATGGTTTCGTCGTGAAGAACACTTCGCAGGCGCGCGCTCGCGTCTCCGCGCTCATGCCAATGCCGTTGTCCGAGACCGCGATTCGCACCGCACGACGCTTCTCAAGACGTGCGGGGCCAAACACAACCCGAATCTCCCCTCCTTGACCGCGAGTTCCGTGACGTTGTACGACGGCGTCGCGCGCGTTCACCACCAGATTCAAAACGACTTGCGTGAGCACGCTCGGATCGACTTGAACATCGCCGCACCGAGCCTTGAACGTCTCTTCGAATCGAATCTCGCGTGGCAATGCCGCTGTAAAGAGCGGCTCCACAGTGCTCCACCACGAACGCATTGCTGTGATTTCCGCGACGGTTGATTCTTCCGAACTCGACGAGGACGCTCGTGAGAGAAAGTGCATTCCATCCGCCAGTTTCCGCAGATATGCCACGCAACTACGCATCGCATCGGTGTGTTGCTCGTAACGCTCACGAGCAGCGACCGTGGTGAAATCATTGCGAAGCGCCGTGAGCGCGTTGAGATGCGCTTGAATGGGCAGCAACACGTTCTGTAGATCATGCCCGAGACCTGCACCGAGCATTCCAATCGATGCGAGTCGGTCGGCAACGCGCATGCGCTGTTCAAGTTCAATGCGCGCACTCTCGTCGTGCACAAAGAGGGCGATGCGCGGCGCGGCACCATGAGATCCGCGGACTCGTGTTGCAGTGCAATGGACCCACGTTGTCCGGCCAGTCACTGCGTGGAGAACGAGACGCTCGGCGACAGAAGTCACTCTGCCTTCGCGCAGCGGGCGAAGGAGCGCTGTCAACGGTTCAGCCTCCCCTTTCGCGTGCTCTGGAGCACATTGAAAGAAGGATTCGATCTCAAGTCCCGTGATTTCTGCAGGATCCCGACCAGCAAGCGCGGCAAACGATGCGTTTGCACGGAGGATTCGACCGTTCCATGCAGCGAGGACCACGCCAATCGCTTGATTCTCGAAGAGCACTTCAAACTCTTCGTGTGCTTCTTCCGCCGCCGCACGCAGTCGATGTACCTCACTCACGCTCTCGACGACCATCACCATGCCGCCGATTTCACCGGTCAACGTGCGCCATGGCCGCGTCGACCAACGAAGCCATTGCACCGCGCCACGTGCGCGGGCGAAGAGATCGAGATCGGAAGAGAGCGGCTCGCCGGCAAGCGAACGACGATGGAGTTCGCGCCA
>CAIWCL010000096.1 GCA_903911205.1 uncultured bacterium
CCAGTCGTAGGCGACGAGCCGCATCAGCGCGGGCTGCGTGATAGTCGGCCGCGTGCGGCCGAGCTCGGCCGAGTACTTGCCGATCGCGTGGTTCACGAGCAGCGGGATATCCTCGCGACGCTCGCGAAGCGGCGGGATATGAATCTCCGCGCCCTTGAGGCGGAAGTAGAGATCCTCGCGAAACTGCCCATCTGCGACTGCCTTCTTCAGATCACGATTGGTCGCGCTCACGAGTCGCACATCCACTCGCTTCGGCTCGTTCGCACCGAGCCGCACGATGTCGCCTGTTTCGAGGACACGCAGCAACTTCGGCTGCATCGAGAGCGGCATGTCGCCGATTTCGTCGAGAAAAACCGTACCTTTGTCCGCGTACTCAAAGACGCCTTCACGATCCTTGTCGGCACCGGTGAACGCGCCGCGAACGTGACCAAACAACTGATCTTCAAGCAGGCTTTCCGCCTGCCCAGCTGCGTTAAAGGTGACGTATCGCCGAGCAGCGCGCTTCGACGCTTTGTGAAGCGCCGCGGCGACGAGTTCTTTCCCCGTACCCGATTCGCCCGTGACGAGTACCGCGAGGTTGCTCGGCGCGAGTTGCTTCACCATTTGAATCACCGCGCGCATCGCAGGGCTTTCACCGATGATTCCCTCGAAGCCGAACGCCGCATCCACTTGTCCCTTCAGCGCCTCGTTTTGACTACGCAACATGACCGTTTCGGCCGCGCGATGCACAAGATTGCGGAGCACAACAAGATCAACCGGCTTCTCGATGAAGTCGTACGCGCCGCCTTGGAGCGCCTTCTTCGCGGTCGGGATGTCGCCGTGCGCGGTGACCATGATCGTCTCGGCGTGCGGCTGTTCTCTCCGTGCGAGCGCCAGCACTTCAAGACCCGCAGTCTCGGTCTCCATCACGAGATCCGTGACGATGACATCGAAGTGGCCATGCAACAATTCGTCCTTCGCTGCTGCGAGCGAGTGCACGATCGTGCAAACATGTCCCGGCTTCCGCAGCGTGTCGGCCATCGCTTCCGCGTGATCGCGCTCATCGTCGACCACGAGTACCTGCGCACGGATCTGATGGGTGGCCTCCGTCACTCGTCGTTCTCCTTCTGCTTCAAATCGCCCGTCGACGCCGCGCCTCGGTTCTTCGCAGGGCTTCCATCCACACACCCTTTCGCGACGATGGGCGGCGCATCATCAGCAACCGGTCGAATCACACCGAAACCAGAGTATTTGGAGACATACGCGACTCCACCGCCAACGCGATTTGGATAGAGCGCGACGATCGGGCCATTGAGGCGAATGTAGTCGCTGAGTGCGATCTGCTTCGTAAGTGGATCGAATTCAATGATGTCGATACCGCGCGCGTGACCGATCCACACCTTGCCATCGGCGAGCGCAAGCGTCGACACTTCCGCTCCTGCCGTCGGCTCATACGTCTGCGAACGTTCGCCGAACGAGAACGTCACGGTCTTTCGATCTTCGCTCATGGTCGCAATTCCCCACGAGGCTTCGACGGAGAACTCCGGCCGATCGGGCGAGGCGATTGGTCGCTGCGTGAGTTCTGCTTCCTCGCCGATGAGGTACATCCAAGAACCTTCGCTGCTTGCGGCGAGAATGCGTCGGCGATCAGTGACCGAGACATCCAACCGGCCGGGCACGCGTTCGACCGCGTAAAACGTATCTCCCGGAGCGTCTCCCTCGGGGAGATACCGGTACAGCGCACGACCGAACGTTCCGCACACGGCGAACCGATTGCGCTGCACCTTTGCGATATCGAGCGCGCCCTTGACGGGTACCGACAGTGTTGCACCGAGACGAAACTTCGTGGGCGCACCGGCAACCGCCCCGCTCTCACGCGTCGCCGACGCACTGGGCTCCGTTGCCTCGTCGGCTGGCTCAAGTTTCCAAGTGGAAACTTCAAAGTCGTTGATCGCAAAGAATCGATCGTCAAAGGAGCGCACGGTGTGCACGGTGCCGCGGAGACCGCTCGACGAGAGCTCGCGGAAGTCGCGGCTCATCAATCCGACTTGCGCACCTTCCGATGCTTGCAGCAAGAAGCCGTATCCACCGCCCCACTCTTCGGACATCACAAAGAGTTTGTTCGCCGCGCCGAGATAGTGGGCATCTTCAAGCCGAAGGATGCGACGTCCCACACAGCCCACCGGGCCATCATCCGCGTCGACGATGCAGTCCACTGTCTTCCCCGCGAGGAACGCGCTCGGTGGCACCGGAGGTATGGGCTTTCCATCCTCGTCAAAGTGCTCGCCCATCGCTTTCGCGTCGGCAAGCCGAATCGCCCCGCCAGCTCCGCCAACGTAGGGCTCGCCCTTGACGTCGGCGACAACATGGGGCGCGACACCGAGTTCCGCGGTCGTCCAACGTCGCATGATCACGGGGATGCGAACGACGGTGATGTCGACCTCGACAACCTGATCGCCTTCGAGCACCACGTACAGCTTCTTTCCGATCCTGACGAAATCCTGCACGTGACCGGTCGTTCCTCGGGGCGCGAGTTCGAGTTCGGTCAACTTCGTACCGCTCTGCGCGTCGAGGAAGAGCATGTGGTTCGCGAAGGCCTGATACCAAACACCTTCGTCAATCTCCGCCTTCCGGTGGACGCCTCCAAAACTACTCACGACCCGCATGGACTTTGGGACCGGGGGCAGTTTCGCCTCGTCCTCGTCGATGACCGGCGTTCCCGGAGGCGCCGTCGAGCAACTCACGTTAGCCAACAACGTGAGCGAGCAGCCGAGGAAGGCAGCGAAGACGAAACGGAAGAGTCGCGGACTTTGCCAAGCCATGGGCTGTAGAGTACCCGCCTGCCCCGATCTGGGCCCACTATGCAAACCTCCGGCTCTGAACGACTTTCCAAACTTCTCGCCCTCCACGCGGCGGAACCCGACGACGGGTTCGTGCTCTATGGCCTTGCGCAGGAGTGCCAAAAACTCGGCCAACTGGACGAAGCGATTCGCTGGTACGACCGAACGATCGAGGCCGATCCCAAGCAGTGCTATGCGTTCTTCCATAAGGCGAAGGCGCTTGAGGCCGCCAAACGGAGCGGCGAAGTCGCTGACGTTCTCAAAGCCGGACTGCTGCGCGCGCGCGCGGTTGGAGATCTGAAAGCGGCAAGCGAGATACAGGGATACCTCGACGAGTTTGAGTAGAACCTCATCCGATCTTCGGATCCGCTCGTTCCACCTCCCTCGACCGATCCGGACTGACCGAAACCGAATTTCATATGACGCGGCCTTGACCGCAAGAAAGTGAGTTGAGATGGCGAAGAAGACCGCAAAGAGGGTCGCGAAGCAGACCGCGAAGAAAACCGTGAAGAAGTCGACGAAGAAGGTCGTGAAGAAGTCGACGAAGAACGTCGCGAAGAAGTCGACGAAGAACGTCGCGAAGAAGGCGACGAAGAACGTCGCGAAGAAGGCGACGAAGAACGTCGCGAAGAAGGCGACGAAGAACGTTGTCACGCGCACTTCAAAACCTGCCGCGTCATCGAAGCAGACACGCTCGACTTCCATCGCGAC
>CAIWCL010000097.1 GCA_903911205.1 uncultured bacterium
CGTACGAAATCGCCGTTCTTCTGGATCGCCGTTGCCCACACCGAATGCCATCCATGCATCATCGAGCGGCAGCATTTGGAACGAAGCGAAGTACCCGACTCCAGCGATCGCGCAATCCGGGCTCTTTCGTCGAAAGAAAACCGGGGTTCCGGCGGAGATCGAACGAATGACGGGCTCCCGGGCATTTGGAAACCAGAAGTTCACTTCCGGAACACAGTGAGGCTCGCTTGTAGATGCTCCTGCGATTTGTTCGAGAAAGTCGAACCAATTTGGGTCCGTGTTCGCAATGTAGGGGCGCATTGACTTCAGAGATTACTCCAAACGTTGAATTGGTGCGAGTAAGAGTGATGAGGGCTCGTGGGCGTTACATTTCCAACATGCGTGACGCATGTTCTGCAGCCCCGAAACAACGCCCTTCCGACATCGCACGCCTGCAAACCGCGATTCTCACATTCGCGGCTGAGCGTGAATGGCAGCAGTTTCACGATCCAAAGAACCTTGCGATGGCGGTTGCGGTTGAAGCGGGCGAATTGATGGATCACTTTCGGTGGGTGAAAAACGACGAGTCGCTGCAAACGCTTGTGGATGCGCGCACCCGAGCCGCTGTGGAAGATGAGGTCGCAGATGTTGCGATTCTGCTCTTTGAATTTGCGGCGATCTGTGGGATCGATATCGCGCAAGTCATCGAGCGCAAGCTTGCCCGAAATGCGGTGCGCTACCCCGTCGCGCTCGCGAAGGGACGCGCGTCGAAACATGATCGATTACAGGCGGAGGCCGATGCCGGAACGACGACGCTGATCGCGGAAGAGTCTTCAAAATCGAAGTGAGATTCGTCGGCTCAAAAGTCGAAGTGGAAACGACGCGGAACAACATTGGGGAACTAACGCATGCTGCTTGATGTTGAGACATTCCGCCGTCGAACCAGCTACGAGCTCGATGGTCTTATTGAAGATCTGGTACGGGAAACACACCGTTCCACGCCGGCCGAGCGAAATGCATGGAAGTCCTCGTTGCCTGCATTTCGAGATGTGCTCGCGCGGCCGGAACTTGCCAATCTGCATGTGCATGTCGGACGACCCAGCAGTTTGATGGTTGAGTACAGGCTCCCAGCGTCTCCCTCTTGGGCCGATCTTGTGCTGCTCGGGCGTGGTCCGAATGGTCCTGCGGCAGTCGTCGTTGAGTTGAAAGATTGGAATATCGCAAAGGACCAGTCGGGCGATCGCGAGGCGCTCGTCCGTCGACCGCATGGCGAAGACTTGCATCCCTCAGATCAGGTTCGTGGATATGTCGAGTACTGCCGACGATTTCACAGCGCCGTACAAGAGTGTGGTGCGCGCGTCGAAGGCTGCGTGTACTTCACCTATGCGTCCTCTGCTGATGCGTATGTCGCTGAGCCACATCGAAAGTTGGTCGATGAATATCCAGTATTCGCAAAGAACATCGCGGATGTTGAAGAGCGATTCCCGCGATATCTCGCGAACCGTCTCACGGCCGCGGATCCAGAATTCGCCCAGAGCTTTGCACGAGGCGTCTACCGACAGGATCGCGGATTCGTCGTTCAGATTTCCAAAGCGATTCAACGATCTGAAGAACGTCCGTTTGTGCTGCTCGACCAACAGCGTCGCGGATTTGAACTTTGTATGGCCTGTGTTGAACGGCGTTTGAAGCCCGCAAGAGTTACAGCGAAAACGCCTGCAGCTTCCTCGCTCAAGAATTCTCCGAAAAAGAGTGTGGTGGTGATTGAAGGGCCGCCCGGTTCGGGAAAGTCTGTCATCGCCGCGCAGTTGTGGGCTTCGATCGCGAGTGACGAGGCGATAGATGGCAATGTGGTCTTGACCACGACTTCGACCGCACAACGCACGAATTGGGAAGAACTGTTTCACCGAGTGAACGGTGATCGCTCCGCTCGTGGTGTCGTGATTGGATCGAACCAATACAACCCGGGGCTGAATCAGCCGTGGCTGAAAAGGGAGCGCGCGAACGGTTTCCCGACCGCGATTGCGGATTGGCGTCAAAATGTAAAGCGCTTTTGTGCCTCGCACGCGCAACTCAAGTGTGCCGATGACGACTTCGCTGTCTCGATCGTGGATGAGGCGCATGCGCTTATTGATCCGACAGTTGCGGACCGTAAGGGGATGTCCGCTTCTGGTTGGATGCTGCACGCGGGGCCTCAGGCATGGCATGTGATTCGCGCCTCGCGTGTGGCGGTCTTTTTGATGGATCCTGAGCAGAGCTATCGCGACAACGAAACAACTTCGATTGCTCGCCTACAACAATTCGCCGATGATTTCGGGGCCGACTTCACGCGAATCAGCCTTGCGGGGTCACAGTTTCGTTGCAGTGGCTCGACGGAGTACCTCGCGTGGATTGATAAAACACTTGCGATTCAGCAAGATGAATCCGATGGTGCGCCCCAATCGGTTGCGACGGCTGCTGGAGGATCTGTATCTACGCAGGTAAAGCGCGTCGGCCCGTGGCGGAAGTCGGCCGGAGGCCCTTACGAGTTCGAAGTGTTCGATACGCCGTTCGATCTTGAGTCGGCACTTCGGCCTCACGAGAGCGCGGGTCGATCGGTACGGTTTGTCGCGTCCTATTCGCGAAAGTGGAAGACGAAAGGCATCGCAAACCCGCATCGGCTCGCGGCGAGCGCACAGGACTTCTGCATCGTGGTCGACACTGCTGGAAGAGGTGCAAAGCCAAGCGCGGCGGTAGCTGGCGGTGGGGCATCTATGGAGCCTCGGACATGGTCTCGTGTGTGGAACTACACGCCCAAAGAGGATTACTCCATCTTCATTCAGGCACCTGAGGGAACGGCGATCGCGCGCGATCAACTCTGCGAAGTTGGATGTCCTTATGTTTTGCGCGGGTTTGACTTCGATTATGTCGGGCTCTTATGGATGAGCGACCTTGTGTGGCGAGGCGACCGTTGGAAGGTCAACCTTGAACATGTCCACGAATCGGCATGGCGACTCGCGATCTCTGGTGCGAGGAAACGCAAGCCCGGCGCAGAAGACGATGTCATCCGTCGGCTGCAGCGCGGCTATCGAATCCTCTTGAGCCGGGCAATGCGCGGTACCTACATCTGGTTCGAAGATGCGGAGACGCGAGAGCACATCGAACGGTCGCTGAAGGCGTGAATTGATGCATGTCGAGACATGGTCTCGTACATCCTTGCCTCACCCCATCACTCTTGGCAACCTCTTCTCGACGCCGCTGTTTCGCGCCACGATCAACTCGCGCACG
>CAIWCL010000098.1 GCA_903911205.1 uncultured bacterium
CGGTTGGCCGTCTCGTACTCGACGTGCGAGGTTGCGATGGTCACGATCTTGGTGGGGTCGCGGCGACCTTCCGACTCAGACGCCTTCGCGACTTGGTCGTAGGAAACTGGCTTGCTGAAGCCACGCGCGGCCTGAACCGCGGTGATCGCAGCGGTGAGGGTGGTCTTGCCGTGGTCGACGTGGCCGATGGTGCCGACGTTGACGTGGGGCTTCGTACGATTGAAGTTCTCTTTGGCCATGTCTCTAGCTCCAGCTTTCGCCCGCCCCTTGCAACACGCAGCGGGCGGAAGTGAGGAATTTCGGCCCACCCTTCATGGGAGGAGCCAACTGAGGGATTGAGCAACGCCATCCACGACGCCGCCAAAGCCACCGAAGGGGATTGAACCCTCGACCTCACCCTTACCAAGGGTGTGCTCTACCACTGAGCTACGGTGGCGACGAAATACTGTCCTGCGACTGTTCTGTCCGAGCGCGTGGCACGCTTGCGCGTAAACACCGCACACGGTCCGGCTGAAGCCTTCGCACGCGCCGCCGGCGCGCGTGCGTACATCGGTGTGTTGCGTGTATGACTTGCGTTTTGCAAACCACACCACATCAACTTGATCGGATGGTTTCTTCAAACCACTTGATCACACTCGATGACCCCCCGATGAAAAACCGTGCCAGTGGCACGGTAGGGGACGGAAAGTGTAGCAAGTCGTTGGACCTCCGCAAGCCTTCGCGAAAGTCATGCCGCAAGGACTGTGTTTAGTTTGGATAGAACCGCTGTTTGTCGAGGTCGAGAACTCGCACGCCGAGATCCTTTTCGAGTTCCTCAAGACCTTCCCACTCTGGGACCGTGTCCACGTGTCCGTCAAGGAAGAGGATCAGCGCGTTGTTGCCAGAGTAGCGCCAGTCCACGCCGACAAGATCAAGGTTTGGGTTATTCGGACTGACGTTCGCGTCGTTGAGGAAGAGCATCTCGCCGATCGAACTATCCATGCAATACATGGAGTTCTGTGGTCGCTTGATTTGACCAAAGGTCCAGAACTTTCCGCCTCGCGCGTCAAAGAAGGGGTTTCCGCCGAAATAGCCAGGATGCCCACGTTCGGTGATCGGGTCGCCTGCGCTGTCGACGAGCGAACCACTATCGCCGTCACAGGGGCCATCACCGAGTGGCGTCGCGCCGCGACCCGGAAGGACTGCTGCCCCACCGTTGTTGGTGACGCGTTGCATCTTGTCGATGGGCATAGCCGATCGGAATGGATTGGTGCCACCCCAACCGGTCGCGTAGAGCGCCGCATCGGGGGAGTCGAATCGGTAGTCCCAGACGGTCGCTGGATCGGCGTTGGTGATCGTCGCGACCGGCCCGAACTTGCCAGTTGTCCACAAGATGTCCGTCCAAGTGCCGTAACTCACCGGTCCAAGTGGCGGGTTCACCGTCGGCGGTGACGCGGAACGAGGCTTTCCTGGCGCGGGAAGCGAGCGGTAATCGAACGCGGTCGGAACGATCGCGTCGCGGTTGTCGCCGCCGTAAAGCACGAGCAATTGTCCGACCTGGCGGAGGTTTGCTTGGCTCGTTGCCCACAGCGCGTTCCGCCGCGCGAGATTCACTGCTGGCAGCAGAATCGCGAGAAGAAGAGCGATCACACCGACAACCGCGAGCATCTCGACAATCGTGATACCGCGGCTCTGGCTGGTGCTGTGACGGCCGGTCGAGCGGCGAACTGGCGCGAGTCGTGCGGGAATCTGCTCAGGCGTCGTCTGCATGGTTGCCTCGTTCCTATCGCCACGCATGAACGGCATGGTGGTCGTGAGTTGATGGTACTTCCGCACGCGCATGATTCGGTCGATGGTTGTTGAGGGATCCGGAGATTAGACACGTTGGTGCGGTGAACTGGCCTGCCTCGCGGGGCGGATTCCACCTCGCGGGGCGGATTCCACCTCGCGGGGCGGATTTGCCCGTGGCCCTTCCACGCGCCCATCGCCCTTAGCCCATCGCCCTTAGCCCATCGCCATCGTCATGAGGAACTCCGCATTCGACTTCGTCTTCGACACACGGGTACGGAGGAGTTCCATCGCATCCACCGTATTCATGTCGCTGACAACCTTGCGGAGTCGCACGATGAGCTCATGCTCCTTCGGATCGAGGAGCAGTTCCTCACGACGTGTGCCGGAGGCACCAATGTTGATCGCGGGGTAGACGCGCTTCTCCACGAGCTTGCGATCGAGATGCAATTCGGCGTTACCCGTGCCCTTGAACTCTTCGAAGATGACTTCGTCCGCGCGCGAACCCGTATCAACGAGCGCTGTGCCGAGAATCGTGAGCGAGCCGCCGTTTTCAATATTGCGCGCCGAACCGAAGAACTTCTTCGGCTTGATGAGCGCCGCGTTGTCGACGCCGCCAGAGCCGATCTTGCCTGAGTTCGGAAGCGCGTTGTTGTAACCACGCGCGAGACGCGTGATCGAGTCGAGCAGAATCACGACGTGCTCACCGAATTCGACCATGCGGCGCGCTTTTTCCATCACCATTTCGGCAACTTGGATGTGGCGAATCGCCTCCTCATCGAACGTACTTGCGACAACTTCCACGTGTGACGGCGTATTGCGCTTGAAGTCTGTGACTTCTTCGGGGCGCTCGTCGACGAGCAGCACGATCACGTGCACGTCTTTGTGGTTCGTCGCGATCGCGTTCGTGATTTGCTGCAAAATCACGGTCTTACCCGTACGCGGCGGCGCGACGATGAGCGCACGCTGGCCGAAACCAAGCGGCGTCACCATGTCGATGATGCGCGTCTCAACCTTACCCGAGCCCACCATTTCAAGATGAATGCGCTTGTTTGGGTGCAGTGGCGTGAGGTTCTCGAACGTCGGGAGATCGTGCAACACCTTCGGATCGCGGCCATTCACGCTTTCCACGCGGAGAAGCGCGAAGTACATCTCTTGATCCTTCGGCGGACGCACGAGACCCTTCACGACGTGACCGCGACGCAGACCGAAATGACGGATTTGCGCCGGCGAAACGTAGATATCGTCGGGGCTCGGCGTGTAGGAGTAGTCGGCGCTCCGGAGGAAGCCGTAACCATCCGGCGTGATCTCGAGCGTGCCCTCCGCGATCATCAAACCGGCCTTCTGGGCGCGGGCCTTGAGAATCTCGAAGACGAGCTTCTGCTTCGGTTGCGTGAGATCTTCGATGCCCGATTGCTTCGCCAGTTTGTTGATCTGGTCGAGCGGCATCTTCTGGAGTTTGGCAAGGTTGAGGTCGTCCTTCTTGGCGACGTCGTACTTACCCTCAAGCTCCTTCTCGATTTCCGCGAGTTCTGCCGCAAGTTGTTCGTCGGTGGGCAGCGAGCCAGGTGCGAGCACCGGGCTTGGAATGTACGTGGGGCGCGACGAGTTGCCTGAGGACTCGCCTCCACCGCCGCCACCACCACCACCACCACTGCCTCCACCCTTGCCACGACGACGACGACGACCTTGCTTGTGACTCATCTCTTGTTTCCTTCGATGTATCCGCGAACACTGCCGCGATGGGTGCCCTAAATGAAGTGCCCTGAAAGTGACTGCACGAACGATGCAGCGTGAAATGCGGCGCGAAATCAAACGATCGCGCGCAAACCTGCCTGACCTGACTCGGGCTTCCGAAAGTCACGCTTTTTGGAGTCGCTTGGGTGCGGCAAAAGCCGAATCCCGAGCGAAGCCACAACTTCGAAAGCCGCTTTCGAGATCCCAGGGTTCGTCCCGATCAACGGATCGGGAAAGCAACGCAGAATGAACCCTGAGGGAATCTTGAGTGACTGTGAGGGGATGACGTTGGATCGATGGGAGCAGCGCTTTTGGCGCGATTCCCGCGACGAACGACGCTGATTTCGATGCTCCAACTTTCGTACGCGACCGAGTTGGTTCCTCGATTGCTGGTTGAGCACTTCGTGCAGCGTTGTCCGGGACACGCGACGCCTCGCGCATCCGACCGTCGCTCTCGCGACCGAGGGATATTGACGCAACAGCGGCGTGAGGTCAAGTCGCCGGACGGCGCGCGGGTCAAATCATGGCCAGATTGCAGCAATTCGAGACTGCCGCGATTCAAATTGACAGCGATTCAAGGCGACAGCGATTCAAGGCGACAGCGATTCAAGGCGACAGCGATTCAAGGCGACAGCGATTCAAGGCGACAGCGTTTCAAGGTGACAGCGTTTCAAAACTGAAGTGATGCGCGATTGCAGCGTCTGAAGATCACACCCGCACGACACCCTCGCGAGGGCCGCGCCGCCTGATGACCGCGAGGATCCGCGCCACGTTCGCGGAGAGTTCCTCCGTTGAGGCGTTGTTCAAGACGATGTCCGTCGCACGCCGCCGCTTCTCGTCGAGGGAAAGTTGCGCAGATTCCCGTCGCGCGAGTTCTTCCGCCGACCAACCGCGAGCGCGCGCAACACGCGCAAGCCTCGTTGCCTGCGGCGCGTCGACGAACACAACCGCGTCACACTCACGCTCGAGGCCAACTTCGAGGAGAAGCGGCGCATCGATGATGAATCCGATCGTTGACGCGGGCGCCGCTGCGAATTGCGCTCGTCGTAGAGCCTCGATGCGCGGATGCATGACACGCTCGACCTGGTGTCGCACTTCGGAAGAGGCGAAAATCGCACGTGCAAGGCGCGCGCGATCGATCGAACCATCGGCGGAGATGATCGAGGTGGATTCTGGTGATGTCGAAACAATCGTTGAGATCTGCGCGACGACTTCCGGTTCCGCGAGAACACGTCGCGCGAGGTCGTCACTCGTGCAGACCTCGCAGCCAAGGGCCGCAAACGCACGCGCAACTTCGCTTTTGCCGCTCCCAATGCCACCGACGATGCCGATGACGGGACGGAATAGTTCGCCGGACGAAGACATGGGTGACAGGATAAGGGTTGTGCGAGCGGCCTGTTCCGTACACGCGGTCGACCACATGATCTGATCGCACAGTCCTCGCATCACCTCTGAGAGCCTCGCAGGTCTGCTTCCGTCCTCTTCAATCGAGGAAGAACGACTCGAGCGCACGCTCGACACGGCGTCCGCGGAGACGGAGAAAGGCGCGCGCTGCATCTTCCATGCGCGCGGAGGCTTCAAGTCGTGCAAGCCTCAACGCATCATCGATCGACGCGACCAGCGTACTTCCACCGAGTTGTGCACGAACCCGAGCCATTTCGACATCAAGCAACGCCCAGTCGCGATCTTCACCGAGTGCCGACGCTAGACGCTTCGAGCGCGTGCGAAGTCGCGCAAGATCACCGGGAATATCTTCACCAAATGGCTGCAACGCCAACGCGAGAAACGATGCGAGTTTCCGACTGTCATGAAGTCGAACGAGATCGTTCGCTGCAAGTGCGTCGCGCAACGTTGCTGCCGCGTGACGATGCGTTTCAAGAAGGCGATCGAACGCTTGACGAGCGATAAATGGCGCTTCATCCGCGTTTCGCATCGCGTCGCGCATGGCGAGAAGTGCGCGACGCCCGCGCTTGAGTGAGCCCTCCGCCCACGCATCATCTTCCGCACGATCGCTCTCGGCGAAAATGAGCGTTGCGAGCAACACCGTTCGCACAACGCGTCGCGGTTCACCATCGATGAATCGTTCTGCAAGGCGTTGAATCGACCGCACAAGCGCGTCACGGTCTCGCAGAGGACCGAGGAGTTGATTCGCTTTCGCCGCGAATTCAATCGCACCATCGGCGCTCGACGCGTGCACGTGACGACCATCGGGTCGGCAGAGGGCAGACAATGCCCGAACGTCTTTCAGCGCGCGCCGCGTTGTGCGCACTGCTTCGCGGCGACGTGCCGAATCGTCGGCACGCGAGATCGCGGCGAGCGCATCGTTTCCGGCTGCACGCAATGCCGCGCGAAGAACTTCGCCCGGCAATCGCCCACCGGCCGCATCCGCCGCACGCGGTCCTTCGCTTGAGATCTGTTGGTCTTCCACACGCATGGGCAGCGACTGTATCCGCCGCATGCGCGAACACCGCAATTCACGCGAAATTTGGCTCCTTCTGCTACCTTCTCGGCCCTACGAGGCACCTCCAGTGACTTCGAGCAACACCGAGTAGCACCATGTCGACCGAGAAAAACGCTCCCAAGCAATCCGCCCCTGCCGCCCAGACCGCTATCACGCCCACCCGCGCGCAGGACTACCCCGAGTGGTACCAGCAGGTTGTGCGCGCCGCCGACCTCGCAGAGACGAGCGATGTTCGCGGCTGCATGGTGATCAAGCCGTGGGGTTATGCGCTGTGGGAGAACATCCAGCGTTCGCTCGACAAGATGTTCAAAGACACGGGGCACAAAAACGCATATTTCCCGCTCTTTATCCCGCTCTCGTACTTTGAGAAGGAAGCGGAACACGTCGAAGGTTTCGCGAAGGAATGCGCGGTGGTCACGCACCACCGCTTGAAGCCGGGTGTCAAAGCCGATGGCAAGCAGGGACTCATTCCTGACGGTGAATTGCAAGAGCCGCTTGTGGTGCGCCCGACGTCGGAAACGATCATCGGTGCGAGTTTTGCGAAGTGGGTGCAGAGCTATCGCGATCTTCCGCTCCTCATCAACCAGTGGGCGAACGTCGTGCGTTGGGAAATGCGCACGCGACTCTTCCTGCGCACCGCCGAGTTTTTGTGGCAAGAAGGCCACACCGCGCACGCGACCAGCGAAGAGGCGATGGAAGAAACGCTGAAAATGCTCGAGGTTTACGCGGATTTCGCGGAGAACTGGATGGCGATGCCCGTTGTGAAGGGCGAGAAGACAGAAGGCGAACGATTCCCTGGCGCCGTCCATACGTATTGCATCGAAGCGATGATGCAAGATCGCAAAGCGCTGCAAGCAGGTACGTCGCACTTCCTCGGGCAGAACTTCGCGCACGCAAGTGAAATCAAGTTCAGCGACGCAGATGGCAAGGTTTCATACGCATGGACAACGTCGTGGGGCGTGTCGACGCGTCTCATCGGCGGCATGATCATGACGCACGCGGATGACGACGGCATGGTGCTTCCGCCGCGCTTGGCGCCCTCGCACATCGTGATCAGTCCCGTGACGCACAAGCCAGAAACGGCGCAAGCGGTGCTCGATTACTGCAACAAGCTCGCTGCAGATTTGCGCAAGATTCCGTACTTCGGCCGCACCGTCGAAGTTGAAGTCGACAATCGCGATATCCGTGGTGGCGACAAGACCTGGCAGTGGATCAAGAAGGGCATTCCTGTTCGCGTTGAAGTTGGTCCGCGCGACATGGAGCAAGATTCGGTCTTCATGGCACGTCGCGATCGCGGCCACAAGGAGAAGACGAGTGTGAAGCGCGACGAGTTTGTCGCGACGATTCACTCCGTGCTTGAAGACATCCAAGGCACGCTCTTCGCGCGTGCGAAGGCGCATCGTGAGCAGAACACGCAGCGCATTGATTCACGCGCGGAGTTCGAAGCGTTCTTTGGTGCACGCAACGAAGCTGAAGCGAATGAGTCCGGTGGCGGCGCAGTCAAGGGCGGCTTCGCACTCGTGCACTACGCGCCGGATCGAAAGGTCGAAGAGGAACTCAAGACGAAGTTCGCTGTGACGTGCCGATGCATTCCGCTCGAAGGCGCGGATGAACCGGGAACGTGCATCTTCACGGGCAAGCCGACAACGCGTCGGGCGATCTTCGCGAAGTCGTACTAGATAGAGCGCTCGAGCGCGGCTCTTGCCGCGCCCTCGCTCTGGCACGCCTCGCCGCGAGTGAATCGCGGCGGGCTGAGTTGAGTCGTAAATTGAGCGCTCGCGACTCGCGTGATCCGCGCCGGAGGGAGTCCGCTTTCGTCGGCACGCCTCGGAGTGAATCCTCGGCGGCCGAGATGAGTCGTTCGAGTGGGTGCTCGGGTACGGAGTCCCCGGAGCGGATGACGTCCGACATCGACGGATTGGCTCCGATCCTACCGCGACTCTGCATCCGGGCTCATGGCTACTCAAGTCAGCACGATTGGAGCGGAGTGACTTATAGGTCGCCGATTTCGTCATTTTTCGTCAACGAACGGCTTCGCGTTCCGCCACCGGGCTGCCTTGTCGCATGATGAAGATGCCCGACGTCCCGGGTGGTTTGTTTGGTTCGATCACACAGTCGAAGGATGGCATCGATGGCACTTCGCTTTCTCGCGGCGGCACTAGTCGCGCTTGTCTCCCCCGCAGCATTCGCCGCGGATCTTCTCGTTCCGCAGCAGTATCCAACGATCCAAGCTGCGGTGAACGCTGCGACGAACGGAGACACCGTGATCGTCGCGCCAGGAACCTACAACGAGCAGATCACGATTGATGGCAAGGCCATCACCGTTCGATCGTCAGGCACTGCGTCGAACACCAAGATCGACCGAAACAACGCCGCTGGCGATGTCTTCACGATTCGCAATGTTGCGAGCGGTACGGTCACGCTGCAAGGCCTGAGCGTCCTGAAAACCGCAAGCGATGCGGTCGACGTCGAGGGCGCGACGGTGCAACTTCAGAACTTCCGTGTCTTGAACTCGGGCCGCGCCGTGTTGGTCGGTGCGAACTCGACAGTCAATGCGAATGATCTCCAGTGCCTGTTTCTTTACGGGGGGAACGGCGCTGGCTGCTGGCTGAATTCGGCGACAAGTCGGCTGAATCTCACGGACGCATCCTTCCAAGCCGTCACAGGTGGCAGCGGTAACTGCATCTTGGTTTCAAGTGATGCAATTGCTACCGCGACAGACGTTCTGTTTGCGAGCAACTCTGGTGGCGACGGCTGCGTTCGCGTCGATGGGAATGGTTCCTTCACGGCATCATCCTGCCGATGGCAACTTGGCAACTACACGGCAGGAAGCGTGGTGTTCGTCTCTGGTACCGGTACAGCCACGATCAATGGTGCCGAGTTCGTCTCGCAAATCGGCCGGTGCATCCACAGTGAAGCGGGGCAAATCACGCTTCAGAACATCGAGCACGTTTCGCACCAAGGACTCGATAGCGGGTCATTCGCGTACGCAAACAGCGGCCACCTTTCCGTGTCGAATGTAACCTCGATGAACTGTCTTGGACGCATCCTCGGTGGCGGGGGCGGTGGATGGATCCAGGTCAACGCCGCCGGACTCAGCGTAGATGGCTGTGCGATCTCGGGGTTTACCGCGCGACAACCCGACTACAGCGGTACTCAACGCTCGTACGGCGGCGTCATCGGCGTGCTCGCGGCAGGACCGGCCGTCCAAATCCGAAACTCGTCGTTCCAATCGCACTTGCTTGTGGGGCCCGGCGGCCAGTGTTGCTACGGCTCTACGGAACTTCGCGGGCGCGCAATCGGCGTTCGCGGTCGTGATGCCCGGATCGAGAACTGCACGCTGCGGGGTGGTAATCCCGACGCCTCATACTTCTATGTGTTGAGCGAGACTTACATCGAAGGTGCGACCCTCACGATTGAGGATTCCGATTTTGATCTCACGGCGGGTGGACGGCATTCTATCTTCGCTGACGCTGCGGGCAGCATTGTCGTTCGTGACTCGGCATTTCGCTTTGGTAGGTTCGATCAGTCCGTGATCTACGTCAGCTCATCGGGATCGCTTCTTGTGGAATCCTGCTCGTTCGAGACCTCGTTCCGCGTAATCACCCGGGATGGCACCGGTTCCCTCACGGTCTTGGGAAGCCGATTTCTCGGCAACACGGGGAATTCTGGCTCGGCCATCAGCTCCGGGAGCATTCCGCCGACGGTTGACGGTTGCTTCTTCAGTGGCAACCAACAGCCTGCCATCTGGCTTGCCGGTGGACAGAACTATGTCTTACTCAGCAACTCCTCGTTCTGTGGAAGTCCCGACTCCGAGATCTACCGCTACATCATCGAGAAGGGCGAGAACTACTTCAACATCGATTGCACCGATGACTGCGATCTCGACGGTCTTCCCGACAGCTACGAACTGACCGCTGGCCTCGCGACCGACTGCAACGCGAACGGCGTGCCCGACAACTGCGATGCCGATTCGGGTGGCGCGGACTGCAACGGGAACGACATCCCTGATTCCTGCGACATCGCGAACGGCGCCGCCGACTGCAACGCGAACGGCGTGCCCGACACGTGCGAGGCCGACTGTGATTCGGACGGCATTCCGAACGCATGCGAGATCGCCTCAGGCGCATCCGACTGCGATGCGAACGGCATTCCCGACTCCTGCCAGGCCGACTGCGATGACGATGGTGTGATTGACGCGTGCGAGATCGCCGCAGGGTCGGCTGATTGCAATGCGAACACAATCCCCGACTCGTGCGAAATCGCGTCGGGCCTCTCGAGTGACTTCAACAAGGATGGCGTGATCGACGCCTGCCAGCCCTCGATGCAGTTCGCCGGCCTCGAACTTGAGATCGTGCCCATCGTGAACCGTGGCCTCGACGACCTCTTCCCGCCGACCGCGATCTGCTATCGCCTCTACGCGAAGACCACGCTCTCGGCGAGCGCCGTGCTTGGTCTCTTCGGGAACGGGGCGTACCCACTGTCGCTCTCGGCAGCCGGTGGTTTCTGGCAGAGTCCATCGGGTGGCGACCTCGCGAGCCAAATCCCGTGCAACCTCTCGGGCGCACTGCCAAGCGCGCGCTACGACAGTTGGTTCACTGTGGGGCTTGCCTGTGCCTCGGGCAACTCGGTCCAGAACACGGGGCTCGATCTCGCGGGCTTCAACACCGGCGGTGGAATCGCGGACAACGACGGCATCATCTTCGTGCAGCCGGGCGCTGCGCAGTCGGTCGCGGGCAAGGCGAAGCGCGTGCTCCTCGCACAACTCACGACGAACGCTGCAGTGCTTCCGACCGGCTCCATCGACGTCGTCGGGCGAGCCGCGGACGGCGTCGGTGACTGGATTGCATACGGGCAGGCGATCCCTGCGCCCGCGCTCGTCGACTGCAACGGCAACGGTCAGCAGGATGCGTTCGACATCGCTCTCGGCGTGGCGCGCGACTGCGATCAGAGCGGTGTTCCCGATACGTGCGAGTACGGGTCTGCTAGCACCGACTGCAACATGAACGGGATCCCAGATCTCTGCGACGTGACCAGCGCCTTTAGCTCAGACCTCAACGGGAACTTCATCCCGGACGAGTGCGAGTGCTCGGGTGACGTCGATGCGAATGGTCGCGTGGATGTCGACGACATCATCGACGTGATCACCGCGTGGGGCGATACGGGCGACAGCGCTGCCGATCTCAACAACGATGGCATCGTCGATGCAGGTGACCTTGTGATCGTGCTTGCTGGATACGGCAGCTGCCTGTGAACCCACGAAGGAGACGATCCATGCGCTCGAGTTCGTCCATCGCAGCGTTCGTTACGGCGACCACCGCGGCGACGCTCGCTGTACCGGCGGCGGCACAATCGACGGTGCGTCCCGACTATCTGATCCGGGCATCCGATCCGCAACCCTACGACGGATTTGGCTACGGCCTTGCCGTCGAGGGTGCTTCGATGCTCGTTGGGTCACGCGGCAGCGATTCGACGGCGCTCAACGGTGGCGCGGTCTATGCGTTCACCGCGACGAGTTCATCGTCGGGTTCCGCATGGCAGCAGGTGCAGAAGCTCGTCTTTCCCGGAGCGCAGGCGGGCGATGGGATCGGCGAGTCGCTCGCCCTGCGTGGCGCGGTCGGTGTGGCAGGTGCTCCGAGCCGAGGTGCAGGCGGATCGGCGTTCATCCTGCGCTTTGATGGCGGCGCCTGGTTTCCGGTGGTTGAGGTTTCCGACGCAGGCGCAGGTGCCGCCGCCGAGTTTGGCGCGAGTACCACCTGCGACGGTGACCGCGTCGTGATCGGCGCACCCGCGAGCGTCGAGTCGTTGGGAGCGTTCGCCGGACGCGTGCGCGTCTTCCGGCGGAACGGCACCACATGGAGTAGTGCCGAGGCTATCACCGCTCCGTTTCCCGATCCCGGCGACCGATTCGGGTCCGCCGTCGCGATCGAGGATGCGTGGCTTGCGGTGGCGGCGCCGGGCGATGACGACGCGGGTGTGAATGCCGGTGCCGTCTACGTCTATCGCGAGTCGGGCGGCGCGTTCAACCTGTTCGCGAAGCTCATGCCGCCGCACTCTGCCTCGATGAATGCCGAGAGCGGCTTCGGCCAGTCTCTCGCGCTTGTCGGCGGCGAACTCCTCGTCGGCGCTCCGCGCTCGGATCTGGCTGGATCGGATGCGGGCGCGGTCTATCGGTTCACCCTGACGGCCAAGGGCGCCACGCCTGCGGGCACGATCCTCCCGCCGCCCGGCACCGGCGTGTCGGAGTTCGGTTTCTCTGTTGCACGCCTCGCGAACACGACCCTCGTCGGTGCACCCGGCCTCGTTCGTGACGGAGTGCTCGTCGGCGGCGCGTTCATTTACCTCGGTGGTGGTTCGCCCGCAGGAGTCCTCTGTCCGGCTGGATCTTCAGCCATGACGCTTGCAGGAACGCGGGTTGCGCTGACGACCAGTTCGATGATTGCCTCGGCTCCAGCCATGCAGGCCTTGAGTGCAAGTTACGCCGGCCAGCTGATCGCGATCGATCGGACGCTCGACTGCAACGAGAGCGGCGTAACCGATGCGATCGAGATTGCGAACGGCGTACTTATCGATGGAAACGACGATGGTGTCCCCGACGCGTGCCAGTGCTTGCCGGATTTGTCGGGTGACAATCTCGTGTCGGCTGCGGATCTGGCCCTGCTCCTTGGATTCTGGGGGACGAGTGGAGCAGGTGTCGTCGACGCCGACATCAACGATGACGGCA
Source organism: uncultured bacterium (assembly GCA_903911205.1). Lineage (GTDB taxonomy): Bacteria > Planctomycetota > Phycisphaerae > Phycisphaerales > SM1A02 > QWPT01. The sequence goes on from CAIWCL010000098.1 coordinate 12,690, forward strand.
TCGTGAATGCGTCCGACCTTTCGATCATGCTCAGCGCATGGGGCCCATGCCAGAACTGAGGTTGCGAGGTTACGGCGTCCGCTCAAACGGATCACGTCCGACGTCACAACACCCGCATCAACTTCCACGTCGACATCCACGGCGTTCAGGCCGGTGATCGATCTCGCCGCCGCGCGATGGGTTCACATCAGTTGTTTGGATTCGTCGCCACCGCGGGCTCGGTCGTCGTTTCGCCGACGATTTCCGTTGATGGCGCTGAGGAAGCTGGCGTCGTCGCCGAGTCTTGCTTCGCAAACATCGTCTCAGGCGTGTTCGCGATCGGCGCGGTCGCGGGAATCACCCAGCGATAGGCCCAGTCGACGCGCCACGGAAGCGCAGCGCCACCTTTGAACTTGACCGTCATGAGTTGATAGACACCGCGCTCTGGATACACGACATCAACTTCAGCGACGCCACCAGAGATGCGAAGTTGCTGCACCGAAAAGACGTTCTCGCTGCCAGGAGACATCGGAGTCGCATCGCCGCCAACGAGAGTCGCGACCCTCGACCATGTCGACTCTTGCAAACCCGCAGGAAGATTGAACATCACGGGCGTTCCGAGACCGGAAATCCGATGTGCTTCCTTGATTGCGCCGGCCATCACTTCAGGCCCAGGAGCAACATTCGGCGTCGATATTGCCTTGCCGGAGGTCGGTGGATACGTCGACATCGACGTGCAGGCAACGGGTGCGAGCGCGAGAACAAGCGCGGCGAGAGAACGAGTCAGCATGACAGCAAGAATAACACGCTCGAAATGGCGTGGCGGAAGAAGCGACGACGACACACCACGGAATCGCACGGTTGAAAAACATCGCCGGCGCCACAGATGAACTGGGGCGCCGGCGATGCAAACGTGGAATTCGGTCTGCGGCGATCGAAGGCGGGAACCTGACCAACCGCAAGCGCGAGGGTAGCACGAGAGGGACACCACGCAAGTGTCATCTCTCCGTGTGACGGAACTTCGCCGTCATCCCTGAAACTTTGCCGGCCTCCCCGGGAAGGGAGAGCGACCATTGTCAGATTCGCCGTGGAGTTAGGGGGGAGAAGGGGGCGAACCCGACCACGAGAAGAGAGGGAGACCCCCCGGGCTCTGCGCGACAGCAGGGGAATTTCTATGAATTCGCCCGATTCATCGCCTGCACAGGCAAGGACTTCCATCAAACGCCCTTCTGCGCCGTTTTATGGGGCGATATCCGGTGCGCAACGACGAAGGCACGAGGGCATCAACCTCCGAGGCACAGTCCGGTCGGGACAGGACGCGCCCGGCCTTCCCGGTCGAGACAGGCCAGCGTCGTCTTCGCCTCGACCAAAAGTTCGTCGCCCCGGAAGACCTCGTAGGCATGCTCGATTTTGACGGGTCCAGCCGCGAGAAGGGTCGTCCGAACCCGTATCACGTCGTCGTATCGCGCAGGACGGCGGTAGCGAAGGTCGAGACGCACCACTGCGAGGAAGACACCGGACTCCTCGAGCGCGCGATAGTCGCCGCCCGAAGCGCGCAGCATTTCCGTACGGCCCATCTCAAGCCAGATGGGGTAGACCGCGTGATGGACAAAGCCCATCGGGTCGCACTCGGGGTAACGAACACGAACCTCAAGTTCGTGTGTAGCAAGTGGCGCGCGCGTGGCCGATGGCTCGGAGAGAGGACGCGTGTCAGACATACATCAAAGATAACGAGCAAGGGAACGAACACGGCAACGAGCGGGCGTGAAGCGCGTCACTTGCCAATGCAGAAGCGAGAAAAGACGAGGCCGAGGACGTCGTCGGGATGCATCGGACCTGCAATCGCCCCAAGCGCGTCGAGCGCCGAGCGCAGCAGGCTCGCGACAATTTCCGGGTCGCGGAGTGCGCGACCGCGATGCGGGGCCTGTGCAGAGCGCGCTGCATGCAGCGCCGTGTTTCGAAGGAGTTGAGCCGCAGTCGCGAGCTCTGCGTCGTACCGCGGAAGGATCGTCGAAAGCCGGGCAGAACGAAGGACACGATCGCGCCGAATCGCGTCCGCGAGTGCCGTACGCAAAGTGTCGATCCCCTGCCCCGTCCGCGCACTCGTGGCGATGATGGTCCACCCCTGACGCGCGTCCTCGCGCGAGCGATGCATCACATCACATTTCGTTTCGACATCGATGAGTGCGGATGACGAGACCAACGCGGGCAGTGCGAGCGGCGTCATCGAGGCTGGTGTACAGCGCACCACCACATCGGCGTGTGTGAGGAGTTCCATGACACGCGCTTGCATCGCGCTTGCAATCGCCGGCGATGTCGGAACTGCGCACCGATCTTGTTCTTCGGCGGGTCTACGCGCGGGAGTTTCGACGGCAAACGGTACATCGATCCCGGCAAGGTCCACGACGTCTGCCTCGAGTCCGAGCCCAAGCGCCACACGTGTACGGATTGCATCGCGCGTTGAACCCGCGCGTGCGCTCACCACCGTGCGCGTCTGCCCAACGAGTGCGTTGAAGAGTGAGCTCTTCCCCGCATTCGGTGCGCCGGCGAGCACAATCGTGGCAACCGCGTTGGCTGCGAGTGATGCACCGCCGCCACGGGCGCTGTCGATCTCGCCTGCTAGTTTTTCTGCGCGATGCGCAAGAACGCTCGCTTCAATCGCCACGACGTCTTCTTGGTCGGTGAAGTCGATTCCCGCTTCCACGAGCGCGAGAAGTTCCGCTGTACGCGAGAGATATTCCGCAGCACGCAGTCCGTGTTCGCCGCGCGCGATGGCATCGGCCGCAGCAAGTTCCGCGTCGGCGGTCGCCGCGATGCGCGCCGCAATCGACTCTGCTTCATCGATGGATAAACGCCCAGCGAGATGTGCGCGAAACGCGAACTCTCCTGGTTGCGCGCGACGTGCAACAGCGTGCTCATGTTCACCCGACATTGCGCCATCAATCAGCGCATCGATGAGAGATTCCACCATCGGGGGTGCACCGACACACGACACTTCGAGTGCGTCTTCACCTGTGAAACTTGCGGGGCCGGGCATCCAGTACGCGATCGCTGGAACCGTGCCCATCGCGCACCGCGCACGCACTTGTCGTATTGCGCGGCCCGCAAATGTCGCGTGAAACACGGCCTCTGCGGCGCGACGCGCTCCCGGACCACTGACACGCACCAACGCGCGCGCGCCACGACCTGGAGGCGATGCCACAGCGACAATCGTTTCGCGTGCATACATCTGCTGCGCGATCATCGACCCTTCGGACGTCGTCGCTCGGCATCGCGCCGCTTCTCGTCCGCGCGCGCGAGTGCTTGTTCGTAGAGTCGGCCGAGGAAATCCTTCTTCTTCGTCTTCGGATCGGGCTTCGCGAGAAGATCCATCGCATCGACTTGCTTCTTGATGATGCGGCTTTCGTAAATGCCCACGCACGTCGACGTGAGGATGTAGAGCGTCAGACCGCTCGGCGCCGCGTATGTCATCAGTGGGAACATGATGACCATCATCCACTTCATCATCTTCTGCTGTGCGATCTGCTCATCCGTCATGTTCGGCGCCATCGGCGGCGTCATGTACTTCTGTTGGAAGTAGAAGACGATGCCCATGAGGATCGGCAGAAGGTTCAGCGACGAGACGCTGAAGAAGTAGAGATTGACCGCGGGGAAATTGAGGAAACGATCGGGTTCAGCAAGATCCGCGAGGAAGAGCCAGCCATCGAGCGACTGGAAAATGCCGAAGAATGCAGGCTGCTGTCGCAACTCAAACGCGAAGTAGAGCATCGCGTAAAGGGCCATCCAAATCGGCATCTGCGCGAAGGTCGGAAGAATGCCGCCGACGCAACCCGCCGGGCTCACGCCACGCTCTTTGAAGAGGCGCCACTGCTCCTGCTGCATGCGCTGTGGATCGTCTTTGAACTTCTTCTGCAGTTGATCGAGCTCCGGCTTCATCGCCGTCATCGCGCGCGAGAAGCGCTGCATTGAGATTTGTGACTTCTTTTGTACCGGGTGCAAGACGAATCGCACAACGATGACGAGCGCGATGATTGCGAGGCCCCAGTCGAAGACCACATAGTCGTGGAGGAACGAGAGGAACCACAGCATGCCATCGGCAAGCCACGCAAAGGTGCACCACGAGCAACACCCACTCATCAAGTAGACGATGAGATCGCCCATATTGAGTGCGGAGTACGGCTCAAGGCCAGCGAGGATC
>CAIWCL010000099.1 GCA_903911205.1 uncultured bacterium
CGATCTAGGATCGCTCGTGCGAGCGCAAGATCGTCCTTCGTGGTGATCTTGAGATTGCGCGGATCACCCTCGACAACCAACACCTGTTCTCCGAAGCGCTCGATCACACTCGCATCATCGGTCGTGCCGAAGAGATCAACCTTCTTGTAGGCCTCGCGCAAGAGTGCCGCGTCAAAGACTTGCGGAGTCTGGACAGCGAAGAGATTCTCGCGTGACACCGTCTCCACGACTGGTCGACCGCTCGACTGTTCGCGTCCGACATCACCGAGAATCATGTCGGCAATCGCGTCATCCGCGGCAGCCGACACCATTTCCATACCGCAACGTTTGAGCGTATCGCGCACCGCCACACCCGGAACCACGGCCTTTGCGACCTGAGCCGCTGCGAAGATCCGATCGAGCATTTCGTTCCCAACGCAAGGGCGCGCGCCGTCGTGAACGGCGATGTGCGTCACATCGTCGGGCAACTCTGCGATCGCGCGCGCGATCGATTCCCAACGCTCCGCACGTCCACCCTCGACGATGCGCGCCCCGTTGAAGCCAAGAGCTGGTCCGAAGCGCGCGCGAAATGCCTCGAGGTCGTCCGGCGGTCCAGCAACGACGATCGCCGCGACTTCATCACGCTTGACAAAGGCTTCGACCGTGCGAAGCAGGACCGCACGGCCGCCAAGATCTTGCGAGAGTTTGTCACCCTCTCCAAAACGGGTGCTTCGTCCGGCCGCCGCAATGATGACTCCGATGCGCATGCGGCGATGGTACCGAGGGCTCGCGCCTCACGCGGCCACTTCGCGCACAGTCGCCACATCGGCGAGATCCTGCACCTTGCCACCGGCCACGCGGAATTGCAGATTTCGGCTCTCATCCCACGTGATCGAAACGGGCCCCTTCACCGTCGAGTTGAAGCGCGCCTCGCGCGTCCCGACATGAATCGTCGTCCCAGCGTGGATCGCTTTGTGAACGTCGATCTGCACGGTTCGCCGCATGCCATTGTCGACGAGGAGGCGTTGTCGCTCTTCCTCAAGAAGGCGAATACGGCGCCGAACTTCTGCGATTTCGAATGCGAGTTCCGTGAGACTTTCCTTCTCGGCAGCGGTCGCCTTGGTTCCGCGCTCGGTAATCTCGAACTGCTTCTCTTCAAGCGGCGCAACTTGTCGCGAGAGCTGCTTGACAAGCGTCGCGATCTTCGCAGCCCGCGCGAGTTCAAGTGGCATCCCGCCAACACGCAGCGACGTCTTCGCCCCGCCTTCGGTACCAATCGCCTCGGCTCGAACCGCGCCGCCGACAACTACGTGACCACCGACAAGCGCGCCGCGCGCGATCTTCAGATCGCCGCCAATGAGAAGTTCGCAACCGACAATTTCGCGGTCGACCGCGAGCGATCCACGCACGCGTCCGCGCACACCGTTGAGGTACGCGGTGTCCGCGCAACCGTCGACCAAGAGGTGTCCCTGGTTGCGTGCAGCAACGCCGCGTTCACCGCGGAAGTCTCCGCCAACGACAACGTCCGCAGCCTCGACAAGGCCGCGCACGGTGACATCGCCGGTCGCCTTCAACGTGAAATTGTCACGAACACCATCGGCGACTTTGACCGAACCGACGAAATCGATGTTGCCAGTCGAGAAGTCGACCGCACCAGAAACATCCATCGCGTCGACCACGGCGATCTTGAGACGTGCAAGCGAAAGCACGCCGTCTTTCAGCGCACGAATTGTGCCATCGGCTTCGACTTGCACACTTTCGTCCGGTGCGAGGGCGAGCTTTCGACCTCGACGGGCTGCGATCGTCCGACCGCACACGTCGCGTCCATCAACGCCCTCACCTGGAGGGTGGATCAGCCCGAGCACTTCGTTTGAAGCGACTTTCAATCGCTTGACACGGTTGTAGTGATCAATGGGTGTCGCGCGATCCGTCGCGACATCC
>CAIWCL010000100.1 GCA_903911205.1 uncultured bacterium
GCTCGTCCATGTCGCCATGTCGAACTCGCGCGGAAGCGCGCCGCAAGATGCGCTCACCGCCGCCAGCGTGCGGCCTCGACGCAGGCGATCACGTGGACCACCCAACCCAGAAACCCGAATGTCACGAACCACACGATCCACGCGAGCACAAACCAAAAGAGCGCCGCAAGTACACGGCCTTGTACGAGTTGCCCTAAGCCAGGAATGAGAAAACTGCAGATCGCGGCGATCACGTTGCCTGCACTGCCTCGCCCGGTCGTACTTGCCATCGGATCCTCCTCTTGTGACGTCACGGCTTCACGCCGCAACAAGTCTCTATTCACCCATCTCGTCTCGAGCCCGCTCGTCCATTCTCATGGACACCCGGCCACTCCTCGAGAATGCGCGGCTCGATCGGCTCCTTCGAGCAATCGATATGCACCATGAAGAACCCACCGCGGTTCTTCCGGACGTTCGGCCACATGACCTCCCGATCGGTGACCGGGATCGGAAGCTTCTCGACATCCTCGACGCGATGCCACTCCAGTCGACCTTCGTCAAACTCCGAATGCGGAATCTCATCGCGACGAATGGGCCGCGTCGCCTCAAAGAGGAAGATGAGCCAGTGTTCCTCGCCTTGGTACGCACGCTCACTGACGATCGAAATCATGCGGATCTCGTCCGGGCGCAGCACGACCGATGCCTCTTCGCGAATCTCGCGCAACGCGCAGTCGTGCGGCCCTTCGCCATCAGCGATCTCTAACTTCCCGCCGATCGGCGAGTACATGTCACGATTCGGTGGCTTCCGACGATGGAGCAGAAGCAAACGCCCCTCTTCATCGTAGAGGTAGCAAAGCACCGCGATCTTGTAGGGAAGCGCACGTGCGTCATAGGGATGAGCAGGAGTGGATGTCACGCGCGGGCCACCGCTTCGAGCTTCGTCAAACCAAAATTTGCCAGGATCTCGCTGATCCGAGCGACCGCTTCCTTGGAGGCCTCTGTGAGCGGCAAACGCACCGAGCCTGAGTCACGTCCGAGGAGTTTCATCGCCGCCTTCAGCGGTACAGGATTCACGTCGAGCGACAGAAGTCCCTTCGCGAGCGGGAAGATCTCACGATGGATCGACTGCGCCTCATCGAAGCGATTCGAGAGGAATGCATCGCAAAGCCCTTGCACACGCGCAGGCATCAGGTTCGACACCACACTCACGACACCGGAACTTCCACATGCCGCAAACGACAGCGTGAGCGAATCATCTCCGGAGAGAATCGTGATCCCGCAACGCTGTCGAATCTCGCTCGCGGAATCCATCGAGCCCGTTGCTTCTTTGATCGCGACGATGTTCGGATGTCGGGCAAGCCGCGCGACCGTCTCAGGGTTGATCGCGACACCGCAGCGACCCGGAATGTTGTAGAGCATGACCGGCAACGGGCAAGAGTCGGCGACCGTCATGAAGTGTCGATAGAGCCCCTCTTGCGACGGCTTGTTGTAGTACGGACTGACTTGAAGTCCGGCATCCGCGCCGAGTTCGTAGGCGAGTTGCTGGAGCGCCACGGCGTGACGCGTCGAGTTTGAACCAGCCCCCGCGATCACTTGAAGTCCGCGCGCTTTGCCACAGGCGATCGCGGTCTCAACCACGAGGCGATGCTCATCCTCTTCAAGCGTCGGCGACTCACCTGTCGTTCCGCACGCGACAATGCCGCGGACCCCGCCATCGGCTTGGAAAGCGATCTGCTCAGCGAGACGCGCCTCATCGACAGCGATACCGTCGGCCGTAAAAGGCGTGACGATCGCGGTGTAACAGCCACGGAATTCAATCATGCGCGGAGTGTAACGCGGACATCCATGCACGCAGCGCAACAACGCTCGTCACGAGCGTGCACTTCGAGGAGCGACGTGCGGCCGCAACGCAGGCGCGCGCGCCGTTCACGCCGGGACCGATGCCGCGCCTTCGGCAATCGACCGCTTCATCTCGGCAACAGCCGCACGCAATCCGACGAAGACAGCCCTCGACACGATGGCGTGCCCGATGTGGAGTTCGCGCACGTCCGCAATGGCGGCGATCCCGCCGACATTCGCTCGGTTCAGTGCATGCCCCGCGTTCGCGCGCATTCCAAGCGCTTGAACACGTTCCGCCGCCCGCGCGACCTTCGCAAGTTCCACCGCCGTCAGTGCATGCGTCGCGCCACGATCATGAAAAGCGTGTGCGTATGGACCCGTGTGAATCTCGCAAAAGTCGAATCCGGCCCGCGCCGCAGCCTCGACCTGCCGCTCGTCGGCATCGATGAAGGCGCTCACCGGAATGCCCGCCCCCTTCAGCCGCGCAACCGCGTCGCGAATGCGGCCCTCTTGTCCGGCGACGTCGAGCCCTCCTTCGGTCGTCACCTCTTGGCGCCGTTCTGGCACGAACATGGCGAGCTCCGGCTTGAGTCCGATCGCGATCCCAACCATTTCGTCGGTCGCGGCCATCTCAAGGTTCAGCTTTGTCCGCACCACCGCGCGGAGCCGAGGCAAATCGGCGTCCTGGATGTGCCGACGATCCTCGCGCAAGTGCACCGTGATGCCATCCGCACCACCCGCCTCAGCCTCGATCGCCGCCTCGACCGGATCGGGCTCGTACGTCCGCCGCGCTTGTCGCACCGTCGCAACATGGTCGATGTTCACGCAAAGTTCCGGCATCGCAAAGCCTCCATCCGCCATTGGGCGAGCGGGCAGGATACGCGCGAGAGGTATACTCGCGCCCCCGTGCAGACCTTCAACGAACGACTCGCCAATCTTCGGACCACGATCAACGCCCAAGGCGACCGCGTGCTCGACATCGTCCACCGCGCGGTGGACTGCTACTTCGACGGCGACCGCGAAAAGGCGCTGGCCGTCATTGCGCTTGATGAGGAGATCGATCGCGTCGATGTCGAGATCGAGCGCTCGTCGATCCCTCTCCTCGGCATGGGAGTCACGGACGAAAAGCTGATTCGCTCGGTTCTCACCATCGTCAAGGTCAACAACGAGCTCGAACGCGTTGCCGATTGCGCGGTTGATATCGCAGAGGCCGTGCTGTCGGATGTTGCCCTTCCTGCACGCATCCCTCCGGTCTTCCGGGTGATGGCGAACTCTGTCACGGGCATGCTCCGCGACTCAAACCGCGCGCTCGCCGATGGAAACGCCGCGCTCGCGCAACAGGTGCTGCTCTTCGACGACACCGTTGCGATGCTCAAGAAGGAACTGATGAAGACCGCGCAAGAGCAGGTCGCCTCCGGCGTGCTCCCGGTCGATTATGCGTTCCGCCTGCTCACGATTACGAAGTCGATCGAACGGATCGCGGACCACGCGACGAACACCTGTGAACAGGTGATTTACCTTCATTCGGGCCTCATTGTGCGTCACCGCCCAGAGGGTTGGTCGAAGCCGCTGTCCCCGTCCACACCATCGACGCACACATCATGACGACCATCGACACCGTATCGAGTCTTCGTGCCGCCTTCGACGCGCACGGGCAGGCCCATGTTCTTCGTCATCTCGATGCGCTGACTCCGAACGCGCGCGAGGCGTTTCTCGCGCAACTCTCAGACGTCGATCTCGCGCTCGTTGCTCGGCTCGCAAAGCCCGCGGCGGACGAAAAGCACACCTTCGCGCAGCTTGCGCCCGCGCCCTACGTGGCACTTGGTGGCGATACGACCGACGCGCGCGGTGCCGGCGAAGCGTTGCTTCGTGCGGGTCGGGTCGCGGCGTTTACCGTTGCCGGCGGACAAGGCACACGACTCGGCTGGCGCGGTCCGAAGGGGACGTATCCCGCGACCTGCGTCACTGGCCGTCCACTCTTTCGCGGCTTCGCCGAGCAAATCGCCGCAGCTGAGAAACGTTACGGCTGCGTGATCCCGTGGTACATCATGACCAGCCCGTTGAACGATGCCGAAACACGCTCGTTCTTCCGCGACAACAACTGGTTCGGCCGCAATCCGGCTGACACGTTCCTCTTCCCGCAGGGCACGATGCCGTCGGTCACATTCGACGGCAAACTCATGCTCGAAACGCCCGGCTCGCTCGCCGTGAATCCAGACGGCCACGGCGGCGCGATTCGCGCACTTCATGCGAGCGGTGCGCTCGAGGACATGCGTGCGCGCGGCATCGAACAGATGAGTTACTTCCAAGTCGACAACCCGCTCGTGCGGATTGCGGATCCCGTCTTTCTCGGCCTACACGCAGGACATGCTGGCGGCAAGGATGCTCGTTCCTCGGGCGAAATGTCGAGCAAGATGGTTGCGAAGCGCGACGCCGCCGAGAAGGTGGGCGTTTTTTGCGATGTCGGCGGCAAGACTGGCGTGGTCGAGTACAGCGACATGCCGGCGGAACTGACGACCGCCGTCGACGCGCGCGGCATGCTTCGCTTCAACGCGGGCTCGATCGCGATTCACGCGATTTCGGTCGCGTTCCTCGAGCGACTCGCTTCGGGTGGCGAAGATGGAAGCTTTGCACTGCCATTCCACCGCGCCAAGAAAAAGGTCCCCTACTGGTGCGACGCGCAGGGCAAGACCGTCGAACCCGCAGAGCCGAACGCAACGAAGTTCGAGGCGTTTATCTTCGACGCGCTCGCGCTCGCCACGAAGAGTCTCGTCATGGAGACCTCACGCACTGAGGAGTTCGCGCCGATCAAGAACGCCTCCGGCGACGACAGCCCAGCGTCGAGTCACCAGATCCAGTCGAATCGCCACGGCGCGTGGCTTGAGAAGTTCGGCGTGAAGGTTCCACGCCGCCCGAATGGCGACGTCGACGCGCAGATCGAAATCCTCGCCGAGACCGCGCTTGAGGCTGACGATCTTTCCGATACCGCGCTGCCGCGCGAGATCAAGCCGGGCGACGAAGTGGTGCTGTAAGAAATCTGGAAGAGGTCGGTCGGGTCAACGAAGGCCTCAGCCACCACACGCGCCCCACGCGCTCAGCACCGCGGCGAGATCCTGCGCGTCGACCGTGCCGTCGCCATTCGCATCAGCGCGCGGGTAATCCTTGGGCGCACTGCCCCAGCGCGCGAGGACGATGGCGAGATCGATCGCGTCGACGATCGCGTTCTCGTCCGCGTCACCTGCGCATGGACACACCGCGCCGTTCTCACAACAGTCGGGGATGTTGTTGGAGTTCACGTCCGACAGGGTGCCGTCGAGACACTGACCGTAGTCCACGATGCCGTCGCCATTGCAGTCGGCGGACCATTCGTAAATGGCGCCCCACCAATCGAGGCATTTTCCAACGTCGTTCCATAAACCCACGTTGAGCGATCCCGTCGTGCACTCGCCGTTTTTCCCAACGATGGCAATCGTGTCTTCGCCATCGCCGTTGCAGTAACTTCCGCCGCAGCAGTCCTCAAGACTGAACCATGCGGATGGCTGCAGCACGAACGGTTCGCCCGTCACCCACTTCCACCCGTTGGTCGGCTCGGCGCTTCCCGAATCTTGATAGCCGCCGAGATACGCGTGTGCTCCGCCGAACCCACACACGGTTGGCGCAGAAGCGAGCACCGTTTGGGTGATGAACGTGTTCTCAGCGACACTTGTGACGGTCGCGAGATGCGCACCCGTGGATTCGGCAAGCGATCGCCACTGGTGCCAGTTTCGATTCGAAACGCGCGGCTGAAAGACATACCAATGCCCATTCCCGCCGTCTTCGACCTTCCACTCGATGGCTTGCGCCATCGCCGTGCTTGAAGTCATCAACGCCAACGCTGCCGCGGTTGTACGAAACTTCATCTGCTGCTCCTCTGTTCGGGTCGCCGCGGCCGAAACAGCGTCCGCGTCGAGGGATAGACCCGAGCAAAGAGCGACGGACGAAACCAATCCGAGAAAAATCAATCGAACTTGTCCGCGCGACGTTACGCCGTCCATTTCCGGACGCATCCGCCGTCGGCGGACAGCGTGGCTCAGTCGCAACGCCTGCTCGCGCGTGAGATCACGCCTCACCGCGTCGAGATCACGCCTCACCGCGTCGAAACCTCTAAGAGCCACGCGATTTCAGCGTCGAGCTCGTCCTCGCCAACACCTTCGTCACGGAGAAGTTGCACGAGTGCGCGTTCGTAGCGATACGCGGCGCGGCGCGCGCGCGTCCGCGCTTCGGCCGGCGTGATACGCAACTGCTGCGCGACTTCCGCATATTCGAGCCCATCGAGATGATGTCGTCGAAACGATTCCCACGCGTCGGCATCGCTCTCGGCGATGAGTTCTTGTTCGGCAAGCGTGCAGGCGTCGGCAAGGAGCGCCCGGCTCCACGCGCGTTCGAAGGCTTCGAATGCAGCGGGCTCAAGTCCGATTTCGCCCGCACCGCTGCAATTCGCAGAGGACGCGCACGCGCAGCCAACGCAGGCCGATCCCGTGGACGCGTCGACCGCGCCGCCCGCTGCGTCGCGCGCCGCACGACGCAACTCACGTTCGCGTTCACGAGCATGCAGCAACAAGCCATTCACAAGCCAACGCCTGAGTGGCAAACCACTTTCACGCCACGCCGCGAGATAGCCCTCACGCGAGAGTCGCGACGCGAAAAACCCGTGCACAAGCGCATCGGCTTCATCGATGCGCCGGATCGAACTGCCAAGGACATACGCCCGCAACGGCGCGGCATATCGACTCATCACATGCGTGTTGAGCGCGTCGCGGCCGAGAGCGCCTTCTTCGAGATGCGCGCCGATCCACGTGGCCTGTGTCGTTGGAAACGCGCTCTCACGCCCGCGCTGCTCGATGGAACGAGACGCATCGTCCGTCATCCCACACCTCCCACCGCCTGCGCCGCGCGCACGCGGAAATCGACCACCTTCGCTTCCACTTCCGCCATA
>CAIWCL010000101.1 GCA_903911205.1 uncultured bacterium
CTGCTTCGCAACTTGCTCGCTCTGGCGTGCATGACACCAAAGGTCACCGTCGCTTTCGCGTGGACGACGCCGAAGGTCGCCGTCGCTTTCGCGTGGACGACGCCGAAGGTCGCCGCCGCTTTCGCGTGGACGACGCCGAAGGTCGCCGTCGCTTTCACGTGGATGACGCCAAAGGTCGCCGCCGCTTTCGCGTGGACGACGCCAAAGGTCGCCGCCGCTTTCGCGTGGACGACACCAAAGGTCACCGTCGCTTTCGCGTGGACGACGCCGAAGGTCACCGTCGCAGCGGCGACCGCGACAATCTTGAGCGCTCGCAGCCTGCTTCGCAACCTGCTCCCTCTGGCGGGGAGCACGCGAAAGGTTGACGTCGCGCCGACCGCGGCAGGATTGCATCGTTCGCGCGTTTCGTTGGCGTCTCGCTTCCTGCCTTCGCGTATTCTCCGCGCATGGCCAAGGAGCGGATCGTTTCACAGAACGCACAGGTTGCGGAGCCGGAAGCGGAGTTCGACCCGCAGGTGCTTGAGATCCGCCCGCGCGCGCTCGCGGACTATGTGGGCCAGCGCGCGCTTGTGGAGCGCCTCGGAATCGCGCTCGACGCGGCGAAGGCGCGCGGCGACACGATGGAGCATGTCCTGCTGCACGGGCCACCGGGCCTTGGGAAGACCACGCTCGCGCATGTCATCGCCGCCGAGATGGGCACCAAGGCTTACATCACGAGCGGTCCTGCTCTGACGAAAGCGGGCGATCTCGTGGGCACGCTCACCAAGATGGAGGCGGGCGACATCCTCTTCATTGATGAGATTCATCGACTTCCCGCGAGCGTCGAGGAGTACATCTATCCGGCGATGGAAGATCGTCGGATCGATTTCACGCTCGACTCCGGTATGCACGCGCGTGTCGTGACGATTTCGCTCAAGCCCTTCACCTTGATCGGCGCAACAACACGTGCGGGTCTCTTGACCCAAGCGCTTCGCAGTCGCTTCGGAATTGCGCAGCATCTTGAGTTTTACGCGCACGCGGACCTCGTTTCGATTCTCGTTCGTGCAGCGGGTATTTACGGCATTCGCGGTATTCGCGAAGATGCGTTCGATGCGATTGCCGCCCGAGCGCGTGGCACGCCTCGCATCGCGCTGCGACTGTTACGGCGTGTTCGCGACTTCGCGCAAGTGCGTGGCCAAGGGATTGCAGATGCGAAGACCGTCGCGAGTGCACTTGCGCTTGAAGGCATCGATGCGCGTGGCCTCGACGAACTTGATCGCAAGTACATGCGTGCGATCGCTGATATCTATCGAGGCGGACCCGTTGGTGTCGAGGCGATTGCGGCAACGCTCGCAGAAGATTCCGGAACGCTTGAAGATGTGGTCGAGCCGTATCTCCTGCAGATTGGCTTCCTCGCGCGTACGAGGCAGGGGCGTCGACTCACGAAGCACGGTGCCGACGCGATCGGTTTTACGCTCTCAGGTGATGCACCAAGCGACGGGCAGCTTTTCGAGTGAGTGGAACGCGACGCGACGCTCAATGCGTCTGGGTGGTTCGCGCGCTTGAGGGAAGTTCCCGGTTCCACACGAAATCGCGAACGGCGGCGATCAACTCTGGACTCGCATCCGGGCCGATCTTCGCGCCGTCGATCTTTGTACGGTCCATGAGTTCGCTGATTTGATCGAGGAGCACTGGGAGTTCTTCCGGTTCCCAGGCGATACACAGCCCAGGTCGACCGTTGAGGCTTCGCGCGCTGGCCGATTGATGCTCGTTACGCGTTTCGCCGAGCGACGCCTTTCGTGGGAGGACCACGATGGGCTTTCCGCGCTCGAGACACGACAGGATTGTGCCCATTCCGACATGCGCCACAATCACGTTCGCGCGATCGAAGAGCCGCGCCGCTTCGTCAGGGGGCACGAATGCCGCGCTTTCAAAGCCGGAGAGATCGATCGTGGTCCCGCCATGCTGGAAGAAAATGTCGCGCACTCCGCGCGAGCGAGCCCAAGTTGCCACAGGAGCAATGAGCCGGTCAAACGGGAGTTGTGATCCTACTGTGACGAAAATCACACAACCGCTCCTGCGTGGTAGACGAGACCTTTGACGCCGCGCTTTTCACGCGTGGCATCGTGCGGGAATGGTTCACCAAGATGCGGCCACTGCGTGAGTGTGAGATCGGCAAACGACGACGCTTTGCGACCGGAAAGCGAAAGCTCTTCGCTGTTCGCGAAACTATCGAGCCAGAGCGTGCGTGCTCCAACCAATTTGCCAAAGCGCAGTGCGAAGAACCCCGGCGCAGCACCTGTGGAAACGATCGCGTTCGGACGAAGCCGAATCACAAGCCACAGCACAGACAGAATCGACCACACGAGTTTCAAGCGATCCCATCGCGAAGCGTCGGGGACGAGCACGAATCGATCCGGCGCCACTTCCGTTGCGAGGCCAGGATCGGTTGAAGCCCACGTCACGTCACATCCCTCGAAGGCACGACGGAGTCGCCGCAGTTGCGTCCAATGTCCGCCACGCGACGAAATTGCGAGGACGCGCGGACGTATCCGGCGTTGCGCGGAGATCATCGGTAGCCGCCCATCGCAGGGTTGTAGTTTCCGAAGTTCGACTGCTGCGAACCGGCAGGAATCGAAAGCGAGAGGCCGACAAACGTGTCATCTTCGATGAGGTCGTAGCCTGCACTCGCGCTCAGGTCGAAGTCGGGAAACGTACGCGTCAGCGAGCCGGCGACAGCGCGCATTTCGCCTGCTTCGAGGTCATATTGTGGACTCACCGCGATGAGATATCGCTTGCCTGCGCGGTAGAGCACGCCCGCCTGCAGAAGTTCGCTCGATGTCGGCGCGATGTAGCGGTACTCGAGATACGTACTCACAACGGGTGAATGGCGCATTTCAAGCCCGAGCGAGCCGAGTGCAAGGTTCGGCAACACGCTGTCATCGTCGGTCACGAACGTGCGATCCTCGAAGAGATACTTCATCGTTCCACCGAGCGTCAGCGAGTCGGACATCTGCCACGTCGTCATGCCGTAGGCGTGGCTGCCCCACTGCGAAAACTCGGGACGGAACGAATAGAACGACGGGATCGGCGACTGGCTCCAACGAAGAAGCGACGTTGGATCTGTTGGGTCAAACCCCTGCGGCGTGAAATCACTGCCCCCGTCGTTCACCACGGCGCCGACATCGAGCTTGACCCAATCCACCGATTGCCATGCACCCGAACCACCGCGCTGCGTTTGGAACGTCTGACGAATACCGATGTTCGCAGCCGCGCCGCCCGTCGTGCCTTCATAGTCTTGGTCGTAGATCGGCAGTGCACCATCGGGCAGCGAGTCGTAACCCGCCCAAAGCGTTCCGTACGGCTCGACAATGTGCCGCATGCGGTTGATGTCGAGCAGGCGGTTTTGCGCGGTATCGTCGACGCGAACATACTTGAGAGACGCGCGCACGCCGCCACCCGCTTGGAATCGCAGGTTTTCTGCGTCGCGCGAATACTGATCGAACTCGTCCATCACATAGCCAGTCGCCTGGCCTGTGATAAATGGCGTCATCGTGCCGACACCATCCGTCAGCGGCAGGCTCAACTCGTGTCGCGTATCAAGTCGCGACACCGCGTTGTCGCGATATCCAGCATCTTCGAAGGCATCGAAAATGGAACCGTTGGCCGCAATCGCGCCGCCCCATGCACCCGTCGGAACACCAAGCGAGTTCGGCGTGCCGGAGGTTGGGTTCAACGACATCATGTTGGCGGACCATTGCTGTGTCCACGTGAATCCGTCAAACGGCTCGTCGCCGTAGCGGCGGTACGAGAGCTCGGGGAACTTGTCGACGACGTAACTCCGGCTCGCGAGCAAGTACGAATTGGAGATGAAGTCGTTGAGGTCATACTTCGCAAGGAGCGAAAGCGCGGTGTTTTCCGAGACGCCGTTGAAGAAGAGGCTCGTTTCGTACTCGCGTCGATTGTCGAAATCGACTTCGCGCCACGCCGTGGCGAAGGTCTCATCGGAGAGATACGCCATCTGCGTTTGCAGCGTCCAATCGGACGACAATGCTGTTTGCCACTCGGCGTCGATCACGCCGCGCGGGCCCGCATCTACTTCGACGTCGAGACCCGAACTTGTGCGATCGGTGCCGCCGAAGTCGTAGAGACCGTAGAGATCAATCACGCCCGAGCCGAGGTCTTCGCTGAGCGAGAACGTCGTGCCAACGCCGGGGCCGCGTTCGGTGAATACATCCACCGAAAGTTCGGCATCAAGCCCGGCAACGGGGCCACTTCCAACGAGAGCGAGAAGATCCCAATCGGTGCCGATTTCAACGCCGCGATCATCTTGGTAGCCAGCTTGTACTCCACGAATCGGCACACGATCAACGCGGCCTTCGTAGCCCGGAAGCGGAATGATGCGCTTGCCTGAAACTTCGAGCGCTGCGCCGTCGGCCTCGACGAACATGCCTCCAGAGTCGGGAATTCCCGGCAAATCTGGCTGCTGCGTGACCGTGACGCGATCGACACCGATCGCGAGATGCGGCGTGAAGAACTCGCTCGTCGACACGGTTGCGCGCTCGGCCGTCCATTGGTCGGCCGCAACTTGTCGCATTTCCGCAGCGCGCGTGTAGATCGGAAGATCTTCGCGACGTCGATCGTATGTGCGGAGAACCGCGTCAACGATCGCCGCGCGATTGGTGACAAGGTCGTAGTAGACCTGCGCACCGCGCAGCGTGTATTCGCCGTCCGACGCATGGACGGCGCCCTCGAGATAGATGCCTTCGACCGCAGAGGCATCGACCGTTCGTGAGCCTTCGCGCAGTCCCGTCAGCGCACCCTTTGTGAGGAAGATGACGCCGCGTTCCGCGGAGAGTTGCAACTTGCGCTCGACGCCATCCACTGCGGCGAGGTACTCCAGTTCAACCATGCCTTGTACCGCGACACGATCGGTACGCTCGTCGATCACGACGCTGTCCGCCGAGAAACTCACTGTGCCGTCGGGACGGAAAATGGGAAGCGCACCAACGGAAGGTGTTGCAAGTGCGATCTCACTCGGAAGGTCGTCTTCTGCGGCAAATGCCGGGCTGGCAAGCGCGGCACCGGGAACAGGCGCGGGGTCATTCGGCTTGGTGCGCGCATTGACGGTTGGCTGAAGAGTGAGACTGACGGCTCCGTCGGCCACGCCTTTCGAGAGTTGTTGGAGATAGCGCGCGAGCCGCGCGTTTCCAGCGGCGAGGAACGCAGCGTTGGGTGGAACGCCATCCTCTGGTGCAACGAGCGACAACTTTGTTTCGCCGAGGAAGGACGTTGTGACGAGAAGGTCGCGTCCACTGGCGCCGAGGCCTGCACGCCGAGTTGGCTCGTCGGCGCGTTCAAACCAAATCGCAACCTGTGTGGCGGCGCCGTTGGCAAGCGGCAGCCGATTGATCCACACCGAAGCGCGCTTCGCACTGAACGAGTAGCCGCCGACGGAGACGCGCACATCGCCTTCGAGGTAGAGCCGCTGCGTGTCGTCGGTTTTCCAACGCCATCCGCGGATCGCCGACATCGTGCATGCACCATCGAGGGCTTTGGTGGGGAAGACGAAGCCGCCGAGTGATGTTCCGTCGATCGTGCGGCGCGTGCGCGCCCCAACAACGGAAGATTCGTCGGAGTTTCCAGCCGGCGGCGAGTTCGTCGGCGAACTCGGCGGAGTGGTTGGCGGCGTGGACTGTGCAACAGCCGACGCTGCCGTCACGGCGGCGACGAGCGAACTCGCCGCGAGAAGTCGAATCCGGACCGGTGTCTTCTGCACCGTCGCAGAATACCGGGCCTTTCGCGGCATGTGTCATGTGTTGGGTGAGGAGCGCTGCTCGATCTTTCTGGCTCCGGCAGTGCGTCGTCACCCACGCCAGGTCGCGGGATCTGCGACCTGCGGGCCAGCCTCGCGGAGGAGCGCAAACAGAAGGAAGATTGCGGTCGCGAGCCCCGCGATTGCAAACGCCGCCGTCGATTCGCCCAACGCGTACATCCAGCCCGCCGCCACAACACTCTTCCACAGGCTCCCTGCGCGGAGCAACTGTTCACCGCGCGCGGGCGTTCGTGGCCCCGCAAGTTTCCGCAAAAGGAGGAGCGCGCCAACCGTCGCAACTCCAACCGGAACGGCGAGGCGGTGTGCTTCAAACCACGTTGGCAGGAGTTCGCCGTCCGATCGCAGTGCGCCGAGCGCGAAGATCGCGGCGGTCCAGAAGAGCCAACCGCAGGCTCCAAGGATGACCGCGCGGCGGGTGAGGCGCGGACGCTTTTCACCGACGACATAGGCGAGCGCGCCAACCCCCATCGTCTGGCTCATCGCGAGCCAAATTGGGAGCGTGAGCGCGGTTCCGGGCGCGGGAACAAGCATGGAAACCGCGGTCGCGAGGCCCACAAGGACAAAGCCAAACGCCGGGACGTGCTTTGCAAAAGCGTCGTACAAAAGCACGATTGCTGCGAGCGACAGGGCCGCGAGCAGGGCGCCTTCACCAAAGGGGAGCGCACCAGCGATGCCAATGAGGAGGGACACCGCTGCGAACTGCATCGCGCGTCGCGGTCGGACGAGCCCCGATGGGATCGGCCGATCTGGTGCGAAGGCGCGGTCGTGCTTCGCATCGAGGAAGTCGTTGAGCGCCGCGCCGAACGCGAGGAATCCTGCGGCGAACATGGTGGCGGCGGGCAGTGTTTGCCAAAGCGGAAGTCGTGCGGCCGGGAGTTCGGCGAGTGCAGGTTCAGCACGCGCAACGAAAACCATAACCCACACGCTTGAGACCGTGCCAAACGCGAGCGGAAGCCGAGAGAGTTCGAGCGCGGCGATGGTTTTCTGGGCGATTCCCTGCACGGCGGCGATGATACGGGACGGGGACATACGGGACGGGGAGCGTTGTTTCGGTGCGGAATGGATCTCGCGCTTTCGAGGCAAATGCGGAGTTCTTGGTCGCTTCGCGGGGATCGGGAGGGGATCGCTACCATGCGCCCCCCATG
Organism: uncultured bacterium; assembly: GCA_903911205.1. Lineage (GTDB taxonomy): Bacteria > Planctomycetota > Phycisphaerae > Phycisphaerales > SM1A02 > QWPT01. The sequence continues at coordinate 6,961 of CAIWCL010000101.1, forward strand.
CACACTGAGGTTCCCATCGCCGCCGACGCGCGCGGCCTACGCATCGGCATCGCGACGAGCCGCTACCACGACCACGTCACCGGAGCGCTCGCCCGAGGCGCGCAGCAAGCCTTCCTCGAGGCAGGTGGTGTGGAGGACGACCTCGTCCTCGTCGATGCGCCCGGGTCGTTTGAACTCGTGTCCATCGCGCACGCCCTCGCGTCGCGCTCTGACATCGACGCGGTCGTCTGCATCGGATGCATCTTGACGGGCGAGACGACGCACGACCGCTACATCTGCGAAGCGGTTGCGAACGGCCTCGCGGCAATCACGGCACGCGGCGGAAAGCCCGTGGCGTTTGGCGTCTTGACGTGCCAGACGATCGAACAAGCCGAGGCACGCGCCGGTGGCTCGAAGGGCAACAAGGGTGTCGAGGCGATGGTGGCTGCGATCGTCGCAGCGCAGGCCGTCGCGCGCGTCCGCAAGATTCCACTGGGGAGGCCAGCGTGAGTGGTCGCGTCAAGAAGGGTTCTGTCCGCGCAGAGCGGCGTTACGCGCTGATGGCGCTGTACCAGTTCGATTCCGGCCTCGCGGGCGACCTCGACGCCGTGCGCGATGCGCTCGAGAGTGCGAGCGAACTTGACGAATCGGGCGAACTCCCTGATCTCACGGTCGCTGCCGCACGCGTTGAGGCGCGGGACCCTGAGATTGCTGCCGCGCGAGCAGAAGCGATTCAATCCGGTCTCGATTTCGCAAGCCTCGTGTGGGAGCACCGACTCGACGCCGATCGCGCGGTGAAGCCGTTTACCGCGGAATGGCCGGTACACCGTCAACCGATCGTCGATCGCAATGTGCTTCGTCTGGGCTGGTACGCGTTCACCCACGGCGGCGACTCTGTCGCGCTCGCGATCGATGAAGCGGTCGAACTTGCGAAGACGTTTTCAACCGAGAAATCCGGGGCTTTCGTGAACGCGGTGCTCGATCGCGCTGCGAAGGCGCGCGCCTAGTTTCGCGCACACCTTTCAACTTGAAGCAGAGTGGAGTTTGCTATGGGTTTCTTCCGGAACGCCTTCGAAGCGATCAAGAAAGGACTCGCGAAGACCGCCGAAGTGGTGGGTTCGCAGTTCCGATCGCTGTTGCTTGGGCGAACGCTGAGTGAGGAGCTCATCGACGAGATCGAAACGCGTTTGATCGCCGCAGATGTCGGCGTCAAGGCTGCGCGAGAACTCGTGGAAGGACTGCGCAAGGAGTTTCGCTCAGGCACTGTTTCCCGCGGCGAAGATGCGCTGGAATACCTGAAAAAGAGCCTGAAATCTCGTTGGCCTGCCGTGGCGGACTCGGGCGCGCGTGCCATCGCAGTTGCACCGACCAAGCCAACGGTCGTGCTCGTTGTTGGTGTGAACGGCGTCGGGAAGACAACAAGTGTCGCGAAGATTGCCAAGAGTTTGAAAGACGAAGGGCGCACGGTGCTCCTCGCGGCGGCCGATACCTTCCGCGCAGGCGCTGTCGCGCAATTGGAAGAGTGGAGCCGTCGCCTCGGGATCGACATCGTGAAGGGGAAAGCAGGCGCAGATCCAGCGGCCGTTGCCTTTGACGCGGCGGACGCAGCGCTCGCGCGCGGCTCGGATGTGCTCCTTGTCGACACGGCGGGTCGGCTTCATACGCAAGACAATCTGATGCGCGAGCTGACCAAGATTCGGAATGTCCTTGCGAAGAAGATTCCCGGCGCGCCGCATGAAGTGCTCCTCGTCCTCGATGCGACAAGCGGTCAGAACGCGGTGCAACAGGCGAGGCTCTTTGCGGCGGCAGCGGGCGTGACCGGGATTTTCCTCGCGAAACTCGACGGTACCGCGCGTGGCGGCATCGTGGTCGCGATCCGCGAGGAACTCGCGGTACCCGTCAAACTCGTTGGGGTCGGAGAGCGCCCGGAAGACGTCGCCCCCTTCGATGCTGATCGATTTATCGAGGCTATGTTCTCGGCGTGACGCGCCGTCTCGCGGTTCGATATTGGACTTCGGCCGGGAAATCGGCGAGTTCTTGGCGCGAGAACGCTCGTTCCGTACCATGCGATGCATCGCATCGCTCGTTTGAGCGAACCACGCACCATGTCGAATCTCGACGAATTCTCCCGCCTCGATCAAGAACGTTCCGCATGGAAGCGCCGAGCACGGCGTGGCCTCACCATCGTGGAAATGCTCGCTGTGATTGGCGTCATCGGCATCTTGATGTCGCTGATCGTGCCGACGGTGTCAGGGATCCGCAAGGAAGCGCAATCGGTCGCGTGTCAATCGAACCTGCGGCAACTCTTCACCGCGTTCGATATGTATCGATCGACGATCAAGGGACAGCTTCCGATGTGCGACTTCCTCCCGGCCTCGACCCCAGAGGGGCCACAAGGTGGTCTCGTCGCAGTGCTCGGGAAAACCATCGGCACCGACAACAAGTGTTGGTTCTGCCCAGGCGACGATGACGAGGACGGCTCGATCGCAGCAGGGACGAGTTACGTCTACATGCCAGGACTCTTGCGATACACGCCGCAGGTGCAGATTCCGGTTGCGGCACTGATGGCGTCAACCCTTGGTGATATGTCGCTGACGCCGCGTCAACGTGAGCGCATGCGCAACGAAGCGGAAGCGCGGCTTGTCGGTGTGCTCTACGACCGAAGTCCGATGGGATTTCCCATTCTGAATGACAGCCAGGATCGACACAAGATTGGTGATCGCAATCCGCGCAACGCGGTGTACATCGATGGAAGTGTGACGATCATGCGCGATTTGGGCGTTGACGAAGGTGATGGCAGCGAAGGCGGTTGACCCGCACAGGAGCAACGATGCTTGGATCGATCACTGAATTTCGCGACAAACTCGACGAGTCACTTGTTGATCTCTGGGAGAATCGCCGTCGAGAACTGAAGCGCGGCGCGGGCGGACTGCTTCTCGCCGGAGCGCTGGCGTCTGGCGTGTATTGGTGGGTTGAGGTTCGTTTTCGTCCGCCACCTTCGATCTTCGATTCGCCGGTCGACGACGTGCTTGGCTACTTCGCCCTCGATGACTTTTCGAAGCTTCCCGTCGAGGAACGCATTCGGTTCTTGATGGAATTGGCGGATCGATTCCGCGCAGGTGATCAAGCAGAGAGTGCGTTGATGGCAGCGTTTCTCGCAGGCTTGTCTGGGCCTGCGCGCGAACAAGCGACGCAGAATGCTCGCGTGCTCGCGAAGGACATCCTTGCGCAAGGCGCGGCCGATTACTTCAAGGTCTCTGAAAAAGACCGCGGCAAGTACATCGACGACTGGATGGTGAAGTGGCTCAAGACGGGCGAGCGCATCGCGACAGGAAAGGACAGCGAGAAGCCCGATGACGAGCGACTCGACGACATTCGTCGTGAAGGCGAACGCGGCCGTGAGCGCGCTGCAGAAAGGCCCGCCGATCGAATGCCGAGCCTGACCGAGGACGGGGCGATGAGATTTCTCGACTTCTGGGCGAGCGACGTCGAAAAGGCCTCAACCCCTGTCGAACAAGGGCAAATCGTGCGATTCCTCGGCGACGTGCGCAAGCGTTTTGGCGGCGGCTGACGTAAATCTGAGCGCTCGCGACTCGCTTCGCTTTCGCTCGCTTTGGCGTGGATGACGCCGCAGGTC
>CAIWCL010000102.1 GCA_903911205.1 uncultured bacterium
GCGCCGGGCGTTGTTCCTGGCGCAACCGACGCACGATTCCCGCCTTCTGCGACGGTGCGTGGCATCACGAAGTTGCCCGCCGTGGCGTCAGAGAACCGCACGCCTTTGTATTCGTGTTCGCGCTTTCGAAGGACGCGCGCCGATGCGATGGTGTCATCGGCGGTGAGCGCGCGCGCAACATCGAAGCCGTCCGTCACGCGGCCGAAGACGGTGTACTTTCCATCGAGTTCATCGAGCGGCGTGAAGAGGATCACGAACTGGGCGCCTGCAGAGTGCGGCGCCGGTACCTCGCGCGCGCCGGTTGTCGGACTTTGCTTTGCCATGATGAGCCGACCCGCAAGCGGCGCACGACGATCAGGGCGATCGCATTCGTCGGGAATCGTCCAGCCTCCCGTCGACTTTCCACCCGCCGCGCCTTCTGCGGTCGCTGGATCACCGCCTTGGATGCCGAGACCGCGCAGGATCCGATGGAACGTTGTGCCGTCGTAGTGTCCCGCCTCCACGTGTTCGATGAAGTTGCCGACGGTGTTTGGGGCTTGCTCCTCGAAGAGTTCGATCTCGATCGGGCCCTGTGATGTCATCAGTTGCACAATCGGGAGGTCGTTCCGCGTCTGATCGCGATCCATCGCGACGAGTTCCCTCTCAAACAACTCGCGCAACGATTGCGTGCGGTAGGTGCCGTCGGTGATCAACTTTTGATGTGCGGCTGTTCGCCCACCCGGGGCGGTATTGAAGGCTGCTTGCGCTTCATCGAACCGATGCAGCCCAGTGAGCGCGTCGCCGAGAGCGATTTTCGCGTCGATCGCGCGCGTCGTGAATTCGCGGGCTTGGAGGAGTTGCGCTGCGCGCTCGAACTGGGCCATCGCGATGAGTTCGCGAGCCCACGCGATCGCGGTCGCCTCAGACGTTGGATTCATCGCGCTGAGGCGGCTGAATGTTGCGTCGATCGCCGCGTTGTCTTCGAGCCAGATGGCACACTGGACGCGCGCGGCAAGCAGTCGAAGTGCCACATCGCGCGCGGTGGTCGGCGCGGCGAGATCGCTTTCCAGAAGGACAGAGAGCGAGCGAAGTTCGGTTCGCAGCCCTTCATCAATCACGCCCTGCGCGCGAGCGCGAGTCGAGAGGTCGCGGAAGCGCTGCTCAGCCACCGAAAGTGGCGCAGGAAGTGGAGCGGTCGGAGCCGCGGTGGGCGATGTCGCGGGAGGTGTGATCGACGTAGGCGGTGCGACCGGGCGGATCGTCTGGGCTTGTACGCCACCAGCAACAACAACGAGCGTGAGGGAAAGGAGAACGAGCGGCGCGCGAAGAAGTTGATTCATTTCCAATGTCTCAGTTCGAGTGGCGATTGGTCGAGCGAGCGACGGAGCGAAATGGAACGGAACACAACACAACAAAACACGACAGACACAACGAAGGTGGGCGGGGTCGACATCCAGCGGATGGGTCGGGCCTCACGCCGGGTATCGGCAACTTGTCTTGTCGGTCTCCCAAACCTCAACATCTCGGAGTCGGCCGCCGACCGCCGCACACGGGCCGGTCAAGATTTCGAAGCAGATGCGGGCGATGTTCTCGACCGAGGGGTTCGTGTTGGCGAATTCCGGGCAGTCGAGATTGAGATGCTTGTGATCGAATCGAGACATGATCTCGGTTTCGACGATTCGTTCCAACGCCGCGAATCCGGGCCGAACATCCGTCGGCGCATCCGCATCGACTTCGATCGAGACGGCGATGCGGTAGTTGTGGCCGTGTCCATTCGGGTTGTTGCACTTCCCGAAGAGTGCCCGGTTGTCCGCATCCGTGCGCGCGGCGAGGTGCAGCCGATGGGACGCGGCAAACTCAAAGGTCTCGCGAAGGATGACGCGCGGGGCGGCTCGGAGCGGAGTTTGAAGGTCAGCATTCGTGCGTGCGTTGGGCGTCATGGAGGTTGTTCGATCGGTGAATGGCGCGGAGCTTTCAAACGTGGGGGGCAGAGGCGAACCGACCGGGCCGTCGGTTTCGATCGTTACGAACTCAAGTCTCGTCTCGAGAAATGGTGACGGACGAAACGCGAGGACTGCGAGAGGCGCGGGGAGGAGTTTGGCGAGTTCGCTGCATGCGTCGCGAAGGACGACAACAACATCCGATGCGCTGCCGGTCCGCAACTCTTCGCGAAGCGCTGCAGCCAGACGAGGGGGGAGCACCGCTCGAACCGCGCGGTCGATCACCGTGATGTCGACGAGGTAGCCAGATTCGAGCAACTCGCCCCGACATGCCACGTGAAACTCACCGATCCCAGCCAACCCTGCAGCGGACGAGCCAACGAGCCCGTTAGAGCCGTGTTGGAACGGCGTCGCGGAGAGTGGAACGCGGACGACGCGGGTCAAGAGATGCATCGAAAGCCATCCTTCGGTGTGGCCTCGCCACCGCGACCGCTTGGTCGGTTGAATCGTGTCACAAAACCAGAATGTTTAGGGACTTGCGTGATCGGGCCAAGGGGCGATGCCAAGTTCTGGCTGCACTTCGCGGAACCAACAGGTTGGAGACTGTTGACTTTCCTTAGGGATTTCGCAAGGAACGCCTTGGACTGATCCGATGCTGGAGTTACAGTAAGGGAGGTAGGTAAATACCTACCCAACATTCTGCCCCCGGAAGGGCTCGGCCTGAGGCTCTGTCTCGGCCGGGCCTTTTTATTTCGCCATGCCTTGGCACCGCAACGAGTTGCGCTGGTCCGAAGCAACCGCGAAGACCGGGGTGACCGCGAAGTCCGAAGCAACCGCGAAGACCGGGGTGACCGACGCGGTTGCGTCGTCCGACGAGCCCGTTCGATGCGAAGCGTGAGCCGGGTTCCCGGCTTCGGCATGCGTTCGGTGAACGCTTCCCACACGGGTTCGGCGGCCGAAACCTGATCAGGGATGACATCCTCAGCAGCGATGGTCTCGTCTCCGAATGTCACCAGTCCAACGATGGAACCGGAGCCGTCCGCGATGTATCGCTCAGCTCCCGTGCGTTGGTCGGTTCGAAACCGGGAGCCCGCGAAAACGAAACGGCGTGGCGGTATGAGCTCAGTTTGATTGGTCGAGTTCGTTGGTTGACCGACGGGCGAAGCTCGCACGAAATAGGTGAGTGGCTGTCGCGAGCCGTCGGGCAGCTCGATCGAAAGTTCGAGCGGCTCTCCGGTTGGTGGAACAGCCACGAAGCGTTGGTTTTCCGTTGGCGGATTTGTTGATTGTTCAACCGGAGGCGCCTCACGCCAACTGCCCGGTTGCCCCGCACGACAGCCGACAAGAAGGAGCGCCGCATGGAGTTCGCTCGCTTTCCCTTCGAACGCGAAGAGCGACTCGTGTTCGCGCGTGCCGACCGAGCACACATATTGCTCGAGGAATCCAACTTCGAGGACAGACACCACGCGGCATTCGATGACGCCGCGCGTTCGGTCGACGCGAATCTGGGGTGTCACTTCGATCCAGGCGTTGGCACTCGGCGCCTCGATACTCGGCGTCTCGGCATTCGGCGTCTTTGCACTCGGCGCTTCAGCACTTGGAACGTCGGTACTTCCAATCTCGGATGGAGTTGGCGCAACGGGCGTCTTCGACGTTGCCGCGCTTTCGGTGGAAGACGCGCTGGTATCCACGTTGATATCCGCTGGAGGGCGTTCGTCGCAGTTCGTTTCCACGGGTGGTCGGGTCGCTGACGGCGGGTTGACGCAGCCAACGACGCACGCGGAACTCAACACCGAAAGAGCGAACGGTGCGAGTGCACGGTTCATCCATCGACGAAGATCGATCATGCCAGCCCCCTCAATCGGCGACCGCCACAGAGCGCGATACCAATGGCATCAGCGACGTCGGGCGGTTCCGGCAGCGTTGCGAGTTGACATTGGGTCATGACGGCGTGCTGCATTTGCGCTTTCGATGCGTTGCCATTTCCCGTGAGTGCGCGCTTCACTTCCGCGGGCGGAAGTTCGGCAACGGGAATGCCTCGCAATTCCGCAGCAAGGAGCACGACCCCGCGGCCATGCGCCATCTGAATCGCAGTCCGCGCGTGGTCGGTGTGCGAGAACACGGCTTCGAGTGCCATGTGTGTCGGCGCGTGTTCGTCGATGAGCGCGGTGATATCTTCAAACAACTGTCGAATTCGCGTCGCGAGCGACGCGTCGGCATCGAGGCGAAAGACTCCGGCATCGACAATCGCCGCATCGCCCCGCCGATCAAAGTCAACGACGGCGTAGCCTGCGATCCGCGTTCCCGGATCAATTCCAACCACGCGCGCGTGGTCCTCGACGCGAAGCCACGCGCCGCCGGGCTGCGTGCTCTTCACGGAACAAGCTCCGGGCGTTTGCGCCGCCCGCCGCCGTCGCGATCAAGTTCGAGTTCGCCGTCTTTCAATCGGACGACGCGTTGGCATCGATCGGCGATACGGTCGTCGTGGGTCACCATGATGAGCGTGAGGCCCTTCGCGTGCAGTTCTTCAAACGTCTCAAGGATCGCACTGCCCGTCGATGAGTCGAGGTTTCCTGTGGGCTCGTCGGCCATGAGAATCGCGGGCTTGCCTACAAGCGCGCGCGCAATCGCCGAGCGCTGCTGTTGGCCACCCGAGAGCTCGCGCGGTCGGTGGTGCAGTCGGTTCTCAAGTCCCACGAGCCGTAACGCCTCGACTGCGCGGTCGCGGCGCTCCGACGCGGGAATACCTTGGTAGAGCAGCGGCACCTCGACGTTCTCCGCGATCGAAAGTTCAGAGATCAGGTTGAACGCTTGAAAGACGAATCCGATCTTCTGCCCTCGCACACGCGAGAGTTCGTCGTCGCTGAGGCTCTCGACCGCAGCGCCATCGAGTTCGTAACGCCCGCTTGTCGGGCGATCGAGACAGCCGAGGATGTTCATCAGCGTCGACTTCCCGGAGCCCGATGCGCCCATGATCGCGATGTACTCGCCGCGCGGAATGACGAGGTCGAGGCTCTTCAATGCCTCGACGAGCACAGAGCCGTCCGGTTTGAAGTAGGTCTTCTTGATCGCCGAAAGGCGCGCTGCGGGCGCCATGGTTGCTGCGCTCGGTGCGCGGTCGTTCATCGTGTTCGTCGCCATCGGCATGGGCGTCGATGGTAGCCGCGAGGCGTGATCGGTTACGCTTCCGCGCGTGCAAGAACTGAAGGAATCCTTTGAACGGCAGTCGGCGGAAGGGCCGCTCGTCATCCTCTCTCGCAGGCTGATGAGCGACCAGTTGACGCCCGTCCTCGCGTATCGACGGCTTGTGCTTCCTGACGAGCGAACCGCACCAAGTTTCCTGTTCGAATCGGTTGAAAACGGCGCGAACGTGGGACGGCATTCGATTCTTGGTGCGCGTCCGGTGCTCGAACTTTCCTCGCGAGGATTCACGACCACCGTCGTCGACCATCGTCGATGTACCCGGCGCACGATTGGTGCAGCGGACGGTGGTCGCGACCCACTCGCGACCTTGCGCGAACTCGCGGCGCCATATCGACCTGCATCACGCGAGGCGCTCGCGTCGTTGAAGTTGCCCGCAGCGTTCACGGGCGGCTTTGTTGGGTTCGCGAGTTTCGACAGCGTTCGCTACCTCGAACCGGAGAAACTCTCCTTCGAGAAGGCACCGCGCGACGATCGCGGTATTCCTGATCTGCACTTTGGGCTGTATCAAGACGTGGTCGTGTTCGATCACGTGTCAAAGACGCTGCACGCGATTGTCTCCGCGCGGATCGACGAATTTCCGACGAAGGAGCGGGCTTTCGCGTCGCTCGTCGATCGTCTCGACGCGCTCGAGGCGCAGCTTGCGGCCGACGGACCGCGGCTCGCGCATGGCGCAATCGACATGGATCTTGCGCGCCGTCCGGAAGTGCCTGCATCGAACATGACGCGTGCCGAGTTCGAGAGCCTGGTGCGTCGAGCACAGGAGTACATTCGTGCGGGGGACGCGTTCCAAGTCGTGCTTTCGCAGCGCCTCGAGCGAAGGACGGAGGTCGATCCGTTCGACCTCTATCGCGCCCTTCGCGTGGTCAATCCGAGTCCCTATCAGATCTACCTCCAAGGAGAGGGCGCGATTCTGGTCGCGTCAAGCCCGGAGATTCTGTGCCGCGTGCACGATGGCGTCGTCACCAATCGTCCGCTCGCAGGAACGCGTCCGCGCGGTCAGACCGCGGCAGACGATGCGCGACTCGAAGCCGAGCTTCTTGCGGACGACAAAGAACGCGCCGAGCACGTCATGCTCGTCGATCTCGGTCGCAATGACATCGGTCGCGTGTGTGAGACGGGTTCGATCGTGATCGAGCGCTGCATGGAGGTCGAACGCTATAGCCACGTGATGCACATCTCGTCGACGGTGACGGGGCGTCTGCGCGCCGAGTGCGATGCATTCGATGCGCTGCGCGCGACGCTTCCAGTCGGCACCGTCTCGGGCGCGCCGAAGGTCCGCGCGATCGAAATCATTGACGAACTTGAGCCGACGCGGCGCGGGCCCTATTCCGGCGGGATCGGCGCGATTGGTTACTCAGGTGACATGGATATCGCGCTCGCGCTTCGCACGATGGTGATTCCAGTACCCGATGGCGCACAAGCACCGTGGACAGTGCATCTCCAGGCGGGTGCAGGTGTCGTCCTCGACAGTGATCCGGCGGCAGAGTGGCAAGAGACGATCAACAAAGCGTCGGCGCTCGGTCGCGCGATTGATCTGGCGGAAAAAGCGTTCGGCGAGCAGGGTTGAGCGTCGAAACTCGACGAACCTACGCGAGTGGAATTGGCTCATCGTCCTCCGGCGTTTTTGGCGACGGGGGCGGCGGAGGTTTCCAGTCGGGTGGGAGCGATGGCGGACGCTCGTCACTCTCCACGATGGTCTTGGTTGCAACTGCTTTCGCAAGTGCCGGACTTGAGTACAGCGCTTCGCCTGTCGCTTCCGCGTGACTGCGAACCACGAACGCGGCGAGGATGAAGACAGCACTCGCGACGGCGAGTAGCACAGCCGCGGCTATGGAAAGTCCGTAACTGACGGTGCCGCTCGCGATGCCCGCACCGAAGGAGATGAACGCCGCCGTCACCGCGATGGCGAACGCCACTCGGATTGTGCGCTTCGCCTTCGCAGCCTGTTGCGCGGATTCGGGGTCCGCGGCGTCGGCGCGATTGCGGAGCGCTTCGGCGTACGCAAGTTGTGCGACAAGGCCCGCGCAGGCGATACACCACCACGCGAGGATGAGCGCGCGATAGAGCATGATGAACTTCGCTGGAATCCACGCGAAGGTGGCGAGGGCGGCATAGACACAGATGAGAAGCGCGACCGAGCCTTCGATGAGTTGCGTCTGTTTGAATCGTGCACGCTCGCGGCGTACGCCATCGCGGAGGGAACCCGGGAGGATGTCGAGATTTCGGATCGCCGCGAGGCGGAAGCCCGGGGCCGTTGCGAGGGCAACCGCCGCAACGATGCCGAAACACGGGAGACATGGCACGGGCGAGAGGAGCGCAATCGGAACGAGCGAGAGGAACGCAAGCGAGTTCCAAATGCGCACGACATCCGCGCGCATTTGCATCTGTTCGCCGCGCGCCATCGGGATCTTGCGTGTTCGAGGAATGGGCGTGCCGCATTCGGGGCACGCCGGGCGACCACGCGAGCCTCGAAGGTCGTATCCGCAGACTTCGCACGGGCAGGGTGGGTCGGATTCCGCGGTCGTATCGTTCGCTCGAGGGAGACTCGGCGTTGCGGGGTTGATCGGATCCGCGGGTGCGGGAGTCGACGGGTTTGATGAACTTGACGGACTTGACGGACGTGACGGCCGCGTCGGCGCGGGATCCTCGGGCACGATCTCGAAGACGACGGGGTCATTGGCGATGACGTGAGGCGCAGTCAACTTTGGTGCAAGTTCGTTCGCAGTCGATCCTTCCGCCAGATCTGCGGGCGCGTCGAGCTCCGCGTTCGGAGCGACTCGGTCGAGTTCGCGAGGACGAACTGGCCGCGACGGCGACGGGGGTGTGGGTCGAGGCGTACCGTCGGGGGAGGGTGGCCCGTGCGTGTCGGGGTCGGAGTTCGTCGACATGTTTGGCGTTCCACGCAGAAGAGTTCTGTCGATTGCTCGTTGGGTTTTGCACCGACGACCGATAGAAACGGTACACGAGCGCCCCGGCTTCGCCAAGTTTGTGAGACACTTTGAACTCACTGGGGCGAACGGTCGAAGTGCGAGAGTTGGCAAAGCCTTTTGGAGGCGAATCTCCGAATGGCGGTTGAGGAGGTCTGAACGAGGTTTTTCCAAGTTCCGACCGCAGGAGTTTCGCGAGAAAAGTCGCCAGAGCATTCGCCCAGAAGGTCAGCAAAAGGTTGACCAAAAGGTCGAGACCAGTCCCGCCAGGAATGTGGAGGAAGCGCGAGCAACCGCACGCGCCTCGCCTCTGCCCGACAGCCGAAACAGCAGCCGAAACAGATGGAGTCCCCATGCAGTTGAGTCGAAACACGTTCTTCCGAAGCATTCGCCGGCCCGCAGTCGTTCTTGTCGGCGTGGCGTTGATGAGCGGCTTCGCTGCCGCCGGGGTCGCTTCGGCGACGTTCGTTCCACCCGCCACCACTGCCGCGCCCGCCGCAGCCGAAACGCCAGCCGCGCCGCAGATTGCCGCGCGTCCGGTCGACACCGTCGATATCGCGCGCTGGTCGGACATGGTGTGGAGCGCCGCGAAGTCCGGCGATCTTGACACGGTCGAGAAGGCGCTCGCGGACGTGCCGCCCTCGGTTGCGGCCGTCGAAGCGAAGCGCTTGCGTGATTTCATCGCCGTCCGCGCAGCGCACGTCGATGAGGGCACAAAGGTCCGCGACGCCGATCGTTCGAAGGCGCTTGAGGAGATGAAGGAAGCGGTGGCCAAGGGCGAAACGACCAAGGCGCTGACCGCCGCCGTCAAGCTGCAAACGCTCTCCGACAACTGGACCGCTGCGCTCGATCTTCCTGAAATGCGCGAACTCTTCGCGAAGGCCGAGACCGCCGAAGCGACGGCACAGAAGGATGGCGATTGGCTTGTCGCGCAAGAGATTCTCTTCCGCATGCGCACGCTCTTTGAAGAGTCGGGCGACGCAGCGGCGTTCCGTGGTTACGACGCGCAGCTCGACGAAGTCAACAAGCGCATCATGCTCCTCGCGCAGTACGCTCCGCGCGAACTCTGGCGTCTCCGCTCGGAGTACGCCAAGCGCTTCGATCCGTCGAAGCCGCTGCCCGAATTCAACGAAGCCTTCGCCGAAGATTGGAAAGAAGCACTCGACGGCATTTCGCGCGGCATGTTGACCGCGGCGCTAGAGCAGGCCGCGGAAGCGCACATTTCGGCAGGTGGTTGGGAACCGCTGATCTCGGGCGGTATCGACGCCGTGCGCGTCCTCGCGACGACGCCGACGTTGCGCGAGAACTTCGCAGGACTCGCCGATCCCGAGAAGGCAGCAGTCCTTGTGAAGGCTGCGAACCGCGCGAAGGAATCACTCGCCGCGATGGATCGCACGGCGATCGCCGAACCGCAGTACCGCGAAGTCATGCGCGATTTGCTCGCTGCAAACGCTGCGGGCCCCGCATTGCCGGACGAAGTCATCATTCGCGAGTTCGGCGACGGCGCATTGGAAGAACTTTCCAAGCGATTCGAGGACGAATACACGCAGATCATTTGGCCCGATCAACTTCGCCGCTTCGAGCAAACCATTCGCGGTAACTTCGTTGGCGTCGGGATTCTCATCCGCCACGACGACAAGCGTGATATTCAAGTGGTGAACCCGCTCGAAGGAAGCCCAGCCGCGCGATCAGGTGTGAAGAGCGACGACCGCATTGTCGGCGTCGACGGCAAGGCTACGGTCGGTTGGACGCTCAATAAGGCCGTCGACTCGATCACCGGTCCTGCAGGTCAGACCGTCACGCTCTCAGTGAAGCGCGAGGGCGCGGAAGAGCCGATTGATCTCAAACTCGTGCGCGAACAGATCAAGATCCGTTCCGTCAACGGTTGGTGGAAGAAGGCGCTTGATGGCAAGGGCCAACCCGTGTGGGATTGGTTCATCTCGCCCGATTCAGGCATCGGCTACGTGCGACTGACTGGCTTCAACGCCGATAGTTTCGACGACTTCTTGAAGGCGATTCGTGAGATGCGCGCCGAGCGTCCGCTCAACGGGCTGATCCTCGATCTTCGCCACAATCCGGGCGGCCTCTTGACGAGCGCGGAGCAGTTCTCCAATGCGTTCGTTGATCGCGGCATGATCGTGAGTTGCAAAGATCGCAACGGTCGCGTTCGTTACCAGAAGGGCGCGGAGCCTGGTCGCGCGGTTCTGAAGGACCTGCCGCTCGTCGTGCTTGTCAATCAAGGATCCGCGAGCGCGAGCGAAATCGTCTCGGGTTGCTTGAAGGCGCACGACCGCGCGGTGGTGCTCGGTGATCGCAGCTTCGGCAAGGGTTCGGTGCAGACCGTGCATGATGTGAGCGGCCCTGGCGACGGCGAGAACGCAAGCCTCAAGTTGACGACGCAGTACTACTACCTCGCACCGGGACCGGGCGAAGTGGAACAGCGGCTCGTGCATAAGAAGCCGGGCGCGACGGATTGGGGTGTGAATCCCGACCTCGTCGTGAAGATGACGCCGGAGCAGATCGAGAAGTCGCTGGTCTTGCGCCAAGACGCAGACGTGATCGAGGAGTGGAAGGCCGCTGACGAGCAGAAGCCGCGTCCAGACGTGCAAGATCTCCTCACGAAGGGCCTCGACCCGCAGCTCGAATTGGCACTTCTCATCCTCGAGGCGAAGACGCTGAAGGAATTCGAGGCGGCGGCACAGGCTGCCGCAACCGACAAGCCCGCTGGCGCTGAAGCGACCAAGGGCGGTTGAGTCGATTGCAGTTCGAATGATGGTTCGAATCACGGTTGAGTTCTCATAGAACCCATGCGACGGCGCCGTAAATCACGGCGCCGTCGTTCTTTGTGCAGTGGCATGGCAAGCTGCTTCGGCGGGCGAAGCCTTGCCGAAGCACCGCCAAATCGGTTATAAATGCCGGACTCGCCACCGTTCGCGGTGGTTGTGTTGCAAGCGCTCGGTTGTGCCGTGGCGCTGTCCGCAGGGTGTCGGTCCGGCGTTTGCCAAGACTCGCACACGTGCGGAGATAGTGCGGAACTTCATGCGGAATTTCGTGCGGGCTCCCCTCACCATGTCGATCTCGACCTCATCTACCACCCCGGTCACCAGCCAACCGAGGAAGCTTCCCAGCCTTCCCGCCGAGACGCTTGTCTCGTGGCTTCGCCAAATGCACCTCATCCGTGAGTTTGAAGTGCGCTGCATGCAGAGCTACCAAGAGAAGAAGATCGGTGGCTTTTGTCACGTCTACATCGGGCAGGAAGCCGTCGCCGTCGGCTGCACTGCCGCGATGAAGCACGAAGATCCGATCGTGACCGCGTACCGCGATCACGGCCACGCGCTTGCACGCGGCATGACATCGCGCGCATGCATGGCCGAGATGTACGGCAAGGTTGGCGGTTGCGCGAAGGGCAAGGGTGGTTCGATGCACATGTTCGATCGCCCGAACAATCTCTTCGGTGGTCACGGCATCGTCGGCGCGCAGACGCCGCTGGGTGCGGGCCTCGCGTTCGGCACGAAGTACGAAGATGAAGTCATCAACGGCGGCAAGAACCGCCGCGTAACGCTCGCGTTTCTCGGTGACGGGGCTGTGAATCAAGGCGCGTTCTACGAGGCGATGAACCTCGCGGGCCTGTTCGATCTTCCGGTGATTTTCATCGTCGAGAATAATGGGTACTCGATGGGTACTGCGATTCATCGCGGTACGACCATGAGCCATGACCTCACGATCAAGGGCCGCGCGCACGGCTTGAAGGAAGCGACGATCGACGGCATGGACATGCTCGCCGTCTATCACGACATGCACGAACTCGCCGAGTGGTGCCGCGCGAATTCGCGCCCCGCGTTCGTCGACATGAAGTGCTACCGCTACAAGGGTCACTCGATGTCCGACCCGCGTAAGTACCGCACGCGCGAAGAAGAAGAGCGTCACGAATTGAACGATCCGATCGGGAAGTACGAGCGCGCGTTGCTCGATCACGGCGTGATCACCGACGAAACGATCAAGTCGATCATGGCTTCGTGCCGCGAAGAAGTGCGCGACGCGATTCAGTTCTCGAACGAGTCGCCTGAGCCGCCAATGTCGGATCTCTACACCGACGTGTTTGTCGAGCCTTGGGGACGCTTCCCCGGCTCCTCGCAACCTGATTTCACCGGAGGCGCGACCAACGTCTGCAGCTTCCGCGCGACGAATGGAAAGGAAGGCCTCCTGTGAGCGCCCTCATGTCGAATGCTGTTGTGTCGAACCCCGACTTTCGTGAGCCGGAAACTCTCGGCGGTCCAACCCGCGAGATCGAATTCCGCGACGCGATCCGCGAAGCGATGAGCGAAGAAATGCGCCGCGATAAGCGCGTGTTCCTGCTCGGCGAAGAAGTCGCGCAGTACGACGGCGCGTACAAAGTGTCGAAGGGCATGCTTGCCGAGTTCGGTGAGCGTCGCATCATCGACACGCCGATCTCGGAGTCTGGCTTTGCAGGCATGGCGATTGGCGCGGCCATGATCGGCCTCCGTCCGATCTGCGAATTCATGTCGTGGTCGTTCTCGCTTGTCGCGGCCGACCCGATCTTGAACAACGCACCGAAGATGCTCTACATGTCGGGTGGTCAGTGGGGTTGCCCCATCGTCTTCCGCGGCAACGACGGCGCAGGTGGACAGCTCGGCTCGACGCACTCTTGGTGCGTCGAAGGCCTCTACTCGAACGTCCCCGGCGTCAAGATCGTGATCCCATCGTGCCCCGCCGATGCGAAGGGCCTGATGAAGACCGCGATTCGCGACGACGATCCGGTGTTCTTCCTCGAGAGCGAGCGCATGCTCGGCAGCAAGGGCCATGTGCCCGAGGGCGAGTATCTCATTCCGTTCGGTCATGCGGCCGTGCGCCGCCGGGGCACCGACTGCACGCTCTGCTCGTGGGGGCGTCCAGTCAACTTCTGCCTCGAAGCGGCGGAAATTCTCGCGAAGGAAGGCATCTCGTGCGAGGTGATCGATCTTCGCACGATTCGTCCGCTTGATATGCCGACGGTGGTTGCGAGCGTGCGCAAGACGAACTGCGCGGTGGTCGTGGATCAGTCGTGGAGCTTCTCGTCGCCAGGCGGCGAACTCGCAGCGCTCATCCACAAGCACTGCTTCGATGATCTCGACAACTTCGTCTACCGCGTCCACTCGGACGACGTGCCGACGCCGTACTCGTCGAAGCTCGAGCAGGAGTACTTGCCGAACGTTCGCAAGATTTGCGAAGCGGTGCGCGCGGCGACCTATCGCGCGTGAGGCGGGAGTGCCGCGACGTTGTTGTGAAGTGATGCAAGATGAGGTTTGCACGAGTGCGCGACGCGCGTTCGAGACGAGCCTCAACAGAACCGCGAAGAGAACCGCGAAGAGGACTGCGAGACACC